>JAJYDU010000066.1 GCA_021790475.1 Planctomycetota bacterium | reverse complement strand
GGGCCGCATCTCAGGAGCTGCGGAATTCTGTAGCCGACCAGTTGGTTGGTTCCGCCGGGGTTGATGCTTCAATGGGGCCGCGGCTCATGAGCCGCGGAAATCGCTTCTGGATTATTTGATGAAGACAAAGCGGCTTAAGCTTCAATGGGGCCGCGGCTCATGAGCCGCGGAAATATAACGACGGTCAGAATGAGAATCGGCAGCATAGAAGCTTCAATGGGGCCGCGGCTCATGAGCCGCGGAAATAATACTGATGCCTCCGACCTTCCAGTCCGGGGCAAGCTTCAATGGGGCCGCGGCTCATGAGCCGCGGAAATTTTTATGAAGGGGTAAAAATGGAATGCTGCAAATGGCTTCAATGGGGCCGCGGCTCATGAGCCGCGGAAATCTGTTTGTCGCGCAGCTCACGTTCCCGCAATTCGGCTTCAATGGGGCCGCGGCTCATGAGCCGCGGAAATATATATACGCGATAATGCAGTTATCATACTAGATATGCTTCAATGGGGCCGCGGCTCATGAGCCGCGGAAATATGATATTGTGTAAGGCCGCGTGTCACGGACGTATTGCTTCAATGGGGCCGCGGCTCATGAGCCGCGGAAATCAATGGCTTATGAACCACAAAAAACTGAAATCAAGGCTTCAATGGGGCCGCGGCTCATGAGCCGCGGAAATTTCAATGATACTGATATTCTCGAATTTTCTCCGGAAGCTTCAATGGGGCCGCGGCTCATGAGCCGCGGAAATTAAATTGAAGAATGGTAAATATAGATGGATGAATACGCTTCAATGGGGCCGCGGCTCATGAGCCGCGGAAATTTTACCGGAGAGAATGGCCCATCCGGAGTATTACTGCTTCAATGGGGCCGCGGCTCATGAGCCGCGGAAATAGCTCGCGTCGCAACTCTCGTGCAGACGCGGTGTTGCGCGCCGCAATCCGAGTGCGATCGCCTGGTCGCACGCAAAATCCAATCATGGCGATGGGCAATCAACATAAGGCCATCCTTTATAACAGGTTACAATTCCGCGAGCGCGCCCGGCATCCCCCCGCGGCGCCCGCGCACTCGCGTATGAACTTGTCAATGAATCTTTGCCGGCGTGCCGCAACCGAACGGCACAATATGATTATACCACTACTACGCCCGAGGCGGCCTTGGGCAGGCTTTCGCCCAACACCGTCACCGCCTCGCGGGCCGATTCTTCGTCCGCCCCCAGATCAATAATGATCGTCTGGTCGGCCTTGAGATTCAACTCGGTTTCCAGTTGCGTCTGCATTCGCACGCGGTCAATATCCTTGAGCACGCAGAAGAAAACCGAATACTGCCAGTGTTCCCCAAAACCCTTCATCGCCTGGAACACCCGCCGCCAGCGCTTCGGGTCGGAAATATCGTAGCAGACCAGGTAACAGCGCCGCACGGGGGAAGCCTCCTAGCGCGTCGTCAAGAATGCAAGGGTATCAATGTCGTCAACCAGCCAGGCGGAAATCATCCGCGCCTGGAGCATCATCATCCGCCGGTAGCTCAGGCGGTATTCAAACACCGGATGCGTCACCGGCGTATCCATCCGGCGGCCCCAGGCGCCGAAAAAGGCGTTGCGCCCGGCATCCGTAAGCGAACACCCGGCGGCCGTGCGCAGGAAATGTCCCTCGGTCAGTTCCCCGCGATTGAATGTGGATATGGCAATGGAATCGGCGATCAGGGGGCGAAACGGTTCCATCAGATCCAGGGCCAGCGCCGGCTTGCCCGGACGCGGTTGATGAAACGCCCCGAGCATCGGCTCCAGTCCCGCCAGCCGCAGCGCGGAAATGGACTCATGCACCAGCATGGTGTAGCCCCAGGACAACACGGCGTTGACCGGATCGGGCGGCGGGCGGCGCCGGCGGCCCTGGGCCTCGAAAAGGCTGGAAAACGGCGGATGGAAAATTCCGCCGAAATGGGAAAAGTAGATCGCCGCGGCCTGTCCCTCCAGCCCCAGAAGGCTTTCCGCACTGGCGCAACTCCCGGCCCGCCCGGCCAGGTCCCGCATATCGTCCGCCGCCCGCGGGTCCAGGTCTTTGCGATTGCGCATCAGGATGGTTCGCTGATTGATAATTTTGGCGGCCACCAGGGCGCGCGACAATTGCAGCGCCGTTGCCGTATTCTGAAACTTGTGGACTTGCGCCCGGCGAATCAGCGCGCTGACCGGGTTCATCGGATCGGTCATGGTGATCAGCCGGCCCGCGGCGGATAGAAACGCCACCGGAATATTCCGGCCCGCCAGGGCGCACAAGGCCTGCGTGGAAACCTGCACGCCGCCGAGAATCCCCAGCGATTCCAGATTGGCCAGGGGGATTTCTCGCGCCAGCTTGCCGTCTTTATCCGTCACCCGCAGCGACATGCCGCGCACGCCGATGTGCACGCCGTCGCGCTGCGCCACAAGGTGAATCGCATCGTCGCGCGGCGGCCAGAGCTTGCGCGGGCTGACGGCGCCGGCACGCTCAAAATTGACTTCATCCGGAAGGCAAAATGGTTGCAGGGAACAGCGCGGGCATTTGGCATCATTAACCAGCGGCGCCGGCCGCGGCCCCTGGGCGCAGCCGCGGGCGGATGCAAGGGTATCCAGCGCTTCCTTGCGCAGCGAGTCCAGGACCGGCAGTTCCAACCGCCGGCGTTCGGCGGCGTAATACAGCGTAACCTTCGGCACCGTATAGCCGGCCTCTTCCAGCAGAATCGCCTGCAGACCCGCCTGCACACGGTCCGTGGGCCAGGGGGTGGCGGGCGCGGGGGTGGCGTCGTTGGCGTCTTCGCCGGGATCATCCGCCGGTGGCGCGGTTACGATATATTGCGGCCGGCCCTTGCGATATTCCACCGGCACGGCCACGGCGCCGTTAATTTGAGCCAGGTCCAGGGTTGCGGTCAGGCCGAGTTTCTGACTGGTCAGGGCCAGGCTGCGCACGGATTTTGGTTTGTCCGGATCCGGCGCCGCGGCGCCGGATTCCGCGTTTTCGCCATCGCTATCGGCGGCGCAGCCATTGTCCGCGGCGCCGGGTTTATCCACGCGCCGATGCACCGCCTTGCCTTTTTCAGTGTCGGCGTTGGGGTAATAAACTCCTTCCACTTCCATCAGATAAAACAGCCGCGGGCAGTAGGCGAATTCGGCCACATGCCGGGCCGGCCAGAGGTATTCATCCATGGTGAAATCCATACCAGCCTGTGCGGTAAGCGCGGCGGACAGGTTGCCTCCGCCGGCGGCACGCCGGAACTCGCCGCCGGGCCGCGCCGGCGGTTGTTGCCGACGCACACCGATATAGATAATACAACATATTTGGCGATATTGCCGGATTTTCCGGATTATGGGACGGCCTTCGCCCGATAACCGGCCCAACGCCGGAATTTCAGAATGGTTGTTTCAGATACCCGCGAACATTGGCGTAAATGATCCCCATCGAACCGTTGAATTATTTGAAATACCCGATTTTCAGATCGCCGCACTTGCGGGCGGCCTTCTGAAATCTCCAATTTCAAAGCACCGATGGCATAAACAATCCCATGCCGAAATGGGATCAATGGCCGGTATGATGGGACCGCACCGCGGGCGGTGCGGCTGACCGGGGGATTCGACGAACGGCCAGGTCTGTGGAGATATGCCGGCGCGGCGCAGGTTGGCGTGCACGTATGCAATCGCGCCCGGTACGTCCGGAGGATCGAAAATAACGATTCCAACTCTTTTTCGCCCGGATGGGTTGCTCCGGACGAATGCCGTCCAGCCCCAACTGTTTGGTTGCCCGGCTCCGGAGGTGGCCGACGACCATTTCGATGTTGCGCGGATGCCGCCGTGTCACGATATGGACATGCTCGGGCAGGATGGCACAGGCCAGTAAGCGAAAATCGGCCTCGGCACACGTGACCGCGAAACCGTTGGCGATGGCTATGATTTGGCGCGAATTAAAACGCATGGGTGGATGTACAAGTGCGGCCTTGCCGGCCTCCCGGGCGGCGCGATCATGCGCCTGGGCCGCGACAGAGCGGCGGGACCCGCAAGCCGTGGCCGGACCGCCGGCAATGAACAATTCCCACGCGCCGACAAAATCCGACCATGATCCGCGCGGATCGTTTGGCAACCAGAATCCGTATGCGCAGAAAATTGAATGATAGGCGACAACCATGAAACCATCCGGTTGGATACACCCGTGGTTCGCCGCATCGCCCGCGATGCGTGGAAATCCGACGCGGCGACAAGATACCGGAATTCCGGCATTATGGCTATATGGCCGCGGTTAGCCGCATCGCCCGCGATGCGTGCAAATATATGACGTGGTCGTGTTCATCGCCGGCGCGTGTGGCGCGGTAACACCGTCATGGCCTTGATATTGTCTATACGAATGTGTAGCATAGTGACATGCGCAAGGAGGTGTTATTTGATTGGGACGAGGGGAACAAGGCCAAATGCCGGAAACACGGGGTTTCGGTCGCCGAGATTGAGGCATTGTTAGGTAATGAGCCGCGTGTTGCGCCGGATATAGGACACTCGTTGGAAGAGGATCGATTGATCGCCATTGGCAGAAACTCCGCCGGCCGGGCGATGTTTGTCGCCTTTACCATCCGAAATCGCGGAGCGGTTCCGCTGATTCGGCCGATCAGTGCGCGATACATGCACCGGAAAGAGGTTAAACAGTATGAAACGTAGCGTTCCAAGATTGAAAAGCGATGTGGAAGCGGAGGCATTTCTCAATCAGGATCTTTCGGATCTTGATTTTTCACAATTCAAGCCGATGCGGTTTGAGCTTGAGCGGAAGACCGCACAGATCAATATGCGGTTGTCGCGGCAGTTACTCAACGCGGTCAAACGGCATTCGGCCGCACGGGGCATTCCCTACGCACGTTTTATCCGCGAGGTATTGGAATCGGCGGTTGCCGGCCCGGTCCATCGTGGAAGATGAATCCGCAGGCACAGATCGCCGTACTTGCGGGCGGCCTTCTGATATCCCAAATTTCAGATCGCCACCGGCGTGCCCAACCCGCAATACCACCCGGCGCCAAACCTCCACGCGCAGGCCGCGAAAACGCGCCGGCGCCGGTCGACTTGGATCGGGTCAGGGAACCAGAAGTGGTTCGATCTGGTGAATCAACCGCGGCAGATCCTCCTGGACGGTTGCCCAAACGATATCGAAATCAATATCGAAGTAGCCGTGAATAAGCCGATCCCGCATGCCGGCCATTTTGCTCCACGCGATTTCAGGATGCTCCCGCCGGAGGCGGTCGGACACCCCCCGTGCGGCTTCACCGATGACCTCAAGCAAACGCACCAGCGCCAGGCCGAGCATCTCATCCCCACCCAGGTCGTCTCGCCGCCGGTCCTCCAAGAACGTCATCGCCCGGCGCGCCGCGTCGACGATGTGTCGCAAACGCACCTGGTCACTGGGCGGCATATTGTACCTCCGCCTCGGCCACCACCTGTCCGCGGAAATACCGGCTCAGATCGGCGGGGGTGCGGAGGTCGATTTTGCGGCCGCCGAAAAGTTGGGACAGCTCTTCGGCCCGATCGAAGAGGCCGAAATATCCGGGCACATGCCCGGCTTCGAACTCGATCAGCACGTCAATATCACTGTGGGGCGAAAAATCGTCGCGGAGCACCGAGCCGAACAGAGCGAGCGTACGAATGTGATGCTGCCGGCAGAAGCGGGCGAGTTGCTCGCGGGTCGGACGTATGAGGGTCTGGGTCATGGCGGCGTGCCCCCGGGTTCAGATCTCTCGCTTCATCATACGATAGAGCCGATCCAACGCCCAGCTTACGAGGCGCGTCCCGCCATTGTCCCCTCCATCGTCGCTAGAACCCCCAAACCGCAATGGCGTCCGGCGCCGATGATGATCGGCCCGGAGACCGTATTGGCGGCGGGATTCATGCCGCCGGTACGATCACCCCGCCACCGGCATAAACAATCCCATGCCGAAATGGGATGAATGGCCGAGGGCAATGGGACCGGGGACCGGCGAATCAAATATGATGCGGAAAAAGCCCGCGGGACGACGACCACCATCGTCAGAACGCTTCTGGCGGAAACGCTTGCTTGTGGTCGGCATTCATGCCGCCGCGGGCGCTGCGCGGCGTTATTGGGTATCCCACGCGGCCAATGTACCCAAACCGCAGTGCCGTCCGGCGCCGATGATGATCGGCCCGGCAACCGGGTGGGTGAATGTGATCCGCGCGTGGACAGCGGTCAACCCGGCCAGATGATCGGGGCGAAAATATCCGATTGGGCGGCCTTGCCGGTCGTGTTTATATGCCGAGAGGCAGTTCTTGAAATTTGGAACCGCGCTCCAGGTAAATTCACACGGTTGTTCGATGCCGCTTTGCCGCAATGCGGTTTCCAGCAGTTTGCGGGTCTTGGCCGGTTTATGGTCGTCATGGCCAGGAAGAATGATGGGGGTGACGGTGGCCCACGTCGCTGATTTTTCGGTGTATTGTTTAGTCACACCGTCACCGCGCTGGCGCTGGAGGCGTGGAGCCGCGCCGCGTCCTTCGCACTGAAGCTGGCGGCCGTCAAGTTGTTCGGCAAGATGATCCAGATTCGCGTCCTCGCCGAAAGGCGCGACAATCATCACGCGGCGGATATCGCAGTCAGCGTGTTCGTGGCCGATGGATGGCAGCGGTACATACGAGAATTGTTTGTGTTCATTATTGCCATTGCGATGACCGGCAACGAATGTATCAACCCATGATTTGGGATCGTTGATTCCCCTAGGCGGATAATCTTGCATCGCCTTGATCGCCGCACACCGCATCATCCCGGCGATATGAATCAGTTTCGCCTGGGGGTAAGGGAAAAACTCACCCTCCCCATCGCGGAGAACAAAGAAGATGCAGGGCCGGCCAAGCGGCCGTTCAGGGCTGGCGTAGAACACGTGCTTAAATACGTGCGGTTTCTCCACGATTTTCAGCGTTTTGCCATGGTCAATACGATTGAGCGCTGATTGATGGGCATACCGGAGGTCATTCAGCGATCCCTGGCGGTTCACACGAAGCATTCCTTCATCGCGCCATGTATCCGGCTTCGGAATCCACCGAATTCCTGCAATTTTCCCAATATCTTCCTCGGTAATTAAACTGGCATCGGCATAAGCCATGTCAATTCCCCAGCCGAGGCAGATCAGGCAGCGTGCGGCTTCCATAACGTCTTCCGCCTGCCTGGATTGTGCATCGCATTCCCAGAGGTAATGAACTTCTGGCGCTTCAAGCATGATCGTTGGCCGGAATGTTTTACCGGTCAGGCGATCCTGGCGATCCGGCTTCTTGTCGCCGTCATTGTTTGGAACAAAACGCGTGATGATTTGGCCCGGTTTTGAAGGCGGCGTGATAATGATCGGTGGGGTCTGCAATTCCAGCCAGTGAAGTGGTTGTGTCAGTTTATCAAGCTTACCAGCGCGTGCAGCGCCAGCCACCAGCGCCTGAAACAGCCGGTACGGCGATGGTGGCCATTCCGGCGGGCCGTCGCGGTCAAGCAGACCGTGATAACGGTCGTCCAGCCAGCGGATGGTGATGCGCAGTAGAGTCATGATTTGGTTCCGGAACTATTCTCTGCAGACGCATCCGTACCATTTGTTGCTGCGTTTTGCGGAGAATTGGCCGCAGCGCCTTCCTTTAGCGCTTCAGCCGGATGTTTTTTCTTCGCTAGCTTTTTACGCGTCTTCTTCTCAAGTTTCAGCCATGCATTGGCGGTTGGAGAATCAAAGTCGTCGGTGATTGGCTGCATTGGGCCGAATTCTGATGCAACCATATTTGTATATTCCAATGCAGTCTCGTGTGTGATGCTCACCAAACTTCTGGTACCGTCGAATTTCACAAGATTCCATTTACCGTCGTAATCTTCTTTCGTGGCGGCGCAAAGCAGACAGCCCTCTCGGAGGTTGAAACCGCGCTGATCTCGGTATGTCAGCGCGACCAACGCAAGGCCTAGGAGGTATCGCTTGGTTTTTATGTCGTTGGTAAGAGTCCGGAGCGCAACAAGGTTGACGATAGCCTCTTGTTTAATATCTCCCTTCACCAAGATGCCGCCGTGGGTGTTGGTTGCCAAAGAGTATTTAAATCCTTCCTGTGAAAGGGGATTATTCTTTCCCGAACCCTTATCGTATTTAGAGTCAATCGCATCATTGCCGGTGTAATCACAGGCGGCTTGGTATGTAGCCGATCTCTTGGCCTCAGCCACATTATATGCGCGGATTGCAGATCGTACAATTCGCTGCAACTTCACGCCGGTGGCCCGTGAATCCCATACCCCGAAAACTAGCGATGTCGGTGCGAGTTTTGCTAGGCGGCTGCAATCGCGCTTCGTTTTGTATTCGGAGAAAGCCTCCCATATCCGCGGTCCTAATTTCTTCGAGAAGCGAAGGACAGCGTCGGCAGCACGGTGGCCCGCGTCGAGAAGATTGACCTCGCCGCCATCTTTCAATTGCACCGTTACCTGCGGTACCAAAGATGAATAAGGAGGGGTCTTAAAAATTGGCTCGATACGGTTGGCTTGCGAGCCAATACTGTCAATTATGCATACATTACCACCGCCCATTGTCTGGGGCAGCTCATCAATCTGGTATGTTCCGCCATTATCCTCATCTGATTCGTCTGCCGACTCGTTTCGCGCGAAGGTAGGAGGAAATATCCATGCTTCCCGCCCCTCAACAGGCAATAGTTTCCGATGTAGCACTATGGCGGCAGGCCCATTGTCCTTCAGCCACTCATCGTATTGCTCAATATTTACTTCAGACATTGTTGCTCCTTTCGCGCGTAGCGCGGGTAAACATGGACACGTATTCGCCCCCACGAGAGGGCCTTGCAAATCGGAAGTATTCACAGGATGGTAGTTGCACAGCGCCACAGACTACGCCTTGAGCCGGTATCAGCGGTAATTGTTGAGGCCATGCCGCGTATACAAATGACCGCGGGGATGCTGACTCGTCAGTGCGGGGACGGAACCGCTGTATTCCGAACAATGCCAGGGTCTCCACAACCGGAAATTCTCGAACGGACATCTGCTGCTCGTCGGCGGAAAATCCCACGTCCAAACCGGTGCCCGCCCGGCGGGAATCAAAGTAAAACGGAGAAATTGTCTTTTTCTTGGTCTTTCCATCCTTGATATCGAACACGGTTGCGGAAAAATCGAATGGTGTGTCGGCATTCTCGGCCGCAATATCCGCTATTTTTTTCGCCATTAATTTGAAGATTTGTGGTCCGGATTGCCTGCCAGCCCACGTTTTCAGGCGTTGTCCGCCGGCCGCCTCGTCACGCCACCAATCAAGCAAGATGGGTACCTTGCCGAGGCCGAGCCTGATTGCTGAAGCGTTATCATCATGGTCCAGCGGCTCGATTGTCGCGGTGGCAAGGGCCTTGAGGATGGCGGATATATTGCAGCTAACTACTTCGGAGAAAATTGAAAACGTTGCACCTGGTGTAAACCACCCCTCCGCGCCCGGCCAGAGGCGATCGGCGAGTTCCAGCAATCCGCAGCAGGCGAAGAACTGGCCGGGGTTGGTCAGATCGACGGGGATGGTGATGTTCGGCTTTGGATTATTCACTTATTTTTCCTCCCGTCATTTTCCGCCGAGGCCAGGGCATCCGCACACCGGAGAAGATTTTCCAGCCATGCTAATCGCCAATGGCCATATTTGCGCTGTAATCGAGCAAAGCGACGCATCGCTTCGGTGGCTATTTCAGGCGATTTGGCGCGGGCATCCGGATCAAATCCGCCTTTGGGAAAGTGTGGCCGCGCGCGGCCATGGTGCGTGGCGATCAGGTGTGCCGCGAGGTCAAATATTTCTGGATCACGATTGCCGCCATTGCCTTCGATAAACTCACGCAGGGAACCGAACTCGTGGCGATAATTGCCGGCGATATACCCCATGCGCCCGCCTGATTTGCCCAGAGGGCATTGCATATCCCCGCCAACTGCCCTTTGCCATATTTCACGCTTTTTGCCATTATCATGCCACTTGGCGGCAAGGAGCAAGGCTTTCTGCTCAATAGCGGGAAGTTTCAGTTCCTTGGCTATCCGGTCGGCATGGCACACAACATTGTCAACGTGTTTGCATAGAAGCTGTTCTTCTGTACCAAAATCCGGTCTTTGCTTTTTCGGCGCCAGGCTGATGAGTTGGCGAACGATGTCGTCATCGTCGTCATCCGCAGGCAGTTTGCGCATGAATCGGCATAGGTTTGAATCGGCACGCAAATCACCGCCTAGAAGCATGACCTCTGATTCGCCAGTTTTCAAACGGCGGTGCCGATCTGAACCATTGGAACCGGGTTCATCGGCGACATCGGGTGACTTCCCCGCCCCATTTTCGTTTGCGATCTTTGGTTCTTCCGGACAAAGCAAGCCATCTTTGTTGATACCGCCGAAGGAGGCGGGCAGAATAATATCCGCATTGAGAAGATCATTGCGTTGCTTATTCTTGACGGAGTCAGCGAGTTCTTTTAACTCGACCTTTTGTAACCCGCCCCGGTCTATAATGCACGGGCGAACGCCGATTTTCTCTTTCGTCTGGTCATCCAGCGCTTCCCATCGTGCGGTCAACCATTCCAACGCCTTTGTTGTTGGCGCCGTCAAAGTTTCGTGCGGGAGAATGCGATGCGCGTCGAACCATTCTTCAATATCAGCTATATCCAAGTCGCCAAAGCCGTTTACATCCAACTCCGCTCGCCAGGCGATGGTTGTCTGCGGCATGTCATCGGCAATTCCGCGAATCCAATCAGCTACCGGCGGCCGGCCCGGCATTGGCTCAACTATCGTTGTCATAGACCAGGCATCCAGCAGAATGTCGGTTAGTTCGACGATCGTCGGCTTGGGTGTTAGCGCTTTCAATGGTTTTTCAATATCGGCAAACGCTTTCGGACTGGCGTCCATTGAGCCATCGGGAAGCTTTGGAAGTTGCTTAAGGATTTCAAGCGTTTTGGCTGAGGCGGTTTCATAGGTGTGTGCGGGGGCACTTTCCTGTTCTTTTTTTCCCGTGCTCTTTTTATTTCCCTCTTTTGGCTTACCCGCGAAGAGGTGCACCTCCGCCACACCGTTTCCGCGGCGATTCACTCGACCAAGCCGCTGAATTATGGAATCCAGCGGAGCGGCATCGCAGAACAGGTGATCGGCATTCAAATCAAAACCAACCTCTCCGGCGCTGGTTGAAACAAGGATGGCTCGTCCTTCGTTAGGGCTATTCTTCGCATCCAGAAACCGTTTCATCACCGGCTTGTTCAGCAATTCGTCCCGCTCCAGACCGCGCATGGTACCCGTGAGAATCTCAACCGAATCCTTATAAATTTTGTCCTTGCTCTTGCGTATTCCATCGGCAATTTTGGTGGCATCATCCGGTGATCGCACAAAAACCACGACGCGGGAATTGTCAGCGGCGAGATCGGCGGCTTTCTTTATGATTTCCTGTTGTATGTTCGGGAGGTTCTCGTGGATATGCAGGTGCTTTTGCGCTTCGTAGCGCCGCACAATCAGGTTGCTTTCCCGGTCGCCTTCCAAGTCGGACGATTCAAGTTGGAAGCGGTTCCCATTGCTCTTTCCCGTGGTTGCCGACATGCGAACCACGCGCATCGGCAACCCCTGGCCCCTCTGAAATGGCCCCTCGTGTTCGATCTTCTCCAGTAGTTTTTCGAATGGTTCACTGAGATGCGCCTCATCCAGAATAAGCAGCGAATCCTGCCCCAGCAGGCCGGCATCAAGCGGGCGTTGCTTGTAGGAACTTCGGTAACCGCTGAACAGCAACCGGCTGCCGATCATATCAACAGTACCGATGATGATAGCTGGTTTTGATAGATCGCGGGTCCATTCGCGATTGTCGGCAAACTGGCCGCGTAGTGTGCTGATCGCCGGAGCATCAATCTTCGCCTCTATGGCCAAGTTCTCCGCAAGTGTTGTTGCCTGATCCACCACCGTGCGGCGGTCAACAACGTAAACCAAACGCGTCGGCAGCCGCAGCGGATCACCCTGGGGGCGAGCGGCACGGGCAATCAACCAGATCGCCATGACGTAAGTCTTGCCCATGCCGGTGGGCAGATCAATCACCGGTTTGATATCGTTGACCAACCACTGACTATACAGACGACATTGCCACTTCAGTGGCTTATGGCCCGTCAACGTTTCAAACATTTCCCCGAATTCGATCATCGCCTGATCCATTCCGCGGCTGGCGCCGCGTGGAACCTTTATTTATAACCGCCACAACCCAACGTGCGCCCGGATTATCCGCCGCATTCCGTCGCCGGGCAAACGAAATCTTCTCACATTTTTTTCTCGCACAAGCCCGTATGCCCGCGACGCGGCAGGCGTTCTGTCGCAGCGCCCTCACCGCCGCATAACTACTATACACGCGGCGAATAGGAAAGTCAACGATCGAAAAGGTTCCTAATACCTCCCAATATAATTAAGCTTGACTGTATATTATCAAACCAGTACTATGAATCTGCCTGGTCGATCACGAGATATATTCAAAATCGGCTGGCACAATGCGTGCGGGCGCGGCGCCTGGCCGCGGCGTGACGCGCCAACGATGAGGAGATTCGTCGATGTATATGACCAATTCGCCCTCGCCCGACGGCAGGAGCACCGGCTCATCAAAGATCAATTGTCCGCCGCCCGACTGGGCAACCGGCAGACATTGGCCGGCAATGTGCAGTTCGATGCGGACCTTGGTGGAAAAAGCGCCTGAAGATTGAACTTGAGTCATGACACCAATTCCTGAAAACAAGCATACGCACGCCAATGCTTATGCCGCCCAACGCGGCATAACACCCGGCAAACCACTCGGTAGAGGGGTACATGGCAGCGTCTTCGCAACGAACGTATCAACCGCTGTCAAAATACACGCACTACGTGAATCATACACCCGCGAACTGGCCGTTTACAAACGCCTCACGGAAGGAAACGTCATGGAAGTTTGCGGCCACCATGTACCGCAACTCATCGCGCACGACGATGCACTGCTGATAATCGAAATGACCATCGTTGCACCGCCGTTTCTGCTGGACTTCGGCGGGGCTTACCTGGATTGGCCGCCGGAATTTTCCGAAGACGCAAACGAGCAATGGCAGTGCGAGAAACGCGAGCAATTCGGCGAGAAGTGGCCGGCCGTTCAGCGCATTCTCGCGGTACTGGGCGATGCCTGCGGAATATTCGTCACGGACGTAAATCCAGGGAACATCATGATCGATGATCCATGACCACGCTCCCTGAGCGTCCGCCCTTTTCCGCGGCACATGAGCCGCGGCCCCATTGAAGCATTATTTTGGGCGGTTACTTGATGCTCAACGTGAGCATTTTCCGCGGCGGCGGGTTACCCGCCGCCGCGGCCCCATTGAAATGAACCGGCCCGCCGGCATGCGGAGGGAGACTTCGTCCGGCGGGACCTCCCAGGCAAGTCGCCGAATTTTTATTATCCATTTCCTCCGCGCACGGCGATTTATAGAATGCAAGTTCGGTATCTGTTTGGTATATTGGCGGTACGCTACCGCCGCATCTACAAGTGAGAACGATCATGGGCAACGTTTTTCCGACAACATCAACGCAAAACAATCTCGAAAATCTCGCGGTCGTGCCGGTACAGTTGGCCGCCTTGAACCGGCGATTCCTGGGCTGGATACGTTTCCGCCGGGCACTGCCGACAACAAACCGGACCGACGCAACGCCGCAAAATATTCGACTGTGGGAAAACCACTACCCGCGGGCGGCTGGTAGCGATTCCGACCAAGCCTATCGGCCTGCTGCGGAGCAGGACGACCGGCCGGCCGGCAGTCCCGCCGGCATGTCGGGTGATCGGCAAGCGGAAAAACAGGTCATGGCGACGCAACGGGAATCGGTCGCGGCGCGCGTGGACCGGTTGTGGCGGATATGGCGCCGGGCGCCGCAAAGCTATGCGGGCGGTCTGGCCCGGGAGGAACTGCTGGAGAGCTGCCTGCCGCTGGTGCGGGCGGTGACGCGGCAAGTTGCTTCGACCGTGGCCGACATGCCCCGCTGCGACTTACAGCAGGAGGGCTTTCTGGGCTTGTGCGCGGCGGTGGAAAGTTTTGACCCGGCGCGGGGCGTTCCTTTTCCGGCCCATGCGAGCCTGCGGATCATGGGCGCGGCGCGTGACGCCGCGCGCCGCTGGCGGCGCCAGTCGCCGCGCCGGGTCGTTGAAACGGCGCGGGCCGGCGGTTGGTCGCCCCGCGCGGCGTTCGCCGCCGCGGTCATCCGGCAGGACGATCTGCTGGCGCGGCTGGAGCGCGGTCTTTGTCCCCGCCGCCGGCTGATTCTCCATTTGTGCATTCTCCAGGACACGCCATGCCGGCAGGTCGCCCCGCGCCTGGGGCTGCATGCTTCGCGGGTGGCGCAAATCCAGAGGCAGATGCTCAACACCTGGCGGCGCGATCCGCGCATCGCGGCGCTGCTGGGGGTCCGCCCCGCGGCCAAGGTCCATCTCCCCACGTAACGTGCGGCCGGGCCGCGGCGACGGTTCGCGTGCATCGTGCCGACGCGCGACGCGCGGGGTCGCAGCCCCGCGGCTTCGCGCTGATGCAGTGTGCCGGCCGCGGCGACGGTTCGCGTGCATCGTGCCGACGCGCCGACGCGCGGGGGCGCAGCCCCGCGGCTTCGCGCTGATGCAGTGTGCCGGCCGCGGCGACGGTTCGCGTGCATCGTGCCGACGCGCCGACGCGCGGGGTCGCAGCCCCGCGGCT
>JAJYDU010000065.1 GCA_021790475.1 Planctomycetota bacterium | reverse complement strand
CGCGCCGCATCCACGAGCGGGTATTTATAGAAGAATTTCTGGGAGCCGAACACGTCGTTGACGGAAAGATTCCGGCGCGCCGCCAGGCGCAGCGCGTTGTAAAAGGTTACGTCGTGACCGGGATGGGATTCGACCAGCCGGCGCATCGGCGCGACCTCGTGCGCGTAGAAAATGGTGCGAAAATTCCGGGGAGCGTTGAGCTGGGCGGCCAGGACGGTGGGCATGCCCATGTATTCGTGCGCGAGGATGAGGGCCGGCTCCGCTCCCCCGGCGGCGCCCAGGGCCCCGAGAACTTCAATGGCCGGCTCCGCCAGGCGGCAATATTGCTCGTAATCCCAAATCCATTCATATTGATTTGATTGTATGCCGAAGCGCTCAAAAAGCCGCCATTTGAAATTGTCGATGCGGGATGGATCGTAATGGTTCACGTTGATCAGCACCGCCTCGGGATGCGCGGTGATGCCGGTGAACCGGTCGTGAAAAACCTTTCGCCCGTAGACGATGTCCACGTGGTACTTGCGCTCCACCGCCGCCAGCGCCGCAGCCAGCGGATGGCGCACCAACCCGTCCCGGGAGCTGTAAAGCACCTCTCCGCCCTCGCCGAGGCGCGACTCGAGCGCGCCATCGGTGCTGAAAAGCGGGCCGATAAGAATATCCCGGTCGATCGCCTCGGAATAGGTTCGGGATGTCAGCAAACCATGCAGTACCGCGCCGATTCCGCCTATTTTCTGGACAATTTCATGTGTGATGTGAACAACGGTTCTCATAATGGTGAAAATCCTTTGAGAAATTTCGACGGCTTCTGGCCATCTCGAGTCGGGTCCTTTATACATCGGCAATTGGCGCACAGACCGTCAATCTTATTGCCCCCGGGCGGCGTCCCCGGAACAGAGTCCGGAAAAGCCCGACAAGCGCGGCGCCCCAGGGTAATAATAGTGCGGCAAAAAATGCCGGACAGTGTTATCCTGATGGGCGGATGGAAGGGTGGGTCGGATGCGGAAAAAGCGGCCCGGGGATGGATCAGCCGGAGACCGCCCCCGGTAACCGGGCCGGACGCGGGCCGGATTGAATTCGCCGCGCCGGCGGCGGGTCTTGTGGAGGAATTATGCAGGCGGGTTTTGCCAATCAACCCCCGGAGCGGCATACGCAATGGCGGGAAGCTCCGCCGGCGTATTACTCCATGGTGGTTCCCATGTATAACGAGCGGGATTCCGTCGCGCCGCTGCACGCGGGTTTGACGCGCAACCTCGCCCGCCTGGATAAATCTTATGAAATTATCTATATCGATGATGGAAGCCGGGACGACACCTATGCGCGTCTCTGCGATGTGGCGCGGGACGATCCGCGCGTACTGGTGATCAAACTGCGACGGAATTTCGGCCAGACGCCGGCCCTGGCCGCGGGCTTCGACCATGCGCGCGGCGAAATCATTCTGGCCATGGACGGAGACTTGCAGCACGATCCGGATGAAATTTCCAAATTCATCGAAAAAATTGAGGAAGGGTACGATGTGGTGTCCGGCTGGCGACAACGGCGCGCCGACGGACTGGTGCTGCGGCGCCTGCCCAGCGCGACCGCCAACTGGTTGATCCGCAAAATATCCGGCGTGGAAATTCACGATTTCGGCACCACGTTCAAAGCGTATCGCCGCGATGTAATCGAACACCTGAATCTCTACGGCGATTCGCACCGCTTCATTCCCGCCCTGGCCGCCATGGCCGGCGCGACCATCACCGAAGTGCCCATCCGAAACATCAAGGCGCCGTACCGACCGTCGAATTACGGCATCGGACGCACCTCCCGCGTGCTGCTGGACCTGCTGACGATCAAATTTCTCAGCAGCTACCTTACGCGGCCGCTGCACCTTTTCGGCAAGGTGGGCCTCGTGAATCTGGCCGGGGCGGTGTTGATCGGCGCGTATCTGGCGTACGAGAAAATCCGCGGAAAGGAGATTCTTCGTGCGCACGGGCCACTGCTGATTCTAGGCGTCATGCTGATGATGATGTCGCTGATGTTTTTTTCCACGGGTTTGCTGGCCGAATTGATCTCCCGCGTATATTTTGAGACGCAGCGCAAAGCTGTTTACGCGGTGCGCGAAATTAGACGCGGAACGCGGGTGTGGCCGGGGCGGCCCGGCCGGCCGCGGTTGATTCCCCCTCCGCCGGCCATAACAACGAATCATGAACTTTCGGAAACGGACGACGAGAAACGATTCGAACAGGACGCCCACTGAAAACAGAATCTTCCATATCCGCCAACGACACGCGGCGGGATTGTCGTTCCCGCGCCGCTTGGAACCCATCGCACGGTTGGGCGCTGCTGGTGATCGCGCTTTATGCGCTGCCCCTCTTTTTGATATGTCTCGGTACGGGCGCCGCCCGCGACATGATGGAACTATTCAACCTGATTCCGGTACGCGAGGCTTTCCGCGACGGGCACTGGCTTATACCGACGCTGGGCGGTCTGCCCCGCCTGGTAAAACCGCCGCTGCCGGTGTGGATACCCGCGGGACTCGCGGCGCTGTTTCATAGCGACAACCTCTGGATTCTGCGGGCGCCCTCGGCGCTGCTGGGCTTGGCCACCTGCTGGGGAACCTACGCCATCGGCTGCGTTACCTCCCGTGACCGTCGCCTGGGATTGTTCGCCGCACTGGCACTGGCCTCCATGGTGGTGTTCATCCGCCAGTCCCGTCTGGCGTCTTACGATATTTATGCCACCGCCTTTACCACGCTGGGGCTCCTGGCCCTGCTGGTTGCCGCCGAACGCCCGCAATGGTGGTGGCTCTGGTCATCCGCGGCGGGCGTGGCACTGGGGCTTTCCGTTTTAAGCAAGGGACCGGTTCCGCCGATGTACGTGTTGCTTCCCTACGGAATATGGCTTTTGCGCTACCATGTTCGCCAAGTCCGGGTATGGTGGGGACTTGGGCTGGCCCTGGTCGTGTCGGTAGCGGTATTTCTTCCCTGGCTGGTGGCGGTGAACCAGCAGTACCACGTCCAGTACGGGGGTAACGCCTGGGCGATATGGACGCGGCAGTTCGTACGCTACGTCGCCGCCCCCGGCCACCAGTACGAACAGACGCGCTGGTATTACCTGGCCATGGTGGGCTGGGTGTTTCCCTGGACGCCGGCGATGATTGCGGGGCTGGCCATGCCCTTTTTTCCGACCCGATCCGATCCGGCGCCGACCGATCAAGAACGCCGCGGCCGTTGGCTTTTCTGGTTGATCCTGGTGCTGGGACTGGCGCTGTTGACAGTTCCCCATCAGAAAAAGCAGCGCTACGCTCTGCAGCAGTTTCCCTTCGCGGCGCTGCTGATCGGAGCGGTATGGCAGGAATTCGCCCGTTTGCGCAAAGAATCGCCGCTGGAAGCGCCGGCGAAAATTTTGTTGGCTGCGCAGGCAATTTTGCTGGCCGGCATCGGTATCGGAATTGCACTGCTGATTCCCTTGATCTTGTTCGCCCATCGTGCCCCCTCTTTCCAGACAAGCCCTTGGACGCTTATGCAAATTCTGGCCGTACTCAGGCCGGGGTTGGACGTGCTCGGGCCGGTCGGTTGGGGGCTTCTGGCCGCGCTGCTGATTGTCCTGGGTGTGCGGATCGGACGATGGCAGTTTCAGCGCCGGTTTCAGCGGGCGTTTCTGGCTTATGCCGCGGCCGGCTGGCTGTTTATGTTCGGTTGTTACTGGGCGTATGCCGCCGGAAAGGGTTATCAAGTCAGCCGTTACCGTAAGCCCACAAAGCAAATGGTGCGGCTCGCCGGCGGTCATACCATTTATACGTTGAACGGCGATGAGCCGTGGCTGGGAGTGTTATATTACGCCAACGAAATTTTGCCGCAGGTAACCCCCGCTGAGTTGCAGGCGATTGCCGCCAAAAATCCGAAACAGCCGATTTTTGTGCTCACACGCGACAAGCCGCCATTCAAGGCGGACGTCGCCGGTGTTCGCCGGGCGACGCGCCGCCATGGCCGCGTGCTTGACAGGATCAACGACGGCCATTACCGGCAGACGCTCTTTGAGCTAACGCCGGCCGGTTCCGGCGTTGGGGGGAATCATTGAATTTTCGGGATGGTCTGTCAAAGAGGAGCCCTGAATATGACGGTAAAAGTAAGTAAGCCCGTTTCCAGCACGCAAACTCTTATGCAGATTCATTTGTGCTTTGCGCCGGCGCGAGTTCTGGCGGCGGGGATTCAATTGGACGTTTTCTCCCATATCGCCGCCGGACGCCGTACCGTCGCCGCGGTGGCGAAAGCCGCCGGCGCCACCGAACGCGGCGTGCGTATGTTGCTCGATGCGCTGACCGGCATGCAACTGCTCAAAAAACAAGGCCGCTGCTACCGGCTTGTACCGCTGTCACGTCAATATCTCGTCCCTTCCCATCCCGATTATTGCGGGGCGATATTAGGCGACGACACCCTCTGGCGGAACTGGACCTCGCTTGCGGACGTTATTCGCACGGGCCGGCCGCCGGCGCGTGTGGATATGCGGAACAAAGCGGAGGAATTTTTTCCCACCCTGGTCCGCAGCCTGCATGTCATGAATCGTGTTTTGGCACGGCGCCTGGCCCGCGCGCTGGGCGCGGGTGTACGGTACAAAGGACTTCAGGTTCTGGACGTGGCCTGCGGTTCGGGCGTCTGGGGTATCGCCGTCGCCGAGGCCGATTCCCAGGCGCGGGTGACCGCGCAGGATTTTCCGGGGCTGCTCGCTTTAACCCGCCAATACGCCCGGCGGCATGGGGTCGAAAAACGTTTTGATTTTCTGGGCGGGGATTTGAAAAAGATTGATTTCGGTCAGGATGAATTCGATGTCGCGTTGCTGGGAAACATCGTTCATTCCGAGGGTGAAGTTTCAGCCCGGAATCTTTTCCGGCGGCTGCATGAGGCGCTCAAGCCCGGCGGGCGGATCGTGATTATCGACATGATTCCTGACGACCAGCGGACCGCCCCTCCGTTTGCTCTTTTCTTCGCTCTCAACATGCTGGTCAACACCAGCCGGGGCGACACTTATACCTTCCGGGAATACGCCGCGTGGCTTACCCAGGCCGGCTTCAAACGCATTCAGACGATGGACATCGGCTCCCATTCGCCCATCATTATCGGCACACGCTGAAAGTCGTTTGGGGTTGCACTTGCGCCGGTAGAGAAAAACAGCATTCAGACGTCTGTGGCGCGTTTCTGGTAAGCCGCAAGATCTGCGATCGCCGCTCCCTTGCTTGACCAAGGCTCTTACCCGCCCCCGGCCATTGCAGCAAAAGTACTTCCTCCCGAAGTTGGGCGCGGGTCGCAGTCGCCAACCGGGTGCGAAACAAATCAATCCCCGTCACGCGATACCCGAGCGACTCGGCTATCCGGGCGAGAATTTCGCCGGTCTTAATCAGCACTCGAAGATAAGAAGCTTGATCGCCCACAACATAGGCCAGGCGAGCGCCGGGACGAAGAACCGACCGCAAACCGGCCAGATGGCGGGCCATACCACCGAAGTACAACCGCGTCACTCTTGCGTACATGCGCTCAAATCCGCTGGTTTTGTTTAGTTCGATTCGGCGCTGCTCAATCCGCGCTGCAAGGCGCTGTATTTCCGGGTGCAACTCCACCCAGCCGTGATCGTTGTCGTCCCGGTAAACATTCCGGGTGTTGGACCGCACCAGCGTCCGCTTAAACTCCCGTAATTCCGCCTTGTTTTTTATAAATCCCAGAATAACCGATTCAAGCCGCGTGGTGCGTGTGTAATCTTTCTCGTTCGGATAGGGCGGCGAGGTGATCACGGCGTCGATGCTTTCCGGCGGCAGTTCGTGTGCCACGTTACGCGCGTCGGCACGGAGAACCCGGCAGGAAATGTCGCGCCTCGGCCGGAGTTCATCAAGATCTCGTGCAATATCAGCCAGCCGGTTGAACCATTCCCGGACCACACCGACGTCCGCCTTCGGCGCGCCAACGCCAACTTCCGGTCCGAAGTGCAGGTTGCCTACGGACTCCACCAATGCCCGCGCCAGCGCCAAATGGCAGTAGCTCGCCAGCCGCGGCGGCGCACTACGATTAATCTCTCCAAGCAGCACAAGCGTTTTATGTAATGGAAGCGGGCTTATTGAGCTGCCAAGCAACAGCGAGGTTTGCTGGTCATCGAGTGATTGCAGCGGAGCCTTAGCCCTGCCCGCACACGACTTGGCGCCGTCGAAAAGCGGACCGTATGAATCATCGCCATAGCCCTGCGCCTCGAGTTCCCGCGAAGCCGCATCGGCGATTCGCCGGGCTGAAGTCAACAATTCCCCGCCCTGTTTGTCCCAGGTGGTTTTTACGGTTGATGCGAAATGTGCCATCGGGTTGGCTTCAAGTCCCACACTGGCGAGGCCGGCTTTTTTACACTCAACCAGCGTCGTACCGGTGCCGCAGAATGGATCGAGTACTCTCTGGCCGGCGACGATCGCAAATTTCTCGAGGCAATCGCGAACCAGATGAGGCGGGAAGGACAATACGAACCGATACCACTCGTGCCCGGTTCGGTCCCCTGTGCGAAGGCGGTTTGCCACCTGCCCCGATATGCGGGGCGATGGTTCCGCAACTCTTGTGGCCGTTGTTTGCGGTTGGCGCATGGATATCCCAAACAATGCTGTTCGCATTATACACCCTTTGCTCTCCGCAGCGGCTTATTCAATTTGCGCCGCACCGGTAAGAGGCGACGATGAGCCTTCGGTGGTAAATCGCCAAATGTACCGCGCCGGCGCGGCGCGTCTGGATGAAATGTCCGCCCAACTCCGCGAGTTGTCGGCGATCGTGCCGACAGGCGGCTCTGGTTTCGCCACAGGCAATGACATACCCGGGGTGCGCGCGCCGAAGCCAATCCGCCATTGCCGGTTTGATATTGCCCGGCCCGGTTAATATCACCGCGGCGATTGCCGGAGGAAAGGCAACATGGTTCAGAACGCTCCGCACACCCTGCGTGCGGCCGATGATCAGCACGTTTTCCCGGCCATATTTCAGCAGGAGGATGCAGCCGCGCCATTTCCAGGTAGTCTTGTCGCTTGCCGGCGGCCAGAGAATGCGAATCCGCAGATGATCCGGGGTAACCAGAGTCCGGCCGACTTCCAGTGGCTTGAATGCAAGCCCCACGCCGGACGCGGCAGTAAAAAATCGTTCCAGGGGCCGCCGGCGGCGCCGGTCGTTGCTATCGCGCCAATCGCAAAAACCGATTATCCCCGGATGGCGGACGCCCAGTACGGGCAGGGCGCTGGCATGGTTGGAATCAATCTGGCCGGCGATGGCCGCGCTGATTCGCCAAAGCCCCTCGCGGCGGAGCAGGGTGTTGACCGATGCGGCCAGTCGCTGGGGCGAGCCAAGCGAACCGGCGTTGATCAGCAGCACTCGGCCGGTGGGCGATTGTACCGCCAGAGCATCGCCGCCGCCGGCATCCATCACCCACACATGAACTGCCTGATATCGCTGGGTCAACGCGTACCAACCCGTGAGAATGGTCGCCCAGGCCGCAAACACCACCACCATACTGGCCCGGCTGGCGCACAGACGCCGTCGAAACACCCATAGCAGAACCAGCAGATAAAAACCCGCGATCAACCATCCTGGCGGTGAACGCACAACAATGTTGCTGATCGGCAACTGTGCCATCCGTTCCACCAGCCAGGAGAGTAGATTCGCCACCGGCGCGCCGATCATGGCGGCCGCCCGGCCCAGCCCCGGCGCCAGCAATCCCGCACTCATTTGAATAAGACCCGCAACCAGCGCCGCGCTCACCAGCGGCAGAAGAATCAGTCCGTTGATTACCGCCAGGGGGTTAATCTGATTGTAGTGATAGGCCACCAGCGGAAAGGCCAGCAGCGAGCCAATCAGGTTGGCGATGAAAGCCGCGGCGATAAATTGCTTGATCCGCAGTGTCAGGAACGTCCACCAGCGGCCTTTTGCCCGCGCTATCTCGCCCTGACGTCGGCTCCACTTGCCCAGCAGGGCTTCGTAAACCCGCGGTCCCAGCGAGATCAATCCCAGCGTGATCAGAAAACTCAGTTGAAACGGAGCTTCAAATACTTCGGCCGGGGTCCATAGCACCACGATGATCGCCGTGATTGCCAGGATATTGAGAATCCGCGGCGGCCGGCCCCGCAGCAACATGAACAGTACCAGGGCCGTGCCGACGGCCGCCCGCACCACCGGCGGGCCGCAGGGAGTAAGCAGCATGTAGCCCAGCAGCAGCAGCATGGTCAGAATGGCCCGTGGGGTGGGGCGGCTGATGAACAATCGCAGCAGAAACCATATAGCCGCGGCGATGATCACGACATGCAGGCCGGAAAGGGCCAGCAGGTGGGCCACGCCGGCCAGGGAAAACGCCCGCGCCACCGGTCGCATCGATGGATCGCGATATCCCAGTAGAAGTGCCACCAGCGCATGGCCCGCCGGCCTGTTCCCGCGCGACTGTTCGTAGAGCAACCGGCGGCGCAGCGTTCGCCGCCACGCATCCAGCCAGCCGATCAATGGATCCCATCGCCGGTAACGGTTTATCAGCCGAATTTGCTCCGGATACCCTGCGGTGATGGACCCGAAAATGCGGTATTTGTCCAGGTATCGCCGATAGTTGAAGGCCCCGGGATTGAATGCGGCCGCCGGACGGCCCAGCCATCCTTCGATCTGCACGGTTTGGTTATTTTTCAGTCCCGGCAGATAACCCGGCACGCGTACCGCCACCATTCCCGTCACGTTCCGCCACCGGCCCAAGACGCGGCTTTGCAGCGTTCGGGCGAAAAAAGTTGTGCTGGGCGCAATTGCGCTGTAGAGGATGGTTTTATGAGAGACCTTGTGAAATTGCGGCGCCGAAATAATCAACAGCCGTGCGGCTATCAGCGTCCGCGCCCCGGACCGGGCCGGCACGGCCAGGGCAATGTTATTTGACGCGACCCGCCGCTGATTGACCTGCCAGAGCAGCACTCCGGTAAAACCGATCGACCCGGCCAGAAAAATCTGGCCGATGATGTTGATCCAGCGATTTGCGCCGGTCTCGACCGCTGCATCTTTGCGCGCGGGCGCGCCTGTCTGGGTGCTAAGCGCAGGCAGGCACAGACCGATCGCGATCAGCCAGAGCAGCCAACAAGCCAACGCCGCCGCCAGGGCGATGGTTGCGGGCACAGACCAGACGCGGCCGAGAATCACGCCGGAAATCAGCAGTGTTGCGGCGGGAAGCATGGGATCGGTCGCCGGTCCAGGCCCATGGCGTGTATAATCCGCGTGTTCCGCCTGGTTGGACTCCGACTCTTCCAATAAACCCCCAACGCCACGAATCGTGCAATGGGAAAAACATCCCGATCCACCGCATGATCCAACCGGATTGTGTACGCTGTCAAGGGCATGGCGATTTTTTCGGGAGCAGGCGGAGAATCTCGATAGTGATCGGGATCGCAGACAGCTGTCGGGATTCCCTCTTCCGCCATGGCACAACGGCCCATTCTTACCACAAGGTGACACGAAGAAATGAATGGCATTAGAATAAAATGGAATATTCAGTTCCGCATTGGCCTGGAGATTGTTGGAGGATGTCACAGGTGGTTCGGGGTGATATCGGCATGTTTATAAACGCCATCCAGAACGACGCCGGAGAGCAATCCGGCGTTCCGGCGTTGGAGGCGCCCATTCAGTTCGCCACGGGCGTCGGACCGCAGCGCGCCCGGTTGTTCGCCAAACTGGGCGTTGCGACTTGCGGCGATATGCTGAATTATTACCCGCGTGATTATGTTCAGTTCCAGGGCCATATTCGCGTGTCGGAGCTTCGCCCCGGCCAGCACGCCACCGTCCAGGGACGGATTATTCAAACCCGCCTCATTCGCCGGCGGCCCATGCGTTTCGAGGCGCTGCTGGAGGAAGAATCAGGCCGCTGTGTTCTGATCTGGTTCAACCGGCACGACCTTTCCGGGAAAATTATGCTCGGAATTTCTCTTCGTGCCACGGGAGCGGTGAATATTTATAACGGCCGGCCGCAATTGCTCCAGCCCCGTTTTGAACCTGTGGATCGCGATTCCGCGGCCGGCGCCGCTCCTTGTCTGGAACCGTTGTACGGCGCCATAGCCGACCTGCCTTCCGGCGCGATCCATCGCATCATCACCGGGAATCTGGATCGGCTCTTGGCGCATGTGGCGGAATGGTTTGAACCGGCGTTTCTCGCCGAGCGCAATCTTTTTCCACTCCGGCGGGCGCTGGAGCAAATTCATCGCCCCCTGGATTTCATCGCCGCCGGCCAGGCCCGCCGCACGCTGGCCTACCACGAATTTTTTCTGTACCAACTGGCTGTCGGTATCAAGCGCTATCATCAGAAGAATCTCGTTGGCGCCATGCCGCTTCGCACCGACGATATCGTGGACGCTCGTATCCGCGCCTTGCTTGATTTTACTCTTACGGCCGCCCAGGACCGCGTGATTTCTCAATTCCGCCGCGATTTGGCCAAGAACCGCCCCATGAACCGGCTTTTGCAGGGCGACGTCGGCAGCGGTAAAACGGTCGTCGCTCTCTACGCCATGCTTTTGGCCGTGGCCTCCGGCTCGCAAGCCGCCATGCTCGCCCCCACCGGGGTTCTTGCCGAGCAGCACCTTCTTACCCTGGAGCGTTACCTTTCCCGCAGCCGGGTGAAAATAGGCCTGTTGACCGCCGGTGTCGCCGCGACCGAGCGTCGCGCCGTCCTGGCCGTCCTGGCCGACGGCTCATTGGATATCCTGATCGGTACGCACGCGCTTCTCCAGGATGATATCCGTTTTAAAAAATTGGCTTTGCTGGTGGTGGATGAGCAGCATAAATTCGGCGTGCGCCAACGCGCCGTGATCCGCGACCGCTACGCCGGCGTTCATACCCTGATCATGACCGCCACTCCCATTCCACGCACCTTGGCCATGACGCTTTTCGGCGATCTGGACGTATCCACCATCGACGAGCTGCCGCCGGGCCGCCGACCGGTCGTTACGCGCCGCGTCGCCGGGACGCGGCGCGCGGAAGTTTACGAATTCGTCCGCGGCCGCCTGGCGCAGGGGCGGCAGGCGTATGTAGTGGCGCCGGCCGTAGATGAAAACACAAGCGAACTTCAGAACGTGGTGCAACTGCATCGGGAGTTGCAGTCCCTCTTGTTGAAGGATTACCGCGTCGGCCTTCTGCATGGCCGGATACCCGGCGACCGGCGCCGCCAGGTGATGGATGATTTTCGTAACGGCCGGATCCACGCGCTGGTGTGCACCACGGTCATTGAAGTGGGTGTGGACGTGCCCAACGCCACACTGATGATTGTCGAACATGCCGACCATTTCGGCCTGGCGCAGCTCCACCAGTTGCGCGGTCGTATCGGGCGGGGAGCGCACCAATCGCTGTGCGTTCTGATTTCCGATCAGCCCACGGACCAGTCGTTTTCCCGCCTGGACGCGATGGTAAAATATGCCGGCGGTTTCAAAATCGCCGAGGAGGATCTCAAGCTGCGCGGCATGGGCGAGTTGATCGGAACCCGCCAAAGCGGTCATCCCGATTTTCACTTCACCGATCTGTTGTTTGATCCGGTTCTTTTGCCGCTGGCGCGACGCGATGCACTGGCGGTGGTGGCGGCGGACCCGCACCTGATCGCGCCTTCCCACGCCGTTTTGCGTCACGAAGCCCTGCGGCGATTCGGCCGGGCGATTGCGCTGGCGGACGTGGGCTGAGCGCCGCGTTGCATTGCGTCAAGCCGGATGGCTGTCGGAACGCGTCGGCGCGCCCGAATCGCGCCGGACGAGAAACGTTTCAGCCGTGGACCTCCGGCCCGTGTGCCTCTCCGGCCGGCATCCCGAGGGGAATTCCGCGGGCCAAGCCGGGCCGCCGCGACTCCGCCGCATCCGGCGTTTCACTGGATATGATTCGTCCGCATTGCATTGCGCGAAGCCGGATGGCTGTCGGAACGCGTCGGCGCGTCCGAATCGCGCCGGACGAGAAACGTTTCAGCCGTGGACCTCCGGCCCGCGTGCCTCTCCGGCCGGCATCCCGAAGGGAATTCCGCGGCGCCAAGCCGGGCCGCCGCAACTCCGCCGCATCCGGCGTTTCACTGGATATGATTCGTCCGCATTGCATTGCGCGAAGCCGGGCCGCCGCGACGGCCCGCGTTTGGAACGGATACGGAAAAGACGCCTGGTATAGGCGGCGGGGCGTTTGCGGGAGGTGTGCGGTTACGTTGAAATAGAGGTATGGCTCGGCAATTTTCCTTATGGCCTGATTCGCGCCTGCTGGAACTGCTCCGCCGTCTGCATCTGAGCGTCGGCCGGGCCGGCTTCCCGTGGGCCGAAGGCCGCCGCCGGTTCGGTTTGCGCGGCGCCAGCATGGAAATAGCCGATTTTCGCGCTTATGTTCAGGGCGATGATTTGAGCCATATAGACTGGAAAGCCCTCGCCCGTCTCGATCAACTTGTCGTCCGCCTGTTTCACGCGCGGCGGGCGGCGCCGGTCACCCTGCTGCTGGACGCGTCGGCCAGCATGGCCTTCGGCCGACCGCGAAAATTTGATTTTGCCCGCTCCCTCGCGGCGGCGATCGGTTTCCTGGCGTTGCATCATCAGGACCCGTTGCGGGTGCTCAGTGTAACCGGCGAGCCGGTTTCCCCCGCCGCGCGGCGCGCTGAATTTTCCGCAGTTTGTTCCTTGCCGATGTTGCTGGCCCATCTGCTCGGCCTGGAGCCGCGGGGGCGGTTGGATATGGGCGCAGTTCTGGAGAGCGCCGTCGCCGGGCCAAGAAGCGGCGGTATTTTTATCATCATCAGCGATTTTTTTCCGCCGGGCGATTGGAGCCGGCCGCTGCGCCGGCTGCGCGCCGGCGGTCGGGATATCGTGCTGCTGCACACGCTTGCACCACAGGAACTGCGGCCGGAATTTTCCGGGCCGCAACGGTTGCGCGACAGCGAAAGCGGCGCCGTGCTGCCGCTGACGCCGAATCGCCGGTTGATCCGGGAATATCAAAGACGCCTGGATGCATATATCAATCAGCTCGCGGTCGCCGCCCGCGGCGTCGGGGCCATATATCTTCCAGTCGACACCTCAACATTGCTGGAAAATCTGCTTCTTCGGGATTGGCGGCACAGGAGAATTGTCCGCTTATGAAAAACGCGGGAAAAATATTTTTAAATTATGGGAATTTTGTTGTTGCCGTTGCACGCAAGAGCCGATAAAAATGGAGAAGCATTAAACCCTGAAAGGGGGTGATAGCTATGGCAGCCAGAAAAAAGACCCGCGCCAAGAGCACGAAAAAGTCGGCGAAGAAGAGTACGAAGAAATCCGCTCGTCGTTAATGAATGCTCGCTTCGCATGCTCTTGATCGGAAAATGGTTTCATGAATACTCGCCATCCCGCGAGCTTTCGCGCCGGCGCTCGGTGGAAATGCGCCGGTGCGAGAGGCGGGGGGTGGGTGTTTGTGATGCTGGTCTTCCCCAGCTCGCTGGCTCTGGCCGCGGGCTTTTTTTTTGAGTCAATCCATCATTACACGGCTGACAGAGCACTAGGGCGTCGCTCCGTCCCATGGCGCGCGATGAGACTCTCCGTCAACCACCGCCGTTGCTGCAAAGTGCCGCGCCTCAGGTACACACCCGCCCTCACAACTGGGTATAATACACTCGCAGGGAATAAGCATGATCCGGGCACACACAAAAACTCGCCGGCGAAACAACAAAGCGCCGCCCGTTCCAAAATCTTCTCTACCGGTGTCGCGACCTAACCCAGCCGCGCTGGAATTGGCGATCTGGCCTGATCCAGTGCTTAGAACGCCCGCCGAGCCGGTCCCGACGCCTCACGGAGTCGACGATTGGCTTGGTCAGGTCATCGCACGGATGATTCAGTTGATGCGTGCGCATAAGGGAGTGGGTTTGGCGGCGCCACAGGTGGGACTGCCATTGCGCCTGTTTGTTATATCGGACACCGGCGGAACAGACGAAGCCCGGGTCTTTATCAACCCCGTTCTGGTCGAACAGGAAGGATGGGAAGAGGCGGAAGAGGGGTGTCTCTCGTTACCGGAAGTTCGCGGTAAGATTTCGCGGTATACCCGTTTGAAGCTGCTGGCAATAGATTCGCATGGCCGCGAAGTGGCCGAAACGCTGGAAGGTTTCCCCGCCCGCATCGTGCAGCACGAAAACGATCATCTGGACGGCGTGCTGATTATCGATCGTATGTCGCCCATGGCGCGGATAGCCAATCGCAGGAAAATCAGGGAGTTGGAAGACAAGGCCAAATCGTGCCTATAATCACGCATAATGTCTTTTTCAGGAGAATAAACCATGCGTCGGTTTCCGGTCGTTGTGGTAAGTGCGCTTGCCGTGCTTGGAACCATGAACCTTTCCCTCTTCGCCGCCGCGGTTACAAAAGTAACCGTGCGCGGGGAACTGCTGGACATGGCCTGCTATACAACCAAGAACATGACGGGGCGGCAGCACGGAAAAACCTGTGGCAAGGCCTGTCTGGCCAGCGGTCTGCCCGCCGGTGTTTTGGTCCATGGCCAAGCTTGGACGCTTCTGACCAATCCCAAACCATTGGCCAGGTATGTCGGCCGGCAAGTGAAAGTTATCGGCAAGGAGGATGCGAAGGACAAGGTTATCTTCCCGGCTAAAATTTTCTGGAAGATGGGCGCCATGTGGATGCCGGTCAAGCTGCGCGACTTCCTGCATCACTGACGGGCTTGGAACTGCGCCAACGAATTTATGTAATTATATATGTGTTTAAGCATTGGGCGGTGAGGGACTCGAACCCCCGGCATCCGCGGTGTAAACACGGCGCTCTAACCAACTGAGCTAACCGCCCGGCGCCTCG
>JAJYDU010000208.1 GCA_021790475.1 Planctomycetota bacterium | reverse complement strand
GACGCTGCGCCGGCTGGCCAACGCCTTCGGCGTACCCGAGGCGCTCTTGAGCAAAGACGCCACCTACGCCAACATGCAGGCCAGCCTCACGCTTTACGCCCGCCAGACCATTCTGCCGCGGGTGATGATCCTGGAACAGAAACTCAACGAAATGCTGGCGCCGCGTTACGGCGAACGGTTGTTCCTGGCGGCGGAAAATCCCGTCCCGGCGGATGAAGCATTCGAATTGCAGAAAACACAAATCGCCATCAACGCCGGCGTTCTTTCCGCCGACGAAATACGCGAGGCGACCGGTTATGCCGCCCGCCCGGACAACGCCGGTTACGTAAACCCCAACCGTGCCGCGGAAGCGATCAGCGAGGGACCGGTCAATCCCATCAGCCCGCCGCCGGCCGGCGCCAATTCGCCGGAGAGCAACCCGGCATTGGCACCGCCGGCGGGCACACCGGTCCATCCCCCGGCCGGGCAGGAAGCCAAATTATTGCTGGCGATCAACAAAGCGGTTGGCCGCGGCGACATGCAGCGGACGGTGGCCATCAGTGTGGTAAGCCGCCAACTGGGTATATCTCAGACGCAAGCACGTTCGTTGGTGGGTCATCCGAAGGAAAATAAGCCGACGGCGCCGGAAACGCCCACGTTGCCGACAGCGCGGCCAACGGCGTCAATCGTCGCCGCCACAGGTCCGCCTGCCGATGGGCATGGCCTGACCGTAACTGAAAAATAATTGGCCGGAGGTAAAAAAATATGAACCCATTACGGAAAGCCTTTGATGGCGAAGTGGTTGAGGTTCAGCCGGGCAGCCGGCAAATCGTCGCCTGCATTTCCACCGCGGCGGTGGACCGCGACGGCGAAGTGGTTCTGCCCGCCGGGCTGGAGAAAAAGAATTACGCCGGTATGACCGTGTTCTACAATCACGACACCACGCTGCCGGTGGGCGTGGCCCAGTGGGTCAAAGCCGGCGGCGGGCGCGTGCTGGCCAAGTACCGCTGCACCGACAAAACGCAATTTGCCCGCGACATGTTCGCCCTGGCCCAGGATGGCGTTCTGAACAGTTACAGCGTGGGCTTTGCGCCGCGGGAACATTCGCCGCCCACGCCGGCGGAAATCGCCCGGCGCCCGGAACTCGCCGGCGCGCACCGCATTTACCGGCGGTGGGAATTGCTGGAGTTCAGCCTGGTGGGCATACCGGCCAACCCGGAAGCGACCATGCTGGCGATCGCCAAGAAAGTTTCGCCGCAAACACTCGCGATGCTTCGGAAGCGGTTATCGCCCGCCGCGCCGGCGGCGGTTGACTCCGCCGCGTCGCCGGCCGAACCGCGCAAGCTCTCCGCGGGTGAAATCGCCGGGGTTATCGCCCGGCGGATAAAGCCGCCGGATATGGACGCCCTGCTCGAGCTTGCCCTGGCCCGCCACGCGGGACGGGTGCGGTAGGGGAATCAACTGGCGATGGAATGACATTAGCGGTCATGCTGGATTTATTATTTTTTTCGCCATGGTCAAAACATGGTCCGCAATCCGCAAACAGTCTCGACCACTTGTTTCATCCGCCATGGTCAGTGGCAGTGCGGATTCGGGGGGATACCTGGAGCTGACGTAAATTGAGTCCAATAGATCGCAGTCTTCCTCATTCAAACCCACGTCGACGCGGACGGCAAGAAGCTCGCGGACCAGATTGCGAATACGATGGGTACGTGTCAGCGGCAGACCACGGTAAACTCGGACCGCTTTAAGCGCTTTCTCCACCGCCTGCTGCGCATTCTGAAGGCAAGGGTTATAGAGACCGGCGGTCAAGCCCATCCGCGCCATCTGAAGGTTCTCTTGGGCGTAGCGCAGCCATACGTGTGCATCGGTGCTATCGCTCATAGACTACTACGCCCTTCTCAATCTCACGGAGAAACTGGCCGCCGGGAACGCCAAAACGAACTGGAATTACGTCCATGGGAACCCGCTGGGCGATGGTGCGGGTGAGTCGGCGATATTTCATGGCCAGGGGCAGATAGGATTCCTTACTATCCTGAAAGACGGCCACATCCAGATCGTCGGGGTCTTCCCTGTTTATAAAGGAACCAAACACGATTACCTTTCGCACCTCTGACTGGCCCCGAAGACAATTCACCAGTTCCGCCTGGATGCTTTGTTTGTCAGCCTGGCTAAGCTTCATGATCAACACTCCACTTCCCACATTGTAACGGATTCTTGGAAAACCATCATGATGGCCGCAAAACGTATGCGCGCGACTCATGGCGGGTGAAATCGCCGGGGTTATCGCCCGGCGGATAAAGCCGCCGGATATGGACGCGCTGCTTGAGCTTGCCCTGGCCCGCCACGCGGGACGGGTGCGGTAAGGGGAATTACGCATTCACCGGGTTTCACTTTAGAAAGGGAGCGGCATTATGCCGTCCGTCTTAAACCGCGGACAATTCCGCTTTTACATCAACAGATTGTGCAATCTCGATCAGTTTTTTGTATGTGACCCCGACAAGCTTGCCAGCCTCCGGTTTGGTGGTCCAGAGCTTAGCGAGAAAGATATGCACCAGCTTGACCGGGCCGTCCTCGATCTCGATGACGAAACCGGGAATCTTCTTGAGAGTTTGTCGGCGGAAGCGCCGGACGCCCTTGATCAGCGAGCCGACGATCTTCCCGGTTTCCTGTCCGTAATAAACGGTCACCAGATCGTCCAACCGCTCGGCGCGGAACACCTCGGGGCTTGCCAGAAATTCGATGCAGTCGCCGTCCGGGTCATAAACGGCCGTGGGGGCAAAAGGCGGCGCCTTGGTCGCAAGCTTCTGCATGTACTCGCCGAATTCGCTATTGGTTGTAGCGGTCATAACGCATTATATGATACATTGTATTCTCTCGCGGAGCAATTGGCAGCCAAATTCGGCCAATTGGGTACTGCGGTCAGAGGACCTTCCGCTTAAAACGCCATTTATGGTTTTCCGGCAACCAGTTATCCTCTTGATCGCTCCGCTCCCAT
>JAJYDU010000064.1 GCA_021790475.1 Planctomycetota bacterium | reverse complement strand
ACGGCGGCGTGGTCGTCCGATGTCAACACGCAACAAAATGGAGTGCAATGGCACATGCAGGTAGAAGACGCCCGCATAAAGTTGACCAGCGTCTACCCTAAAATTATGATGTGACAAAGCACTAGCGGTGCTTTTTCCAGTAAGCCGCCATCTTTTTGATCGCCGCATTTTCCTTGGCCGCGCTGCGGCATATCCACACCCACGACGCACCCCGCCACTGCGCCCAAACCCGCCCCCGTACCATCCCGAATTGGTGCGGGTTTTTGTCTGCGGCCATTATCAGCATAGCCAGCGCGAACGTTCGGTTATCCGCATAAACCATTCGCATGTTGCCGCCGCCGAAGAAGGGCACGTTTGTCCGCGGCGAATTGAAGTTTTGCGCAAAATTAACCGGCTTTCGCACCATCGCCAGCAGCGATGGCACCGTCTGCCGGGGTCTGTACGCGGCGAAAAGTTTTACGATCTGCTGGCCCGTGCCGTTGAACACGCTGGTGAGCGGTGCGCCATAAACGCCATTCTGCCCCGCACATTTTCGGATAAATTCCACCAGCAGTTTTTTAATCACCGGCGATTTCCAGTGGCGGAGTTCCTGTATCGCCGATGGAGTAATCTGCATGATCATGTTGGTTCCGGGGGATTGAATAACCACGCGCTGCCCCAGGCACACCAGCAGGTAATTGGGCGTTGGCACTCCGCGGGGATTGATAAAACGCCGCCATAAGGCCTTCGCCGGCAAGGATATATCCTTGCGGTTCCAGGTTGCGTTCATCGTTGCAATCAGTACGCGTGGATCCGGATCCGCAATCAGCCGCGCGAGCAACCGGTTCGCTTGCCGCCCCGGATATCGGGCCAGCGCCTGCGCCGCCCGCGCCCGCTGATCGGCATCCGGAGAAAACGCCTTCGCCACCAGCGGCAGAATACCGCGGCTTCGGATCCACTCGCAGAACCGTTTTCTCCGCGCCGCCGGCAGCGGGAGCACATAACGGGCCAGGGCGGCCAGCTCTCCCGTAAAATGCAGCATTTGAATCAGCCGGTTGCGTTGTTCGAGAGGCGATTGCTCCAGCGCCGCGATCGTTTTCCGGAGCAGCGTCGCCTGAAATTCCTTCAACCCCTTGCGCCGGATGCCATAGCGGCTTGAATACATGTCCGTAAAGGCCCGGGCGAGATCCCGATAAACATCCGCCGGTCGGGTCGTCACGTCCGCTGGGGGGATTGCCGGTGGAGTCGCGGCATGAATAGCGATGAATCTCGAAAAGATCAGCAGGGCGCCAGCCGTGGCTGCGGGGAATTTCAGTCGCATCAGAAACTCCACACCGTGGGAAAGCGGGCAATTCGAAATCGTCTTATCCCGCCGGCGATTTTATCAAATATTCATTATACTATACAAATTCCGAACCGATATTTCAGCCGCGGGCCCTGGCCCGCACGTGGCCACGTGGTCGGAAAATTCACGAGGAACACGGAGGGCGGGATCAGGAATAATTGCGGATGATTATCAACCTATGCGATCCTCCGCGTCCTCTGCGGTAAATAACGTCCGATGTATTGGTATTCGGCGGGCGCGACATATCTTGTTCATCCGCTCCCCGAAAAATTGTCATATCCGTCCCGATGGCGGGCGGGATTGCGCACGGCGATATTGTTTGTATAAATGGCGAAAATCATGCCGCGGCGGCGCGGGGAAATCCCTCATTTGGGTCCATCCCCGTAACGGGCCGGGCAGGCGTGCGATCCAGCCGTCCGGGCCACGCAGCCGCCGCATGAAAAATCGTTGCGCTACCTGCCCCAGCCGATAGCTCCAGCCATGCCGCAACGTCCATGACCACAATCCGAACACCAGCCGCTGGGCCGGACCGGTTATGCGGGCGTCCACCATATCTTTTCGCAGATGGATAAGCATTTCAGGAATGTTGATCTTGACCGGGCATGCTTCATAACAGGCCCCGCACAAACTCGAAGCCCGCGGCAAATGCTGATGCGGCGCCAAACCGTTCATCAGCGGCGTGAGCAGCGCTCCGATCGGTCCCGGATACACGCTGCCGTAGCTGCGCCCGCCCACCTTGCGATAAATGGGACAGGCGTTCAGGCACGCGCCGCAACGAATGCACCGCAGTACGTCGCGATAGTCGCCGGCCAGAAGGCGCGAGCGGCCATTATCCATGATGAGCAGGTGGAATTCTTCCGGCCCGTCATGCTCGCCGGGTCGCCGCGGGCCGGTGCTGATGCTCGTGTACTGCGTGAGCGACTGGCCCGAAGCCGAGCGGGCCAGCAATTTTAAGAATACCGGCAAATCCTCCAGCTCCGGAATCACCTTTTCCAGCCCCATGATCGCCACGTGCACCCTTGGCCGTGTCGTGCACATTCGCCCGTTGCCCTCGTTGGTGCAGATCACGATGGAACCAGTCCGGGCAACGGCGAAATTCACGCCGCTTACGCCCATGTCCGCCTCATTGAACCGCCGCCGCAGATACGTCCGGGCCATCTCGGCCAGGGCGGAGGGATCCTCGGTATACGGCGTTTGAAAGCGCTGCGCAAATACCCGGCCTATATCCGGCGCTCGCCTGTGAATCACCGGCATGACCAGGTGGGTGGGGTGGTCGTGATCGGCCTGAAGAATAAATTCGCCCAGGTCGGTTTCCAGCGGTTCGATACCGGCCTGCGCCAGAGCGTCGTTGAGCCGCATTTCCTCGCTGACCATGCTTTTGCTTTTCACAATCAGTTTGGCTCCGGCGCGGCGGGCAATGGCGATCACCACGGCGTTGGCCTGGCGATGATCGGATGCAAAATGGACGCGGCCGCCGTGGCGGATCACGTTTTTTTCCAGCAGCTCCAGGTAATAGTCCAGGTGATCCAGCGTATGGCGCTTGATCCGCCCGGCCAGATCGCGCAGGGCGTCGGCGTCGGGCAGTTCGCGGAGTATTTCCCGCCGGTCGTAATCTTTTCCGGTCACCGAATGGTCCAGGGCGTTGTGGAGAGCATCATCCGTCGCCGCCCGCCGGGCTTCGGAAAGGAAATCCGGATAAAACACCGGCAGAGCCATTCCAGAAGCATTGGGGGATGGCGGCTCCCGCGGCGGGGCGTTCGCAAGAGAATGTTTCATGAGCGGTTTGCCTCCGGCGGCGGGGCGTTCGCAATCGCCGCGGCGATAATTTCCGCGATATGACGTACGGCGAATCCGTCGCCGCGACGGTGGCGGGCGCCGTCGATGTTCATGGCGCAGCCGCCGTCGTTAACAATCATCACCGCCGCGCCCGTGCGGGCGCCGCATTCGACTTTGTCCCGCACCATCGCCCCGCTGATGTCGGCGTATTGGACGGCGAAGGCGCCGCCGAAACCGCAGCATTGCTCGGCCTTTTCCAGGGGCACAAAGGCGGCGTTGCCAATCTGCTCCAGCAGCCGGATCGTCTCCTGGCCCGTGGCGCCAAGTCCGCGCAAATGGCAAGTATAGTGATAGGTAAAAGTTGTTTTTTCCGGCAGCGAAAATCCGCGCAAATCCACCCGGAGAACCCGCGTGAGAAATTCGACATATTCATAACTGCGGGCGGCAATGGCCGCAGCCCGCCGCTGCCAGAGAGGATCGTCCCGGAACAGTTCCGGGTAATGTTCGCGGATCATCGCGCCGCAGGATCCGGAGGGGGTGACGATATGTTCCGAATCCGCCAATACCTCGATCATGCGCCGCGCCAGGACTCGCGCCTCGGCGGTAAAACCATTGTTGAACGCCGGTTGCCCGCAACAGGTTTGCGCCGCGGGAAAGTTCACCTGGCATCCGAAATGTTCGAGGGTTTTGACCAGGGCCATTCCCACCTGGGGCGCAAAAAGATCCGTCAGGCAGGTTACGAACAGGGTCACTTTCATGGCCGCATTGTATGACCCGCGGTTACGGAGCGTCCAGCCGGGGAGGGTATGGTATGGGCCGCCGTCGACAAGGCCGGCGGGCGGCCATGACCGCATAATATAGCCGGGGACGGCTCGTCCATTTGGCCGCCGCCGGCGTGTATACTCAACCCCATGAACAAGACCCGACCTTCCATTCTGGAAATGGACCTGCCGGTCCTGGAGGGCGAATTAACCGCGATGGGCCTGCCGCGCTACCGCGCCGGACAGGTCCTGGAGTGGATTTTCAAAAAACGGGCCGTCGATTTTGAGCGGATGACGAATCTTTCCCGGGAGGATCGCCGCCGGCTGGCCGATCGGTGGACCATCTTCACCGGTGAAATGATCCAGCACGTCCGCGCCGTGGATGGAACGGAAAAAATTATCATCCGTTGGTCTGACGGCGGCCTGACCGAGAGCGTCCTGATCCCCCGCGACGACGACCGCGCCGAAGAATACGGCCGCACCATGGTTTCGCATCGTCGCACGGCGTGTCTGTCCACGCAGGTGGGCTGCCCGGTCGGTTGCGCGTTTTGCGCCAGCGGCCTGCGGGGATTCCAAAACAATTTAAGCCGCGGCCAGCTGGTGGAGCAGGCCTTGCGGCTTACGCATCTGCTGCCGCCGGAGAGGCGCCTGACCAACGTGGTATTCATGGGCATGGGCGAACCGCTGGCGAATTTCGACGTGACCGTGGCCGGTGTCCGGATGCTCATGGCGCCGTGGGCGTTTCATATCAGCGGCCGCAAGATCACCCTGAGTACGGTGGGGCTGCCGCCGCAGATTCGCCGTCTTGCGGATGCCGGCTTGCCGGTTACGCTGGCCATCAGCCTGCATGCGCCCAATGACGAATTGCGCCGGCAAATCATTCCCTGGGCCGGGGGGATAACCATCAACGATCTGGTGGAAGCGGGGCGATATTATTTTGAAAAAACAGGTCGAGAATTAACGCTCGAATACATCATGCTCGACGCGGTGAACATTTTGCCATTGCACGCACGCCAACTCGCGCATACCGCCCAACGAATGCGGGCCAACGTCAACTTGATTTATTACAACGAGGTTGCCGGCCTTCCGTTTCGCCGGCCCACCGGCCCGTCGGCGCTGGCCTTTGAGCGGCTGTTGCGTTCGCTGGGTGTCAACGTGCATATTCGTCGCAGCCGGGGAAGAGACATCGCCGCAGCGTGCGGCCAGTTGGCCCGTCAGGATGCGGGACCTTGGAACAAACCGCGGTCATTGGCCGCGAATGACCCGGCGGCGCGGTAATCGCCGGCACTACACGACTCGGATAAATTACGGCGCCGGCCGCCATGGGTATCAAACGTTCATGAACAACTCCGCCCAGGCACTCTCAACCATGAACCAGCTGAAAACCGGCAAAAACCGGTTTTGGGCCGGGGCGATCGGCATGTTGCCGGGTCTGCTTTCGGCCGCCATGCTCATCCTTAGTTTTCCGCCTTTTGGCCTCTGGCCGTTGGCGCTGTTCGCGTTGGCGCCGTTGTCTTACGGTATTCTTTGCCGGCCGCTGACGCGTAAATGGATAGCCTGGTATTGGCTGGTTGGTTTTTTGTATTTTACCGGCGCCCTGTTCTGGCTTATACCGGTGACGGTGCCGGGGTATCTTGCTCTTTGTGCCTACCTGGCCATTTACTTCCCGATTTTTGCCGCTCTGCTGCGGTTGCTCTCGGACCGGTTTCGTCTGCCGGCGATTCTTTCCGTGCCGGTAACCTTTACCGCCGTGGAATATGTTCGCAGTGTCTTATTTACCGGTTTTCCCTGGTTTATGCTGGGTACGGCCCTGGCCCCCGCGACGCATTTTCTCCAACTGGCTGATTTGGCCGGGGTATCCGGCCTGACCTTCCTGGCGGCGATCGGATCCGGCTGGCTGACGGATATGACGATGCGACACCCCGGCGGGTTAACTCGCCGCGTGGTGGAGACGCTCGCGTGCGTCGGTGTATTCGCCGCCGCCTGGACTTACGGCTCATTTCGACTGCATCAGAATGCGTTTAGACCGGGTCCTACCCTTGCGGTGATTCAAAAATACATTCCGCAGAGCATCAAGGAATCTTCAGGCATCGCCGGCGACAAAAAACTTTTCAATGGTTTTATGAAACTCACCGCCCAGGCGGCAATATTCCATCCCGATCTTATCGCCTGGCCGGAAACCATGGTCCCCGGCTTTCTAAACCGGCAATGGCTTGCTTTAAGTCCGTATGTTTTCAGAGCCGGTTATACACGCCGGCTGCTCACTCTCGACCAGGGATTCGCCCGCGAACTCAAGGATTTTTCCCACCGCACCGGCGTCAGTCTGCTGGTCGGTTCATCTTCCGTGCGATTTAACGCACGGGGCCGTGTCCGCCAAATGCAGAATATATCCGTGTTATTCACTCCGAAGCGCGGCCAGGTCAGCCCGCCTTACGCCAAGCGCCACCTGGTTCCTTTCGGTGAATATGTTCCCTTTAAGCGCAGCGCGCCGTGGCTGCACCACTGGCTGCTTTATCTGACTCCCTTCGGGCCGAAGGATGATTATTCCCTGACCCCCGGCCGGAGCTGGCGGCGATTCCATCTCACGGTGGGTAGCCATTCCTGGCGGTTTGGCACGCCGATCTGCTATGAAGACGCCATGGGGCATCCCTCCCGCATGTTTGCCCGGCCGAGGCATGGCCGTAAGGGAGTGGCATTTCTGGTCAGTATCAGCAATGATGGATGGTACCGGGACCGGGCGGAACTTGAGCAGCACTTGCAGCTCGACCAGGTGCGGGCCGTTGAGGAAAGAGTTCCCATCGCGCGTAGCGTCAATGGCGGAGATAGCGGTTTTATCGATTCCGATGGACGCGTGCGCAAACTTGTGACGAAAAACGGCCATTCGGCATTTGTCAGCGGATTCGCCGTGGCCCGGCTTTCTCTGGACGACCGGATCAGTCTGTTCAGCCGCACCGGCGACATTTTTGCCCGTCTGTTGGTGCTGCTGAATCTTTTGGCTCTGCTGGCCGGTGGAGCGGCGGTAATGTTCAGGAAATATCTGAAAAGATGGTCGTGGCCGCGATCTCTTTGGAGACAGGCTCTTAAACGAAAGGAATAATATGGCCGGCCATAGCCACCCGAATACGAAGACGCCCGCTTCGGCGGCGCCAGCACGGTCCGCCCGGAAAAAGATCAAATGGGAATCGGAACTTTCCAGAATGAATCCAAGTCCCGCGCTGGCGGCACGTTTGCCTGACTGGTTATTGCCGGCGGTATTGCCGGCCCTGCTGCTCGGAGGTTGCGCGCAATCAACGGCGACGCCCCCGCGGATCGATCTGACGCCGGCGATTCAGGTTCTTCAACGCGAGTCTTCCAGCCGCCATGCCTCTCTCCGCGCCGTATCGATGGAGAGCGTCCAGCAACTGCACCAGCCCGCCGCGGAGCGACTCATTGCCGTAGGTCTGAAGGACTCTTCGCCCATGGTGCGCTTTACCGCCGCCATGGTCGCCGGAAGACGGCGAATGGTGAGCCTGGAACCGCGGCTTAAGGCCCTTCGGGTTGATCCCAACGCCAGCGTGCGGGTGGCGGCCATATACGCCTTGGCGCGCCTGGGCGATACCGCGCGGATGAACGAATTAGCGGGAATGCTCGACTCCGCCGATCCCGTGGTGCGCGCCAATGTGGCCATGGTGCTGGGGCGGCTGGGCGATCGCTCGGCAATTCCGCTGCTTTTAACCCGCGCCAACGATCCGAACGCCGCCGTCCGGCTTGCGGTTACGTCGGCACTGGCCCGACTGGGTTATCATCGCGCCATCAGCAGCATCATTGCGCTGAGTTTGAGCGTTTACGCCCAGGATCACCTGGCGGCGCTAAGCACTTGTCGGAGTCTGCAGAACCCGCTGGCTGTCAACGTGTTGCTGGCGGGTTTACGCGACCCTCTGCCGGCGGCGCGGTTAATCGCCGCCCGTGGACTGGGCCAGCGCGGCAGCGTGCTTGGCGAATCGATCGCAACGTACTATGCCCGCGGTCCGGACGCCCATTTGCGTATGCTCGCCGCTCTGGCGCTGGGCTCGATTCCCGTGGCCGGCAATACCACCCGTCTTGCGCACATGCTGGATGATGCAAACCCGAGGGTTCGCATTGCGGCGGCGGCGGGTCTTATTGATTTGCATCATCTGGCGACAATCGCCGCCCGGCTGCGAACCCACAACCGGTAAAATTATAATTAGTCCGCCCTGGCGAGCGGCTTTTTTGGGCAAAATTTTTTTTATGACTTGGCGCCGCATTAAGATAATCAATCTATGAATAGTATGTCCGAGGTTATTACTACACCCCGGCGGCGACGGGACAGCGGTGATCTTCTGGCTGTGGGCCTGGCGACAACCACTCTGATGTGGACCGTGGGTTACCTTTGCCGCATACCCGGTACGATCGTACCGGCGCCGTTTGTTCTGGTGCTGTTGCTGGCATTATTGGCGGCGGGCGGAGCGTGGGCGGGGGCACGCACATCGCGGGGACCGTGGGGTGGCTTGGGCGCGGGTTTGATTGCGGGATTATTCAATCTGCTTATTTTAGGATCTCTGGGACACGACCTGACTACCGATCAACGGATAATCGACTTTTCCATAGTGTGGGTGCCCGTCTCCATCGTTCTGTGCGGCGCCCTGGGCTTGCTCGGCGGATTGCTGGGGTCAAGATTCAATTCTGATCGACGGCAGTCTATTGACGGGCGCGCGGCGCTTACGCGGACTACCGCACTGGCCACACTTGTGCTGGTCATGGCCGGTGGTATGGTGACGGGTTTGAACGCGGGTCTTTCGGTTCCCGACTGGCCGGACACTTTTCAGTATGGAATGTTTTTCTTTCCGCTTTCCCACATGACGGGCGGGGTATTTTTCGAGCATACCCATCGTCTGCTGGGAACGCTGGTGGGGTTGGCCACCCTGGTGCAGACAATTTATATTTGGAGGCATGAACCACGCCGCCGGGTTAAATGGTTTGCCATTTGCACCCTGGTGATGGTGATTGTTCAGGGAATTCTGGGCGGGTTACGCGTAACCGGACATTTCACCGCGGCCCGGACCCGCTCGGCCATGGATCCCAGCATGCGCCTGGCCATTGTTCACGGCATCCTGGGCCAGGTTTTTTTCGCGACACTCGTGGCACTGGCGGCGATTTGTTCGCCAGGCTGGCGCCGAAATACTCCGGCGCAACCCACCGCCGCCTTTTTCACCGATCGTGTTTTGGCCTGGACGTTGGTTGCCGCGTTGCTGGTACAGTTAACGCTCGGCGGCATTTTGCGGCACGTGGGCGGAATTCTGACCATACACATCACCGGGGCGGTTGTGGTGCTGTTGCTGGCTCTTTTTTGCGGCGCGCGCGCGTGGGGGACCCATCCCGATTCATCGATTTTGTCGCGTCTGGGCGTGTGGCTGCTCATCGTGGTGACGCTGCAAGTGCTGCTGGGGGTTGGCGCGGTGTTTGCCATCGGCGGGCAGGGGCCGTTGCGGCATCCCGATTTTTTCCAGGCGATGGCGACTACCGCCCACCAGGTCGCCGGCGCGATTCTGCTGGCGATTGCCGTTCTTCTGGCCCTTTGGACGCTGCGCCTGGAATGTCCGCCGCCGGTTGGCGCGCTTGGGGAAGAGGGCGACGGCACGGTTGGAATGTCATCCAACGCATGACATTACATAAATCTGCAGATGATTGGCGAATGACTCCGGAAGATTTATCGCCGTGAAATCAGGTCCCGATCCCTTTCCCGGGCGGTGGCCCGGCGCAAAGCCCGGCGCTCCAGCCAGGTCAGGCTGTGCAGACCCTTTTCGTGAACTTTGGCCAGAATTCCATCGATGCGCTCCTGCGCCTTGCGTTCCTTATGATCCCGGCGCGTCGTCCAGCGCAGCCAGCGCCGGGTGAGCTTCCGTCGCTTGGATACCGGCAAATCATGCATCGGCACGGAGGAGGAAATTAGTTGTTCCAGGATTCCCGGTCCCTCAGCCTGCAATTGCCGCCGCCGCTGGAAGGAGCTGAAAAACAGCAACCCCCACATCATCAGCATCACCAGGCCGGTCGCGCCGCCGGTATACAGGGAAAGCAGCCCCATTGGTGCGGCGATTGCCATTCCCGCCAGACAGGTAATATTGATGGATCGGTAGGGGCCGGCCATCGGCCATAGAATCGCCTGCAGGAGATAGGCGCCGTCGAACCAGTAGAACGGCAGCAGATTCACCATCGCCAAGGCCAGGTTTGTCCAGTAGAACAAGTACAATAAGACTGCCGGTCCGCCCGCCTGTTCCGGAAGAAACGCCGGCGTGGTCAGCAGCAGCAGAGGATTCACGAATATGGGAAGCGGAATATGCCAGTGAATGGACAGGAGTGAACCCAATAACAGGCACGCTCCCAAGTTGGCGGCGATCCCGCCGCCATTGGCGATGAACGTTGGCCATGGCTCCGGCGGATGGCCGGGGGGAATCATGTTTCCAAAGGGACCCAGCAGAAAATCATCATGCCGGCCTCCCACAAACTGCGCGCTGAAGTGATGTCCGAACTCGTGCAGCAACAACGCCGCCAGCATGGAAAAAATAAGCCAGAGACTTACCAGCCATGAACCGGTGCGCAACGCCGGCATCAGGTCGAATGCGAACAGCAGGAGAACCCAGAAATGCAGCCGCAGACGTATGCCAAAAAAATCTCCCAGCGGAAGCGACCAATTGAACAACGCCAGGGGATTATCGGGGAAGTATCTCGTGGACTTGCCGCCACGGTTATAATCTCGATCACGCCAGCTCATAAATCCCACCGCTTCATACCGTTTGCCTGCGGTTCATTTTTTCCGGGCCGGTACAGACCGTTCCGCCCGCCTGCCTGTCCGTTTCGTCCTCGTAAGATATTTTAACAACACGGCGATGGTTTTTCCGTCAACGATTTCGTTTCGTTGAACCATGGCCAGAGCCTGCGCCGGATTGACCGGCGCCACCGTAATATTTTCATTTTCTTCCAGCGCCTGCCGGCCGGGTTCCAGGCCCGCGGCTACAAAAGCGTACATTTTCTCGGTCAAAATTCCCGGCGAGGTGTAAAACCAGCCAAAAGGAAGGATTTCCGCCGCCCGGTAACCGGTCTCCTCTTCCAATTCCCGGGCGGCGCACGCGCCGGGATCCTCATCGGCTTCCAGCGTTCCCGCCGGTAATTCCCACAGCCGCTCGGATACCGTATGACGGAGATTTTGAATCATGATAATTGTGCCGTCTGGGAGGATTGGGAGGATGATCACCGCGCCCGGGTGCCGTACGACTTCCCGGACAATCCGCCGGCCGGTGTTGCCGGGCGACGTTCGCAGCACCAGATCAATCCGTTGTCCATGATAGATCACCTTGTCCTTGAAAGACGGATCGGACTTTGTATTCATGGCGGGTCTCCTGATGCGTTATAATCATAATCGAAACTTGAGAGTCGCCGCCATGTCGAAAAAGTCCGACCGTCTTTCGTCTTGTGTACCCGAGCCGGGCGGGTTATTCGATCCGGATGAACCGGTCGTCCGGGAAATTACACACGATGCGGCGGCTATTCCCCCGCCCCGGAAACCGGATCCAACCCGCCTGGAACGATTGCGTGAAAAGGCTCGAAATCTGCCGGCTTCTCCCGGTGTGTATCTTATGAAAGACAGCCGGGAAGTGGTTATTTACGTCGGCCAATCCCGGAGTCTGCGCGATCGCGTAGGCGGTTATTTTGTCCCTTCCGCCGATCTCGGCCCCGTCAAGCAACGGCTGCTTGATTACGTGCGCGACTTTGACACCCTCGAATGTGATTCCGAAGTGGAAGCTCTTCTCATTGAAAACCGCCTGATAAAAGACATCAAGCCGCGTTTCAACGCCCGCCTGACAGACGGTAAAAGTTATCCATACCTGGAAATCGTCACGCGCGACGATTATCCCGGCGTATACATCACCCGCCAACCACACGAAAGCGGAGTCAAACTATACGGTCCGTTTACCAGCGGTTATGCCCTGAAAGAGGCGCTGATCCACCTTCAGCGGGCGTTCAAATTCCGTACCTGCCACCTGGAAATTCTGGAAGATGATCCCCAAAAGCGATACTTTCGTCCCTGTCTGCTGCATTTCATCAAGCAGTGCAGCGCCCCCTGTGCCGATAAAATAAACCGCCAGGCGTACCGCGAAGACATCGAACGGCTCAAGCGGTTTCTCGAGAGCAGCCGGGGCAATGCGCTGCGCGAAATGACCCGGGAAATGGAAGCAGCGGCGGCAGCGCTTGATTTTGAGCATGCGGCGTTATTACGCGATCAAATCAGGGCGCTGCAGGCGCTTTCCCGGCGCGGGCGGGGGGGGCGATCGTTGCAGCCGGAAGTATTTTTCCACGATCACCAGGCGGGTCTTAAGCAGTTGCAGGAGGTGTTGGAACTCGCTGAACCGGTCCGCTCTCTCGAAGCCATTGACATCGCCCATTTTCAGGGCGAAGCCGCCGTGGGTTCATTGGTCTGTTTCATCGACGGCAAACCCTTCAAGAGTGGTTATCGGCGATTCCGCATCAAAAGCGTACCGGGTATTGATGATTATAAGTGTATCCAGGAAGTCATCGCCCGCCGCTACCGCCAGGCCGGGGTGAACCGGGAGCTGTTTCCCGACTTGATTCTCATCGACGGCGGTCTGGGCCAGCTCCATGCCGCCCTCGCCGCCTTCTCGCGGATGGATGCGAAACCGCCGCGGGTCGTGAGCCTGGCCAAACGCCGGGAGGAGATTTTCGTTCAGACCCGTTCCCTTCCTTACAAGCTGCCGCGAACCAGCGCGGCGCTCAAGCTCCTGCAGTATGCCCGCGACGAAGCGCACCGCTTCGCCCGTAATTATCACCATTTGCTCATCGCCCGGCGGCAATTTGCGCAATCCCGATAGTCTCCGGAACTATTGCTTATTACCGGACACGATGCGGTAGAATCCCGGCGTGCCGGCAGAGTTGAAGGTGACGAAGGATGACCAGGTCGCAATCCACAGTGAACCTCGGGCTGCACCGCGGGGTGGCATCCCGCCTTTTCATCGGCCTGATGAGCGGCACCAGCGTGGACGCCATCGACGCCGCATTGGTGCGAATCGCGGGCCAAACTCCGGCCCTGGACGCGCAAGTTCTTCATCATCTTGAATATCCATGGCCCCGCGGCCTCCGGCAACGAATGATGCGAATGCTCCATTCCAGTACGACCAGTCTGGCCGAAGTTTGCGAACTTAACTTTGTTCTCGCGGCGCAGTTCGCCCGCGCGGCCCTGGCGGTGCGCAAGCAGGCCCATGCCGGGCGTTCCGACATCGCCGCCATAGCCAGTCACGGCCAGACCGTTTTTCATCGCCCGCCACGGAACCGCCGTGTTGGCAGCACCCTCCAGCTCGGCGATATATCCGTCATCGCCGCCCGCACCGGAATCCGCACCATCGGAAACTTCCGTACCGCGGATATGGCGCTCGGCGGGCAAGGCGCGCCGCTGGCCTCTTTCGCCGATCATCTTTTGTTTACCCATCCCACCCTGGCGCGAACGGTGCAAAATATCGGCGGCATCGGCAATGTCACGTACCTTGCACCGGCGCAAAAATCCACCGGCGTAATCGCTTTCGACACGGGGCCGGGAAACGTGCTTATGGATGAATGGACGGTCCTGGTCACGGGAGGCAAACAAAATTTTGACCGCGCCGGCGCACTGGCCGGGAGCGGTCGCGTACGGCCGAAACTGTTGGCCGATCTTCAATCCCATCCGTTCTTCTCCCAAAGACCGCCCAAAAGCACGGGTCGCGAAGAGTTCGGCCAGCCGCAAATTCGGCGAATTCTTTCCCGGTCGGAGCATTTTTCTCCCGCAGATGTGCTGGCCACCGCCTCGGAACTCACCGCCTGGAGCATTGCCGAGGCTTATCGGAATTTTTTGCCGGCTATGCCCGCGGAGGCGATTCTCTGCGGTGGGGGGGCGGATAATCCCGACCTTTTTTCCCGCATCGAGTGCCGGCTCCAGGCGCTGGGCTGTCGCCGGGTGGCGCACATCCGTGAATTCGGCATTCCCAACAAAGCCCGGGAAGCATTGTGTTTCGCCATCCTGGGCGCGGCGGCGCTCGATCACTTTCCCGGCAATCTTCCCAGTGTCACCGGCGCCTCGCGCCCGGTTGTCCTGGGCGCAATAGCCGAGCCGTGAAATCCCGGCGGCGGATCGCCCGTTGCCGCCCCGCGGCATCATGGCATGGTTATCTGCAAGAAGCAGCTCTTCGTCATTGGGGCGAACAACCCGGATTGGGCACATAAATAGCCGCTGCGGCAATTTCCATGGCTATCATTTTTTGCGCAGATTTTTCCTTTGGCCAACCAATAATATTGGCATGATTCTTAGGTTGGACCGTTGGAATGATCGTAAGAGCCTGATTGGTTACATCCCGACAGGAGATATCCGCTCGTCCATAGAGGGTGGCCGGGCGTTGATCCGCGATACATTGACCGAGTTTCCACAACTCGTCTTCGGGAAGTTCGATATGCCTTGTTACCGAGAGGCGAAGATTTGATGGCGGTATGAACGCATCGGGCCTGATAGTCATATTGCCGTGCATCTATTTTCTGAACGGAATAAAGCGGGCCAACTGTTCGTGCATGGCGATAGGTTCCAGGTCGTGTTGACATTCATGTAATCCAAGAAAGGATGGCCACAAGCTGGACAAATCCCAGAAAGTTTCTGGCGGTTTTTTCGTAACGGGTGGCGATGCGACGGAAATGCTTGATGCGGTTCACAAAGCGTTCGCCGCAGTTACGACAGCGGTATTGTCGTCGCAGCAGTCGTCGCGCGACGGTGCGTCCAGTTCGTGCAGGGATCACCGGGGTACGGCCATAGTGACGGACATCTTGGATGAAAGCATCACGGTCATAGCCTTTTGTCCGCAATCAAATAGTGGGGATCGTGGTTCGCGAGCAAACGGTCCGCTTGGGTCATATCGTGGGCTTGGCCGGGGGTGAGGATCATTTCCATTGGTTTCCCGTTCGTCTCGACGGCGATGTGC
>JAJYDU010000063.1 GCA_021790475.1 Planctomycetota bacterium | reverse complement strand
AGAGTATATTTTCGGTCATAGACCCGCCTTGCTGGCCGGGTTCGTGGCAATACCTTCAATGGCCGCCCTGGCCTGCCGGGTAAGGGACGGCCACGCGGCCAGAATTGCACGTAATTGCGAATCTTCGCTGAAATCGCCGGAAAGTGCGCCGGATAATGCGCCGCCCGCTTTTGAAACCGGCGTGTTTATTGGCCTTTTCGCAATGTATTCGAGTCCCTCACCGCCCATAATTCAGATATGCATACGATTGTATATTTTGTCAATCGCATGGCCCTTGGGGTGTCAGCACGGCATGATTCGTCTGGCGCCATCGCGTGCCTGGAATCGTTGGGGCGCCGGCGTAGTTCCGGGTTCGTCAGTGATGCAAGAAGTCGCGCAGCTTGACCGGCATCCACATGGCTCCCATCTTCCACCAGATTTTAGTCGGGAATAGAACCTTGTCCTGTGCATCCTCTTTGCCGACAACTTTTACTTGCCGGCCGACATACCTGGCCAATGGTTTGGGATTGGTCAGAAGCGTCCAAGCCTGGCCATGGACCAATACGCCGGCGGGCAGACCGCTGGCCAGACAGGCCTTGCCACAGGTTTTTCCGTGCTGACGCCCCGTCATGTTCTTGGTTGTATAGCAGGCCATGTCCAGAAGTTCTCCGCGCACGGTGACTTTTGTGACCGCGGCGGCGTGAAGGGGAAGGCGCATGGTTCCAAACGCGGCAAGTACACCTATCACAACGACCGGAAATCGACGCATGGTTCATACTCCTTAAAAACGCATACGCGTAATTCTAGGCACGGTTATATCATACCGTCAATTTTTCCAGGAGCTTTGGAAATAACATTGAGTTACACTCTGTCCACGTGGTCTTGCTTCCTTGCCAAGTCAATGATCTTTACAAATACCTTGTTTTTACAGAGGGCAATGCCTGCGCGATGCCCTCTGTTTAAAAATAGGATGAAATATCCCGGCTAATGATTGGGATGACCAAACCGAAGGAGGCAAGGATGTCGCACCCCGGCCGTGCCGCCACAGCCTGCCCAGTTGAAATGATCGGGGTTAATATCCAGCCATGGAACTGGTAAGCCGACAACCTGGAGTATTGCTCGCGTTGCCGGTCATCATCGCGGCGCTGGCCGTGCTGGGGTGGAAAGCGCGTGGCCATTCCTACCGGTGGAAAACCGCCTGTATATTTTTACCCCTGGCGGCGGCGATTTGCGCTCTGACCGCCGCAAGCGATCCGGAAGTGGTTTTCAATCCACGGGCGCAAAATGTTGTCGTTCTGGTCGATCTTTCACCGGCGGCCCGCACCGCTCCCTGGCGGCGTCCGGCATTGCTGCGAAACCTGTTGCGGCATCACTTTCCGGCGGGAACACGCCTGACGCTCGTCGGCTTTTGCCGGCGCCCCCACCGAATCGCCGCGAATCTTTCCGCCCGCTCCCGTCGAGGGTGGCCGGATCACTGGCCGCGTATGGCCGGATCGTGCGCGGACATCCAACGGGCAATTCAGTGGAGCGGCAAGGGACAGACGGGTAATCCCCGCTGGATTTTAACCGCGGGGCTGGTTCGCTGGCCGACCATTCAATTCGCCCATTTGCCATTCAAGCTGGCTCTTAGCGTCGTCAAGCCCATCCGAGCGGACGCCGGCATCACCAGCCTTCACCTGTCCGCGTCCCGATCCGGGACCCATGTCTCCGTCTCCGGCGCAAGGCGGACTCTGAGCGTGGGCGTTCATGCCACGGGCGCCATGAATATCCTGGTGGAAGTTTTCCAAAACGGACGACCAATCGCCCGCACACCGCTGCATTTTCGCCGCACCGGCTCCAAGGTCGTGCAAGTGCGGGATATACCGCTCCAGAAAACGCGCGACTCCTGTCCGGACTTCATCATGGTTCGTCTGATCACGAACGATCCCTGGCCGGAGGATGATCACGCCGAAATGATTATTTCGACCGGTGGTCCGCCGCGGATTCTGGTGGTACGGGGACGGTCGGCATTGGCATCGCCAGCCTCCATACCACAGAGCGTTGTTTTATCAGCGGCAAGGATTCCCAGGAATCTGGAAGCATTGACGCGTTATCAGGTAATCATTCTCGACAACGTGCCGCGCAGCGCGTTTGAACCCGACGCCGGACGTATGCTGGCGAAATTCGTCGAACGCACGGGCGGCGGTCTGCTGATTTTGGGCGCGCGGAACGCCTTTGGTCCCGGCGGCTACGCACTGGCAACCCACCGGCGGCGCCCCTGGGCCGTAGAGCGAATCTCACCGCTTTCCTCTCTACCGCCGCATCGCCCTCCGATCCAGGTGATTTTTCTGATTGATGCCAGCGGCTCGATGGGCCAACGGGTCCACCACAGCGGAGGCCAGACCCGTTTTCAACTTGCCGTCCGGGCCATTACGGGCGCCCTGGCGATTCTTAAGCCCACCGATCGCGCGCGTATTCTGGCATTCAGTGGAATCACGACGCCGCTGCTTGGCGGGGCGGTAAAAACGATCAGGAACCGAATTGCGAATGTATTGCATCGTATTGAACCGACCGGTCCGACCAATCCGGATAGCGCATTGCCCCTGCTGAATCGCATCTTTACCGCATCTCGAGAGCAGACAGAACTGGTATTGCTGACCGATGGCCGCATTCCGCATCTGCATGTTCAGCGGTGGGCGCGGCTCATGAAGCGAAGGAGCGCAAAACTTGCGATCATTGCCCCGTTGGGACCAACTCCGGCGCTGCGTAGTCTGGCCCGGCAAACGAACGCCATGATCTTTTCCACGGTTAATCCTCTCCAATGGGCTTATGATCTAAAATTGTCGTTGTACCGGCGGCTAGCCGGTCATGCCCGGCGGAAACCTATCGCGTGGAGATCCACATGGGGGCGTCTGGGGGGAACAACCCGGACCTGGATTGAGGTATGGAAAAAGAAGGCGGCGACGGCGCTGGCGTCTTCGGGCGACGGCGGATATTCCCTGGCCGCGGTGTGGCGCCGCGGTCTGGGCAAGGTGGCGGCGGTGGCGTTTGCCGAGTCTCATTCCGCCGCTTACGCCGCCTTCCTGCGTCATCTGATCCACGGATTATCCCCGCCGGCTGGCGACCGACGATTCCAGGTGAAGGCGATGCGTCTGGAAAATCACTGGATGATCCGGGTCGATGCCCGGGGAGCGCAGCACTTCTTGAACGCTCAGGACCTGCGGCTTTCGCTGATTCAACCACGCCGCGGAGCCAGGGGCCGCGCACTGCAATTTACGCAGACAGCGCCGGGACGTTACCGGCTGAGTCTCCCGGCATCGGTCCAGACTTTTTCGGGCGTTATCACCCGCCGTAAGGATCAACGCCGTGTTTTCGCAGGGCGGCTGACGCCGCCGGATTTACCGGCGCGCTGCTATCCCGCCACCGCCGCAGAGACAAGCTGTCCCTGGCATCATGTAACAAGGATCAATGTATCACGAAATTTGGGCAGGCAAACCGTCTGGCGCCCCCGCCTTCATGGATTTCATTTTCATTTTTCCTGGATGTTCTGGTTGGCGAGTTGCGGCCTGATACTGGCGGCGTTATGGCTTTCGCGAACCGGCGGGGAATCATAGCGGAAAAAGGCGTGGTAATTTTATCGGGATAACGGCCAAAGTGGCGCGAAAGAAGGAGATTCGATTTAGAGCCTGTCAGGCGGAGGGGAGCGACAATGATGCCGGCGAAAAAATATTCTATAATTTATCCATGATGACGGCAGCGGCGTCCGATCCATCCACCTCCCGCACCCTGACGGCTCCAACCGTGCTGCCGCTGGCGCTGTTCGAATTACGGAACCCGCCGCATCCGGCGTCGGAGTTGAGCCTCCAGCAACCACCGGAGCAAACCAACGCCATCACCTATGCAACCCACTTCGATGGACGAACCATTCCATTCAAATTTATTCGCGCTCCGGGCGCTCGCCAACCACGCACCGCCTTGCTGTTGCTCCACGGCCTGGGACTGCATATCGCCTCATTCCACGGCGTGGCGTCTTACCTGCTGGCGGAACATGATCTGATCCTCGTGGATTACACCGGTTTCGCCTGTCCCACCGGCCGGTCGCTCGACGGACCCGGCCTCAAAGAACTAACCCACTCAGCCATGGCCGTGCCCAAGGCATTGGGAATCCATCAACTGGCTATCTGCGGATCAAGCCTGGGTGGGGGCATGTGCCTGATGGCGGCGCTTGATTTTCCGCAGATGGTGCAGCGCATCATATTGTTGAATCCGGCAATTTTTCCACAGGCGCTGCCATTTTTTTACCGGCTGGTACGCATTCCCCTGCTGGGCGAACTGGTGATGTGTTTCCGGTCGCCGAAACAGATGACGCGTGGAATCAAGGAAGTAGGCTATGCCGATCCGCGGCGTCTGGATCTGGAATTGATGGAGGTTTATCGCCTGAATATGGTCCCGCGCGTCAATCGGCTGCGGGTGATGGACATCATTCGGCGTCTGCCGACACTCGATACCGACATGTCCGATTATCTGACCCGTGCCGGCCAGCTTGTCCAGCCGGTGCTGTTGATATGGGGTGAAAAGGAATCGCTGCTCTGTGCTGATAGCGGCCGGCGTCTGTGCGATGCGCTGCCGAACGTGGATTTCCGTCCATTTGCCGATCTGTCCCATCTTCCGCATGAGGAAGATCCTGGCCGGATCGGTCCAATTATGGCGGAATTCCTGCGCCGCGAGATGCGGCAATAACAGGAGCGTGTGTGAGAAGAGGCCTATGCCCCCCCTTCCAGACCGCCGCGGTACTTCCTGGCCGGTTTATCGGTTTCGCCGCCTTTTGGCTCGTCATCGGCGCTCCACCGGGCGCGTTTGAGGGATAGACCGATCTTCCGGTCCTCTAAATCCACGCGGAGAATTTTTACTTCCAATTCATCGTTGAGCTTGACGAAATCCTGTGGATTTTCGATCTTCTGATCGGAAATTTCGCTCACGTGCAGCAAGCCTTCCAACCCCGGTTCCAACTCCAGGAATACGCCGAAGTTGGTGATCTTGGTCACCTTACCCTTGACGATCATACCGGGATGATAATTGGTGGGAATGGCATGGAGCCAGGGATCTTCCGTAAGTTGCTTGACGCCCAGGGCGACACGGTTCTTTTCCTGATCGACGCTGAGCACCACGCACTGGAGGGCATCGCCCTTCTTGAGCATTTCGGCGGGATGAATAATTTTCTTGGTCCAGTTTAGGTCGCTGATATGCAACAGGCCGTCGATGCCTTCCTCGATTTCAATAAACGCGCCGTAATTGGTCATATTGCGCACCTTGCCGGTCACCACCGTGCCGGGAGGATATTTTTCAGCCAGAAGGGTCCAGGGATTGGCCTCGGTCTGTTTGATACCGAGGCTGATTTCCTGGCCGGTCTTATTGACTTCCAGCACGACAACTTCGACCTCCTCGCCCACCGAGAGCATTTCTCCGGGGTGATTGATGCGTTTGGTCCAGCTCATTTCAGAAATGTGGACAAGGCCCTCGACGCCCTCTTCTAGTTTCACAAACGCGCCATAGCTCATGATGTTGGTCACCTGACCCTTCAGACGCGTTCCCACGGGATATTTTTCCTCCACCTGCTCCCACGGCGAAGTTTGTTTCTGCTTGAGTCCCAGCGCAATTTTTTCCCTGTCGCGATCAACGTTCAGGACAACAACTTCAATTTCCTGATCAAGCTTGACCAGGTCGCTCGGATGATTCACTCTTCCCCAGCTCATGTCGGTAATATGCAGCAGGCCGTCCACGCCGCCGAGATCCACGAACGCGCCGAAATCGGCGATATTTTTGACGGTGCCCTTGCGGACCTGTCCGGCGGATATTTCGTCGAAAATCTTCTGCTTGGCCGCGGTGCGCTGGCGTTCGAGCAACTTGCGGCGGCTGATGACAATATTCCGCCGCTCCGGATCAATTTTAAGTATTTCCGCGTCCAGGTTGCGCCCGATGAATTCGCCGATGTCCGCCGGACGACGGACATCCACCTGCGAGGCGGGTAAAAAGACAGGCACACCAATATCTACCAGAAGACCACCCTTGATTTTGCGCGTAACCTTGCCGGAAACCGGATCGCCTTCTTTCTTGGTATTGACGATGGTTTCCCAGCCACGGATACGATCGGCTTTTCGTTTGGAAATCTGCACCAGTCCGTTTTCGGACTCCACCTGTTCCAGAAGCACGGTTACTTCGTCGCCGACTTCCACATCGGCGGGACTGTCGAATTCGCGCGCCAGCGAAAGTACGCCTTCGCTCTTGAGTCCGATCTCCAGCACCACGTCGTCGCCCCGGATGCTGACGATTTTACCCGTGAGCATGGAGCCATTGATGAAATTTGTGTCGTTGCTTGCCAGCAGCCGGCTTATTTCGTTTTCATCAATCGACTGGAAAGCGGTCTGAACCGCCTGACCGGCGGTCTGTTCGCCCAAGCCGAGATCCTGAAGCAGCGCATAATTAACCATAGTACAGTTTACACCTTTCTCCGAATGTACCGGCAAAAAGCCGGCGGCGCGGTGAAGAAAGCCGCTTCCACAAGCGGCCGGCTACGGCGCCAACGCGATCCTCGACCGAAAGTTACCGGGGGCGCATGATTGCCGCTCTAATTCTTCATCGGAGGGCGCGACTCCGCGCGGTCGGTCGGCGTACCGCAGTACAAAGAGTAAATGATAGGAACAATCGCCCGCCGCTGCAAGCGTGCGAGCCTTGGAGTTATTTCTTTTGTGCGCTCCGCAGTTCTCCTGTCGATAGCCACGGGAACTTGAGTGGCGGTAGCGGCGTCGTTTATTCATGGTGAATTTGGCGGGCGCTCCAGTTCGGAGGAGTCGTCCGGCGAAGATTTTGTTACGGGAGGTTCGTCCGTCCGCGACCGCCTGGATTGGAACATAGCCCCGACCATGCGCCAAGGCACAGCCTGAATAAGTTCCGCCGCCGCCGAGGCGACCAGCGATCCGAGAATACCGCCCGAAGTCGATGTTTGATGAGCGCCGGGTGGCGCATGGGACGGCGCGGGGACCTGGCCATCGCCGGCCGGGGCGGCCCGGCCAGTGGCAATTTTTCCGCCGAGGCGGCGCCCCAGCCAGGAGCCTGTCAACAACGACAAACCCAGCGACCAGCCGATGTTTTTTCGAATCAGCCGGGCCGGCGAATAGCGATGTTCGAGGCGGCGAACAAAATGGAACGCGTCCGTTTGCAGGTTCCGCAGTCCGGCATCACGCCGCCGTTCCAACTCGGCGATCTTATCAGCGATGTTCATCGGCACTCCTCGAGCCGGAATCCCCGATGCGCCGGGATTCATCATCAGTCTGGCGACGACTATCGCCACGGATGGCAAATAACAGAACCGCCGCCAGCAACAGATGAAAACCGGCAAACAACAGGCAGGCGAAAATGACACCCCCGACCGGCAGTAAAAGTCTGAATAAGGCGACTTCGAGGAACACAACTCCGGCCATCGCCAGCACCGCCGCTACGGCCAGCAGACAAACGCGCAAGAAGATGCCGCGCAGATGGCCGAGCAGGCGCAGACCGATAATCTGCCATTCCAACTCCACAATTTCCGCAGCGGTTCTCCACAACCGGTATAACAGCCGAAATGTATAAGGAATATGACCGGAACGATCTGTTTCGGTTGCCGGTCCATTTTGAAATGAGCGAGCAGTCATAAAAGCCCAGGAAAAACACCCGCGACATCCGGCATTTCCGCCCGCCGCGGGCACACTGAACGCCGCGAAACCTCAAGCCGCCTGGGTGCAACACACAAACGGCGCTCGCGGCGCTACACGTCGCCCTGAGCATAACCACCAGACGCGAAACCGCGAAACTTAGATCCCGTCTCAATCCCGCCGGCGATGCAGGATGAAACCGATCAGCAAGCCCGCGGCCGCGGCCATTGCCATGGATTTGTACGGGTTGCGACGAACATAGGTCATCGCAGCGCTCCGGGCAAGGTCGGTCTTTTCCTTGAGCTGACCGCTCTTGTCGCGCATCCATTCGGAAGCGTGGCCCGATATGTCGGTCAGGCGGTCTTTGGCCGCCTGGCTCGCTTCCGTGGCCAAATCCGCCACCGCATGTCTGGCGACATCGTACTTCCGTCGCAGATCGTGTGGCTGTCCCGTCATCTGTTGATCTTCCGCATTAGTAACCAGCGAGTCTGACATGACTGGAACTCCTTACAACATGCCTCTAAACCACAGTACAGCGCCTGCCACTTACCCACGTTTCACAATGCTGTTCAACTTTGCCGGCCCGGCGCTTCCATCTCTATTATCGGCGCGTCTTCATTGTAAATCAACCGAAAAGCTTAAATTTTTCGATTCCACCTGCTTGCCCTTGCCGCCGCTAAGGCAATGGATCGCGGGGAGCGGGTTGCCGCGGCCACCCAGTGGATTATTGACCATTGAAAATGACGTCGATCATTCACGTTTTTAAGGAAAACCAGAGATGGGAGCAATAATTTGCCCGTGTTTTCGTTACGTCAATTCAAGGAATGGTAATCGGTTGGCGCCGTTAATACCAACAAAACGCCGTAACCGATAAAACTTTAAGGGTTCTCTCCGACGGAGACGGCTGATGCGATACGGATTTCTCCCGGTGTTTGTGGGAATCATGCTGTTGGCCGGCGCCTGTGGTGCGGCGGCGGCACGGCAGGATACCCTATCGCCGAAAAACAAACCGCCGGTAAGCAGACCGGCGATGACGCTTCCCGCCGATAAAATACCCAACTACAATACGCCCCGAAACACCATGCGCTCGCTGATCGCGGCGGTCAAAGCCGCCGATGTTCCGGAAATCCGGGCGTGCATGAACGTTTCCAACCCGACTGAGGCGAGCGCCATCGACGCGGTGGCGGATCTTCTGGCCGCCAAAGAACGCTTCACAAAAACTGCCTTGGCCAAACTCGGCCCTCCCCCCGCTTTCGCCGGCGGATCGCTGCGCACGGTTGATTCGCAAATGGATGCCTTGGCGAGCCAATTACCCAAGGCCATTGTCACCATCAACGGTTCGGCCGCGACATTGCATTTTTTTTCCGTTAAATCGCCCGCCGGTCACCAGGCGCAACGCCTTTATTTCCAGAAAATCGGCGTACGGTGGAAGTTGGATGCGGATAGACTATTTCATCTCAATCAGCCCGGTCTTACCGTTGGCGATATCCAGTTCCGGGCGAAAGTAACGCACCTGATCGCCGGCGTGTTGCGGACAACCACCGGCGATATTGCCAGTGGCAAAGTGAAAGACTGGAAGTCATTGGAACAGGATTTGCAAAGTCGGATGTTACCGGTGGAAATCTCCGTGGTGGACCACGCGCGGCGCGAAAAAAGGCAAATTCCAGTAATCCGGAAAACAAGCCCGCGGCAAGCCCTTCCCCCCCATCCACCTCGATAAAAGCGTCTGTGAGTTACAGGGGGAATATCCGCTCATAATCGGTCAGCCACGTCCGGCCGAGAAACTTGGTACTCGATAAATCTCTATTCCACGCACCGTCGGGGCGCGAATCAACTTCAACCCCGCGGTCGCCATTGCCGCAATGTTCGCCTGTGTGATCACCGGATTAAAGCCATAGGTCGCCCGCAGACGATCAATTTCCGGCCAGTCCACGATCAGATAGTTCACGCCTTTTTTTCCCAGCCAGCGTACCGCGTATGGCGGGCCGCCATGCTGGATCGCCCGCGCCAACCGATTGCGATTAAAGACAGTGTTGTAAATGACGTGGCCGCGTATATACAGCGGCGTCGCCAGCCCTTCGAGATAACAGGTGTCGCGGGATGAAAACTCCGTGCGGGAAGATTTCTTAAGCAGCCAATCACTCGGCAGATTGATGATTCGTCCCATCGGCGCCGGTCCCAAGCCGCGCATACGCCCTAGAAAAAGACCGGCCTCCGGCCGCAGCAACAGGGCGCAAAAAAGCGTCTGACCCGCTACCGCCGCAGTCGCGATTTTGGCGAAACCCCCGAAGACGTCCCCGGCAATTCCCAACAGCCACGCCAGCGGCACAATCGCGGGCAGCAAAAAGCGGGCTTCCAATTGGGTACAGGTCAACCAGGCCAGAAGCTGTACCGCCAGGCAGGCCAATATAATCCATGTGGTCCGGCCGGCCGGCATGGCCAGCGCCAACGCCGGCAGCATTACCAGCCATAATAGCCCCAGCCGGTCCGGCCAGGGCGTTTGGATTGAGGGGAACCCGGGGCGCCGCGCCAGAGCGTCCGCGTATGCCGCTACACCGGGCGACCACTGCCGGTCAAGCAGGAATTGATTCAACAGCGCCTTGATATGGCCGGCCAAGCCAGCCAGCTTCGCCGGGGGACGATGGCCGCGGTCGAAGCGTTCCGCCAGCGATTTCGTCCAGTGATCCATCCCCAATGTACCGGCGAAAATCGGAAATATGGGATTGCCCAGGCTGGTTTTGGTGTGGGTAGCGATCATACTGCGGCATATCCAGGGGCTGTAGACGAGTAGAGCCACCACCGTCACCACCGCCAGGGAACGAAATCGCCGCTGCCAGATCAGCATGGCCGCAACCGGTAGAGCGACCATTACGCCCGCGGTCATTTTGCACCCCACCGCCAGCCCCGTCAGCCCACCAAGCAAAATCATTTTTCCGCGATTCGTCTCGGCGGCGTGAATCGCCAGACCCAGCGCCAGTACGCCGTACAAGAGAACTCCACCATCGTTATAGGCCAGCGAACCGATCACGATAGTCCACGGCGTCGCCAGCACCAGCAGCAGCGCCAGCACCCGCATCCGGTTCGAGAGTTTCATGGGAACCAGCGCAACCGCCACTGCGGCCAGCATGGTCACAAGAGCATGCAGCATCTGCGAGCCGTAGACCAACACGTAAAGATAGGCGTTTGGCGCCGCCATGCGGGCCACCGCGCCGATGAGCAGGTAAAGCATTTCAATGTTCAGCGGCATGAACGAGTAAATATTCCCGCGCACGGGCGCCGCGCTGTTGTGGATAAGAAATTGTTTCGGCAACTGCAGATGGTACTCCAGCACGTCGTACCCGAAGCCTTCCGTGTGCCAGAGCGAGCCGGCGGGAAAACACGCCGCCGTCAGCAGCACCGCCGCGGGAATACACGCCAGCAGCAGCAGCCAATGTTCGCTGAGCATCGGCTTTCGCCAGATATTTTTGTCCAGTCGCGCAACCAGATCGCGCGCCGCCGGATATCCCGCGGCAGCGGCCACGCCCAGCAGAACCGCCGGCGCGGCGCCGTGCAGCCAATGCAGGCCGGCCAGCAGCAGAGTCGCCAGGCTGAGCAATCCCAGTCCCACCGCAATAGCCAGAACCAGCCTATAGCCGTCCGGCCACGCGGAATGACGAAAAACGGTGGCGCGCAACGGCCCAGTGACGGCCAACCCCAACAGGCACGCCGAGAGAAGTACGATCGCCGCCCAGGCGATGTTGAAAAGCGGCGGAATGATCGCTGGAAAATCTCTCCCGGCAATCAGAACCATAACCGCCAAAGTTCCGACAAACAGCAGCGGAGGCAGCAACCACACGGGCGGTTTTTTCACCGACAAAACCGAATGGCCCGTCGCCATGCGGTAAAAAACGCGGCGCGGCATGAAGGCTCTCCAAATTCCCGGCGCCCTGGGATTACGCGGTGCGACGCAGGCCGGACTGTTCCATAAGGAGCATGCGCTTCTTGGCATGGCGACGTCCCGGCCCGGAAAAGCCGGTCATGGCGCCGTCGGCGCCCAGAACGCGATGGCAGCCGATAAGTACGGGCCATGGATTTCGTGCCAGCGCCGCCCCGACGGCGCGCGCCGCCCGCGGTCGGGCGATACGGCGGGCCAGTTCGCCGTAGCTGATCGTCGCGCCGGGAGCGATATCCGCCACAGCTTGAAGTACACGGCGATCAAATTCGCTTGTACGCGACCAGTCCAGCCACCGGGCGAGATGGGAAAAGTCGATGGGATGCGGTTTCCCGGTCCCGTTCGCCATGTTGTAGTAATCCATGAGAAAACGTCGCACTGCGACCAGCCAGCGCGGCACGGGAATTGTTTTCGTGTTGGATCGCAGGAGGCGCGCGGCGGGAAACTCTTTCCGCAACGCGCTGCGCAGCGACGGCATGGTTCGATAAGCGGGAAACACGCGCATGAGCCGCGCGCGCGGGGCGTCGGTAGGGGACGCGCGCCGACGCCAAACCACACCGCAAGGCCCCCACGCGGTTGTCACAGGCATAAAAAAGATTGATTCCATCTGCGCCCATGATATACCGGTTGACGGAAATACCGCCAGAGCGTGCGGGGCAACGACTTGCGGATATTCACGTGATAACCGGCGGGTGTTCGGTAAAGCGTTCGCGTACATTCTGGAAAGTGTCTTCATTTTGCAGAAAAGCCTGGACCACGTCGGGGTCAAATTGCGTTCCGGAGCCGGCCAGGATCATGGAGCGGGCCACTTCATGGCTGAAAGCGTCCTTGTAAAGACGGCGCGAGGTCAGCGCGTCGTACACGTCGGCAACCGCGACAATGCGTCCGCTAAGGGGAATTTCCGCGTTGCGCATCTGCCTGGGATAGCCGGTTCCGTCGATGCGTTCATGATGGGTGGCGGTGATTTCCCGGGCGATGCGGAGAAATTCCGCTTCGGGAAATTTACGCAGGGCGATGTCGATGGTATTGGCCCCCAGGGTGGTATGGGTTTTCATCAGCGCGAATTCGCGATCGGTCAGTCTCCCCGGTTTGAGCAGAACATAGTCGGGAATGGCCACCTTGCCGATGTCATGCAGGGGACTGGTCAGGTAAATCCAGCGGATGAAATTGGCGGTGATGCTCGTGCGATATTTGGCCGTGACGGCCAGTTCCTGCGCCAGGAGACGCGCATAGCTCTGAACCCGCTCCAAATGCAAACCGGTTTCCGGATCGCGCGATTCGGCCAGTTTGGCCATGGCGAAAATGGCGACATGGCGGGTGTCCATGGAGAGCAGGCGCTGGCCGCTACGAACCCGCGCTACCAGCTCCGCGGCATCGTAGGGCTTGCCGATGAAATCATCGGCGCCGGCGGTCAATCCCGCCACTCGCTGGGGCGGTTGATCGCGACTGGTCATAATAATAATATATACGTATCCCCACATTTCCTCGCGGCGTATGGTCCGGCACATCGCCAGAGCGCTCAAGGGACCGTCCGCCTCGGCGTCGGCGAGAACCAGGTGGCAAAGCCCTTCACGGACAAGTTCCAGGGCCTCCCGGCAGGAAGGGGTCGCGATCACCTCATATCCCGCCTGCCCCAAAGTGTTGCGAATGAGGGTCAACCCAACGGGATCATGATCTACAACAAGAACCCGCATCTACTGAAATCTCCGCAAGTAACTCATCGGCGACGGCACACCCGTGCGACGGAAAAAACGCTCGCTTTCCAAACGGCTTTGTCAATGTTATCGGCGATTTAACCGCTTTTTTTTCACTCTATCCGTGGTCCCGGCGGTTGTCAAAACCGGATCGTAATATCCAGCTGCGACGAACAGCCCTTCGGTTTTTTCGAGGCGGCTGTTTCGCCGGGCTGGCGGCAGCCTCCGGGCGCAGCGGACCGAAGCTCGTCGTTTAGCACGCGAGTTCAACGAGGGACGGACAGGGCGAATTCGGCTTGGTTAGAATGAACAATCAGACCGGGAGCATGACGACGGCACCGCGGGGCGGTCAGGAGGAATTCAGTCGGATTTGAATGCGTGCGGCGGCGGCAATATCCAGTGCCTCGTCGGGAATCAGGACATTACGAATGCTCTCCCAGAGCCGACGTGCCATGGCGGCCAGAGAACCAAAGCTGAGTTTGGCGCTCCGGCTCAGCAGACTGCCGCGTTCCACGAGTTGCAGAATCAAGAGGGATATCTGCAATAGGATGTACCAGTTGTGCATTTGCCTGCGCTTGGTGCTGTAGGCGTGCTCCCGATTGAATCCGCCGTTCTTCTGGATGTTAAACCCTTTGTTTTCAATCTTCCATCGACAGCGTGCTCCTTAGGTTACCCAAGGGCCTGTGACAGTTTATGCAGCCTTTTTTCGTGCCTTGGCCAAAACGTAAGCTGGCCGGTTGGCCCACAGCCGTTCCCAGCGGGCATCCTGACTTTTCCAAGCCGCGCGTAATGCGAGAATAGCCTCCACGCCCGGCAGCCGCCAGCGTTGTTCCGTGCCCTTGACGCGTTTATTTAATGTTTTCACGCCCGCCTCGGTATTACCCGAACCGATGGGCCAGCCTTTACCTCGATAGATGTCATAGTGCATGTGCTCCTGGTGTTTCTCAAAATACCCCAGTTCGCGACGAACAACCTGCTGCGGCGCCTCCCCCGTTTCCTGAGACAGGACTTTTTCCAATGGTCCGGCATCTTGTTTAACCCGATCGTTCATCTGCTCCACCCGGCCCTCCCATAGCAGGCCTTCCAACTCCCCACCCAGGGCCTTGGTTTCCGCCGTATCTTTGCCGTGCACCGCCGCCGCCAGCAACGCTCCTCGGCGAGAAGCGGCCTATCGGCGGACAGAAAGGCCACCTGCGTCACGAACGTGAACCTTTTCCCCCTGCACCGATTGACCGGGTGGTGGACTACAAAATGGATCGTTGCCCGAAGTGCGGCGGCCCATTGCGCCCCCTTCACCAGCCGCTACGCAAGCTCCAGCAGGTGGAAATACCGGAAGTTCCATTCCAGCGCGGCGATACGTTGTTGGTAGGCTTGCTCGGTACGTACATCCATGTCGTTTCGGCCAATCCTTTGATCCGACTTATTGTAACCGTTCACGTGCCAAAAACATTATAAATAAAGGGAAATAAACGGATGTTGGAGGCCGTTGGAGCAAAAAACGCGCGAAAAATGGGCTTATATTGTCGGGAACCCTCGTTTTTGTGCTGATTTCGCCACTGTCGCCCGTGAATGGTTACAACGGATGTTCCAAGCCACTTTTGACGTATCTCATTTATTTACAATGACTTACGTGTGTTTTTCGCATTTACGTGTAGCCACTAATATTCGCTATGGTATTTAATATTTCTCTTGCTTTTAGA
>JAJYDU010000207.1 GCA_021790475.1 Planctomycetota bacterium | reverse complement strand
GGGGCAGACACCCCCGGCCAAAGGCGTGCGGCGGCGGGCCGGGGCCTCTTCCCCCCGAGCCCCCGGCCCGCCGCCGCACCTGGCTGACGATGTACCTTAATTTCGTCATTGGCGCGCCTTGACAATGGGGAGCACCTCAGGAGCCAAGCTGCTCGATTTTCCCGGCGAATTTCTTCATCGCTCCGCCTGAGCGCAGAAAATCCAGGCGACTCGCCAGGCAATCGATCAAGCCGTCATGACCCGAATGAATCTACTGATAGAAGTTCAGCAGCCAGCTGTAACCAACCTGCATCTGGGAGAGATTTCGCCACGTAACGGACCCGTCATTATAAAGCGTATTGCCGCCGTCCGGCTCCCCGGACTCGGAAGTAAAATGGTTGGAAGCGGGCATCGTACTGGGCCACTTCCAGTTGTTGAAGAGGCTCGCGGTAATGTCGCCGGCAAGGATACTTGATCCGGCGTCATCCGGCGACTGGGCGTATTGGATGGTGGGACTGACCGATCGGATAAACCAGCCGCCGGGGGTGCGTTGATACCAGTAACAATAGCCATAGGTCACATTATACCAGTTGATGGGCGTACCTTGCTGGATCAGCGCGGGCAGGTAGGCGCCGGCGGCGGCGCTGTATGGGCCGTAATACCCGGGCTGCGTGCAGTAGAACATGGTCGCATTGGTCAAGACCCCGGAAGTGTAAAGCATTCCGAAGCCGCCGGGAATTGGCTGCCAGGTCTGCTGGTTGAAGGCGACGACCGTCGGCCCGAACGGAAATCCCCACTTCGTGTTGGTGGGATACTGATCGTCAAATTCGCCGGCGTAGATGCGCAGGGACTGGCCAATGGAACGCAACTGCGCGGCGCAGGCGGTTCGCTGTGCGATGTTGCGGGCCTGCACCAGTGTTGGCAGCAGCAGCGAAATCAGAATGGCGATGATCGAGATAACCACCAGCAATTCGAGAAGTGTGAAACCGCCGCGGGCGACAAGTCCTTTGGCGCTCTTCATTTTTTATGCTCCGAAAGTACGAACCATCGTTACCGTGCCGCCAAAGACCGACGCCACGGGTGTTTTTATCCCCTGGCTTACAGGCGCCACGGCACGCCGGAATACAAGCCGCGGCCCATACGCCCTGTCGCTTTGTCGAAATGGAGCTTCGCCATGGGCGCCCCGGAGAAATACCTGTTCAGGCCGTTCCGAGAAGAATTATCGGCAGGTGGCCGGCGCGAGCAATAAAGATTTTCCGTGGTGAAGGCAGATAACCAATCCCGGATGTCGTTTTTATTTCAGACGATCTACTCATCTCTCCGGGTGCGCCAAAGAAACCGGTTGGGTCTTGTCAGATGCGGCAATACCCCGTGATTGAAAAGTCGTGCCGCAGGTAATTCGACGCGCGGGATCGCTGCTCCGCGGCTTGGCGCGGCGGACAATTCGACGTGCGGTTATCAGACCGCGGCCGGCGGCGCCGCCGGCAGTTCGCTGCAACAGAACTTGCACTTCCGGGCCGATGGCGCCACGTTTTCCAGGCAGAACGGGCACTGCCGCATCGGTGGCGCGGGCTCCACCGGCGCCGGCCGCAGCAGCAGCCGGCTGAGAAAATAACAGATTAATCCGATCACCAGCAGGTTGGAGAATGTGAAGAGAAGATCGCCCACCAGCAACTTGTTGTCGATCCATTGGCCGTTTTCGTTCTTGTAGCGGCTGATGATCGGCCCCATCGTTTTCCACTGCTGGTTCCTGAAAAACAGATTAACAATCGGCATGAAAATGTCGGCATTTATCTTGCTTACCACGTTGCCGGTGGCGGTGCCGATAATAATGCCGATCGCCAGCGACAAAATATTCTGCTTGAAAAGAAAACCATGAAAATCGCTTAGAAAAGAGCGGGCCTTCCGATGCAGACGATCCGGTAACTGCCGCATGTCCGCGGGAATCGGAAAATTTCCGTCAAAATTCCCAAGTTCCATCATATTGCTCCATTTTAAATTGTTGCCATAGCAAAAATTAAAATAATAAGTGAAGTTTACTTAAGCAGATGATCGACCATTCCATCGAAGCGGGCGACCAGAACCTCGCCCGCCATGCCTAAAAACAGACCGGTTTCGATCACGCCGGGAATCCCCGCCAGCCTCTCTTCCAGGCGCGCGGGATTTTCCAGTCCCGGCGCGCCGGGGTGCGGGCTGAAATATGCATGCACAAGGGGATTGCCATTGTCGGTTAGAAATAGCGTTTGATCCGCATTACGCCGCGGCGCGGCGGTCGCGCCCATTTCCACCAGCGCCCGGATGACCGTGGGCATGGCAAACCGCACCACTTCGATAAACACGGGAAACCGCGTTCCCAGTCTTGGGACAAGTTTTTCCTGCCCCACCACGATAATGAGCTTTCGGGAGATGGAGGCTACGACCTTTTCCCGCAACAAGTCTCCTCCACCCCCCTTGAGCAGATTCAACTGTGGATCCACTTCATCGGCCCCATCCACCGCGATATCCACCCGGGCGACATTCTCCAGCGTGGTCAGGGGAACATTCGCCGTGCGGGCGACACGGGTGGTGGCCAGAGAAGTGGGAATTCCCATCATCTGGAGGCCGCCTTGCACAATCCGCCGCCCCAGTTGTCGCACAAAAGCCTGCGCCGCCCGCCCGCTGCCCAGACCCACCACCTGGGAGTCTTCTACCATGGCTGCGGCGATCGCACCGATCTTTTCCAGTTGCGCGGGGCTGGCGGCTTGCGGCAAGGTTTGCGGCATGGCGCGGGGTCCTGCTGCGAAAACGATCCGTCCCAACGGCCCGCCGATTCCGAGGGTGGAGATTGTCCCCCTCCGACCCGGAAAGGATGGGGGCCCTGGCGGATTCTGATAAGAATATCAGAAAAATCGGTCGTGTCGTGTATTTTTTGGCAGCGGCTGAAAATTTGGGTGTAACTCCTATTGTTGGCGATCAGGCGGCGCGTTGCGCCCAATAGTTATCCACCAGGCCGGCATAATCCAAACAGCGCAAGGCGGTCATGTGTTCCGCCCGCGCGA
>JAJYDU010000062.1 GCA_021790475.1 Planctomycetota bacterium | reverse complement strand
GTCGATACCGAAACTGGTCAGACACGATTCGAGCACACGGGCTTTTTCGCGAACTTTTTCTTCCTGGCCTTCCGTATTGACCGGTTCAGCATCATCCAGAAGTGTCAGGTCCGGCAGGCGGTAATTACCCAAATCCTGTTTCTGCACCGGTGGCGGTTTGAAGGGCAGCAGCGGTTCGGCCGCGACGGGAGGTTTGGGCCTGCGAACTACAACCGGCTCCGCCGGAACGGCAACCGGCGATGTTTTCCCGTCGGTCGCCGACCCGGTTTCATGAACAGCCGATCCCATGACGGGTTGCGATCGGCCGTTGTTGGCGGTCGCCGGCGCCGGTCGCGGCGCCATTTTCACGAGTGAACCCAGGCCAGCGAGGCCATTGGCTTTGTTGCGGGATTTTTTCGCGCCCCTGGAGGAAAAGAGCTTTTTGCCCAAGATGAAAAGACCGCCGGCCGCGGCCACCGCGGCGCCTCCGACAATTTCGATTATCCGCCGAACCGGCACTTTCTTCCAGATTCGCAGGGTCAGGGCGGGTATGACCATAACCAATTCATCGGCAGCCAGCAGCAAACCGATAATCAGTGTGAGCAGGAGAATCAGAATCGATCCAACCGCGGAGAATTTTAATTTCAGAAATTGACCGATCGTCACGCCCAGCAGACCGCCTGGTCCGGCGGGAAGGTTTTGACCCAGTCCCGCCAGGTTGGTCAGGCCGCTGATCGTGGCGACAAGGATGGCTCCGCCGAGAAGTCGAAGGGCCAGCAGGGTGACATTTTCACCGATGGTCCAAACAAAGAGCGTTGCCGCGAGCATGGCGATGGCCGCCCATATACCCGCTCCGACGTAATTCATCATCAGCAGCGCCAACGACGCGCCAACGGGTCCACACCAATTGAGCACATGTCCGCCATGACTGTAATACGCCGGTGAACTGGATAACAAGGTGGGATCGGACGGATGGAACGAAACCACCGAAAATGTTAGAAAAAGCCAGGCGGCCCAACCCAGGGGCACAAGGCTCAACCGAAGCACACGCAGGTGTCTGGCGCCCGCTTTGCCGGCCATTGCGATCCTCGACTTCCAATATTAGAGCCTGGTTTCGCTATCCTTGGCGAATCCCATTTGGAAGCATTTTAACCAAAAGTCGCGCGGCAAGCACGCTTTTTCAGCGCGACGATCATAATGGGCGGGGCAATCTTTGCGCAAGCCACAGGCAACATGAATGTTGTGGCAAAAAATAAGCGCGGCATTTAAATTCGTTTTGGAGGCGATCCCGAAGAAATTGCCGCACCCTGCGGGGCAACTGTCCCAAGATGTTGCGACGGCGACGGGGCAGCCCCTACGATATATCCCCGTTGCGCGCCCTGAAGTTGGTACGATCCATGAACCCATACCAGATGAATCGAGGAAGAAGTTGGGCGGTCGGTTGCGTCTCCTATCTGAACTCCAAACCGTTGATCGAACCATTGCTGCGGCATCCCGCGGTCCATGTGCATTTTGTGGTTCCGGCGGCGCTGTTGGAACTGATGACGAGAGGAACAGTGGCGGCGGCGCTGATGCCCATCGTGGACTATCAGAACAGCCCCATCGCGCCGGTGCTGGTTCCGGCGGGAGCAATATGTTCCGACGGCCCCACCTTGACCGTGCGGATTTTTTCGCGTGTGGCGCCGCGCCAGATTACCCGGCTTCACGCCGATACCGACAGCCACACCAGCGTCATTCTGGCGCAGGTGATTCTTCGCGAGTTGTACGGTTGCAAGCCGCGGATCATTCCACTGGAGGCGCGATCCACCCGCGCCCGGCGCGAGACGCCGGAAACATTGCTGCTGATCGGCGACAAAGTGGTCAACGCCGCACCGCCAGCAAAAGATTACCCCTGGCAACTGGATCTGGGCGCGGAGTGGAAACGGCTTACCGGACTGCCGTTTGTGTTCGCAATGTGGATGATGCCGACGGCGGCGCCGGACATGGAACTGGCCCGGCTTCTGGCCGAGGCGCGGCGCGATGGCGGGCGAATGACCGATCAGCTCGTAGAACGCTACGCCGGGGAAAAGGGTTGGCCGGCGGATCTGGCCCGGCGGTATTTCACCGAACATATCCGCTACGAGGTAACGCCGCGCTGCCGAAAAGGCGTGGAGACATTCTTCCAACTTTCCGATCAACACGGTCTGCTGGCCATTCACCGGCCGGTTCATTATCTGGAGATTCAACCATAATGTGGATCGACCACCGCTTGACCGCCGCCACCGGGCCGATTCGGAAAAAATCCATATGTTGACCATGGCCGCCAATAATGTTAACGTTTTGTTCGGATATTTGCCCATGGAGATCAATGCCTATTCAGCAAAGACCGGTAAAGCGTGCCGGCGGCGAGTACACGATTGGGGGTGGTTCCACCAGCCTATTTCCTGATGTACTCCTTGTACAGGACACGACAGTCGGCCAGAACATGAAAGCGAAGATCAAGCCTCGAATAAACCCACAGGAACACGCATGAGCCGGATTCTCCAGAGAATGGACCAGGCCCGCATGACCGGTCTGCACCGCCGGCTGGCGTGGGCGGCGGGATTGGGCATATTTCTCGATGGATACGATCTGGTCATCATCGGGGTGGCGCTGGTGCAGCTCCACAGCCTGTGGCATCTGGCGTCCAATCAGATCGGCTGGCTGGGCAGCGCAGCGCTGGCCGGCTCCTTCGTGGGGGCGCTGGCGGGCGGGCGCATCGCCGATCGGCTGGGGCGCAAGGCGATTTATCTCATCGACCTGGCGACATTTTTCGTTGCGGCCATGCTTTGCGGTCTAAGCTGGAACATTGCTTCCCTGGTGATTTTCCGCTTCCTGCTGGGAGTGGGCATCGGGGCGGATTATCCGCTCAGCGCCACCTACATGGCCGAGTTCATACCCTCCCGCAAGCGCGGGGCGGTGATCACCTGGGCTTTCGGCCTGTGGATGGTCGGGGCTATTATCGCCGGTCTGGTGGGATACGTTTTCCTGTACGATCCGGCCAACGGCTGGCGCTGGATGTTCATTCTGGGCGCGCTGCCGGCGTTGCTGGTCGTTTATCTCCGGGGCACGCTGCCCGAGTCGCCGCGCTGGTATTTGCGGCACAACCGGCCCGAAGCCGCCGCCGCCGTGGTCGCGCGGCTTGATCCGACCATTACACCGGACCAGATGGAGCGGATATTGGCGCAGGAAAAAACGGCCCTGACACAAAAAAAAATGCCGCTGGGGCACCTGTTCAAACCGCCGTATCTGCGCGCGACCCTGCTGGTTTGCCTGCCATGGTTTATAATGGACGCCGTCGGCTATTACTTGACGGTCTACGCGCCGCTGGTGTTGAGTCATCTGGGATTTCGAACGCACCATTCCCAGGTTTTGGGATCAGCCATTCTCAATGCGTCGTTCATTATCGGATATGTGCCGCTGGCGCTGTGGGTGGACCGAATCGGCCGAATATGGCCGCAGATTCTCGGTTTCCTCGGCAGCGGCGCGGCGTTGCTGGCGGTGGCTCTGGCGGCCCAGCCGGGCACTGACGCCGTTTCCCCGGCGGGACCCGTTTTCAGCGGCTCATTGTTGGCGATTATTTTCGGCAGTATGTTGGCATCGCAGATCGCCAACAGTTTCGGTCCCGGCTCCACGACTTACCTGCTGGCGGCCGAAGTATATCCGACCGATTTGCGCGCCACCGGGCATGGTTTCGCCACAGCGTTTTCGCGTCTGGGAGCGGTGATCAGCACTTTTTTTCTTCCGGCAGTGGCGCACCACATGGGCACGCCGCATTTTTTGATGCTGTTGGCGGTGTTATCCGCCTTCGGTGGAGTTCTGACCTGGCTGTTCCGGATGGAAACAGCCCGTCGCCCGCTGGAACAGGAAGAGACCGTTGCGGCGCGGAGCGCGCCGACCGCGAAGCCGACGTAGGGGACATTGCCACCGGCAATCCATACAGTGTCCACATTTTTCGCTTCATGCGGCGACTTGGGCGCCGGCGCAACCCCGAGCGCCGGCCATTTGTGTCTCCAGTGGTAAATTCATGACGCGGGGATATTCTGTGATGATATCCAACAGGACATCCGTAGCCTGACCGGCGGAACTCAGCAAGGCGACCACGGTTCCGCCGCCGCCACATTCGGTTATTCTGGCGCCGTACACGCCGCGTTCGGGTCCGGCTCCCGCCAGCCGGTCGATCAGCCAGTCCGCCTGTGGGCAGGAAAGCCCCAGTCGCAGGCGATAGCTATGTTGCGAGGCCAGCATGAGCCGACCGGCGCGCTGGAGGATCAGATGGCGCTGCGGAGCCGAAATTGCGGCGGCGTCTTCGGTCAACTCCTCCATGGCCTGAAGGAAATTCTCGGTGTGCTCGTGCTCAGAAATGAGATGATCGACGGCGGTTCGCACGCGATAAAGCCGATCGGGATCGATCCGGCCCGCCGTGGGTATTGGTTCGCCATACGTGCGGAGAAAATCATTGCCGCGCATGCGCCGCGGCAGAAGCGCACGAAAATAGCGGCGGTAAAGACCGGGGGAGAGGTTGCCCAGGTAGCCGTGCAGCGGCGCATGGCGCCGGCCGAGATCGCGGTAAATAACGTCGATGATGCGCCGTCCCATCGCGCCGGCGAGGCGCAGCGCGCGAACCGTTTCCCCGCCGCGGGTGGCGGGTATACCGGTGTTCAGCGCCACAATGCGCACATCCGGCGGAAGTGTGATCTGGCCGAGCAATTCGTGCGGCTGCGCGCGGTAGCGCAGCAAATGGGCCGGCGGGCCGTCCAGCGCGCAGAGCAATGTCAAAGCGTCAACCACGTGGCCGCCGGAAAATCCGAAAAGGGATTCGGCGTCATGGATCAGAACCGCCTTTTCCACAGTACCAATGGAAAACCGCACCTCGTGCATAATCGCCTGCAACAGCGCGGTTGCCACCGCCGTGGAACTGGCCTGCGCGGCGGCGATGGCGATGTCTGATTCGATCACAACCGTAGCGCCGCACGGCGGAGCGGAACCGCCGGAACGCGGCGGCAGACGCCCATCCCGCGCCAGCAGATAAAATAAGGCCAGCAGCGGCGCCGCCCAGCGCGTCTCCATGGGCAGCCGGGCCCATAGCGTCGCCGGCGAGGGAAGCTGGTCTTCGGAAAATAATTCATGGGCCGGCACCCGCACCCGGTTGATGGCAGGCGTGCCGATCCGGCGGGAGTGGAAACTTAGTATTCCATCGCTGCGCCATTGAATTCCCACCGCGGCCCGGCGCGGCAGAGCCATCTGTGCGACCATACCGCCGGCTTCCGCGGCCAGTCCTCCGAGTACATCCACACGACCGGGCGCGCTCTGGATGGCCACCGGCCATGGCGAAAAATCCACGGCGGCGGCGTTGCGGAATTGCTCCTGAACCAGTTCGTATGCGCCGGGTATCGCGGTCATGGTTTATATGATTCTCGCAACTCCTGATTTAAAAACAATCCGCGGAAAGTCGCATCCTCTTCTCCAGGGACCAACGAGTCGGCTGGGCCGGTAGCAACGCCCGCTCCAAGCGGACATTGAATAGCATCCGATTGGCCAACCCCGTGCGTGCGGCCGCACACAACACACAAGGCAATGGAAAAACGCACGAGACATTTGCCTGGTTAAGGGCTAAAATAGTATGATTAAGGGACGAGAGGGAACCTAAAGAGAACCTAAGCTGTTCCGCGGCGGATAAGAGAAAATGTGCCAAGAGGCATTTGTTGGCATCTGAACCTGGCGCCGACGAATTCCGCGGAGAGGAATGTATCCGCATGGGAAAAACAAAGGAGCGGCAAGTGACAACCATGGTTGAACAAAGCCAGAGAATAGAACCATCTCCTTCCCAATTGCTCGACTGGTATCGGCAAATGACGCTGATACGCCAGTTCGAGCTGCGTTGCGCCCAATCCTACCAACAGCAGAAGATCGGCGGTTTTTGCCACTTGTACATCGGCCAGGAAGCCGTGGCGGTGGGGAGTCTGGCGGCGGCGCGGCCCTCTGATTACATCATCACGGCGTACCGCGATCATGGACATGCCATCGCCCGCGGAACCGATATTTATCCGCTGTTCGCCGAGCTTTACGGCAAACAAACCGGCTGTTCGCACGGCAAGGGCGGCTCGATGCATTTTTTCGACCGGGAACGTAATTTCTTCGGCGGGCACGCCATTGTCGGGGCACATATTCCGCTGGCGACGGGGTTGGGCTGGGCGATCAAGTATCGGCGGCAAGAGAGCGTCGTGTTCTGCTATTTCGGCGACGGCGCGATGAACCAGGGAGCTTTTCACGAGGCACTGAACCTGGCGGGTCTTCTCAAGCTGCCGATTGTTTTCCTGGCTGAAAACAACTGTTACGGCATGGGAACGCACGTGCAGCGGGCCTCGGCGGTGACCGATCTGAAGCTGCGCACGGGCGACGCCTACGGCATTCCCGGCAAGGACGTGGACGGCATGGATTGTCCGGCCATGTACCGGATGAGCCGGGCCGCGGCCGAGTATTGCCGCGGCGGCAATGGCTCAATCTTCCTGGAGGTCAAGACTTATCGCTATCGCGGACACAGCATGTCGGACCCGCAAAAATACCGAACCAAGGAGGAACTCGCGCAATACCAGCGGTATGATCCGATCGGACGATTGGAAAAACAGCTTAAGGACCAAGGCCTGCTGGACGAGAAAAAAATCGACGCTCTCCACCATGAAATCCATACACGGGTGGAAGAGGCGCATCATCGCGCCGAGCAGGATCCTGACCCGGAGCTGGACGAGGTATGGCGCGATATTTATGCGAATCCCTTTGGACCGTACCTGTCGTGACTCCCGACAAGATGACTGACTATTGAGGCGACTGTATATGCCCATGATGCAATTTCGTGAAGCCCTCAACCAGGCGATGTGCGAAGAGATGCAGCGCGACGCCGACGTCTTTCTCATTGGCGAGGAAGTGGCCGAATACGACGGCGCCTATAAGGTATCGCAGGGGATGCTCGCCAAATTCGGTCCGATGCGCGTGGTGGATACACCAATTTCAGAATGCGGCTTCGCCGGACTGGGCATCGGCGCGGCCATGGCGGGTCTGCGCCCGATCGTCGAATTCATGACCTTTTCGTTTTCGCTGGTGGGGTTCGACCAGATTGTGAATAATGCCCCAAAAATCCGCCACATGTCCGGGGGCCAGTTCAAGGTTCCCATTGTTTTCCGCGGCATTTCCGGACCGGGCCAACAACTTGCCGCGACTCATTCGTGGACTATCGATGCTCTATTAACCCATGTACCAGGACTCAAGGTTGTTGTTCCCAGCACTCCCCACGACGCCAAGGGGCTTCTCAAAACTGCCATACGCGACGACGACCCCGTCTTTTTCCTTGAAAATGAAGCGATGTATGGCAATCGGGGCGAAGTGCCGGAGCAGGAATATGTATTGCCCCTGGGCAGAGCGGACATCAAGCGGTCGGGAACCGACTGTACCGTCGTGGCCTGGGGCCACGGCTGCCTGACCGCCCTGGCCGCCGCCGAACGACTGAACCAGCTTCATGGCCTCGCGGTGGAAGTTGTAGATCTGCGCTCGCTACGGCCGCTGGATGAAGAAAGCATCATCCAATCGGTCCGCAAGACCGGCTACTGCGTAACGGTGGAAGAAGGCTACCCGACTTGCGGCGTAGGCGCGGAAATAGCCGCCCGAGTGCAGGAAAAGTGTCTAGACGATCTGGATAACGCCGTACTTCGCGTTGCCTCGCTGGATGTGCCGATGCCCTACAGCAAACCGCTGCTGAACCACGTGGTCCCCGGCGTGGAACGGGTGGCGGAGGCGATCAAGCAGGCGGTCTATTTCCAGCCGTGAAGCGGGCCTGGGCCGGAACGATCATGCTACACGCTTCCCATGCCAACGGGGAACTTATTGACATATTGCCAATATTGCTGAAGTTGGGATTGCGCACGCTTTTTCCATGCCCATCAGCGTGGCATTAGTTATATTGATAGACTCTTATATGGACCAATATATGGTCCAAGCCGCGCGCCGGCGATACCCGCAGCGGATTTATGGTTCAATGACGAGCGATATGCAGGATCATTCCGGGATATATTTTTTCCGCATTATGAAGATGATTGGCTTTCATCAGCCGGCGGATATTGGCGGGCGAACCGGCGCCGAGGAAGCGACGGGCTATTCCGAAGAGCGTATCGCCGCGCCGCACGCGATAAATTACCGTACCGGCCGAAGCCTTGGGCGCCCTGGCGTTGCCATCAGGAATCACCCTGGCCATCGAATAAACCCGATGCGGCAAACCGCGAAACGTCGGCGCACGGGAATTGGCGCGCAAACGCGCCATGTGAATACGCCGGGCCATCGGGACTGGAATTCGCAGAGTTTCACCAATGCGGATCACGCTGCGGGCGCTGGAGATCTTGCCGTGATTGGCTTGCACAATCCGTTTGATCGCCACCGGGCCAGCGTTGTGATAAAAACGCCACGCGATGCGGTCCAGCGTGTCTCCCCGCTTGATGGTGTAAAGCGTAGCCCCGGCGGAAGGGGATGGCCGGGAGAGTGTCGGCGAATACGCCGGCCGATTGGATAATTGCGGATTAGCAGCCGACACAACCAAGCCTTGAAGAGAATGATTCGCCGGCACTCGCGGGTCGCCCACGAGAGCGCTGTGACCAGGGGTTGGCGCCATTGGTATGGGCGTTACCGCGGCAGTCGTGGTTGGGGTGGAAGTCGCGGTTAACAAGGGCGCATGGCGCAGCTGCGACGATGAGAGGTCCCGAATCGGCAGACGAACCACGACCGGGGTGAACGAGGGCGGTGCGGTTGCGGTGAATAACCGGCTATTGGAATCCCGTTGGCCGGCAGGACCGGCGGCCGGCGCAGAAACCTGTGGAACAGCGGCGATCCCGGTTGGACTAAGCAGTCTGTTTCGTAACGAACGCCCGAGGGCGCTGTTAGACGCCACCTCAATGGCCCGGTGCGAACGGCCCAGATAACTCGAGAGCAACGCTCCGACCAGCACGATTAAAGTTAACCCCGTCACCAAGCCTATTTTGGTTTCCCGATTCATGACGCCGAATCTCCTTGTAATTTATTGTTTGCGCTGTGCATCCGGCAAAGCGCATTTCTTTCTTATGACGCATGGCGCACCGGAAAGCCGCCGGGCCAAGCCGGTGCAGGCGGATCTCCAACCGGTACATTCGCCGGACCCGCAAAGCGAACGGCGCGAAGTTTGGCGCTGCGGCTGCGCGGATTGCGTTGTATCTCCGTATGGGCCGGGGTAACCGGATGAGCGGTGAGAATATCGCCGCGATTCTGGTCCTGCCATCGCCGCATGGCCTGTTTGACCAGGCGATCCTCGCCGGAGTGAAAACTGATGACAACGGCGGCGCCGCCGGGATTCACCAACCGCGGAAGCGCATCCAGCAGCATTTGAAGATTCTCCAACTCCTGGTTAACCGCCATTCGCAGGGCCTGGAAGGTTCGCGTGGCCGCGTCGATCCGGCCGTGGCGAACCGGGCCGGCGGCACGACGCACGATTTCAGCCAGTTGCCTGGTGGTGGCGATCGGCATGGAGCGGCGCGTCTGAACGATGGCCCGGGCGATCCGGCGTGAATGGCGTTCCTGGGCGTTGTGAAAAATAAGATCGGCCAGCTGCCGCTCTGTGAGCGTGGCGAGCAGGTCCGCCGCCGTCCGTTTGATTCGCGGGTCCAGCCGCATATCCAGCGGGCCATCCATGGAAAAACTCAGGCCGCAGCGAACCGAAAGCATCTGATTGGTGGAGACGCCCAGGTCGGCCAAAATCATGTCCACGCCCTCCCGAGATGCGGCGGCGAGCACTTCGGGTAGCTCGCAGAAGTTGCCGTGGAAAAGACGGCACTCGACGGGAATATCGATGAAACGTTTTTGCACATACGCCAGGTTTTCCGGGTCCACATCCACGCCGAGAACCAGTCCCCGCGGACCAAGGAACCGGGCGATGGCGGCGGCGTGGGAGCCGCGGCCGATCGTGCAATCCAGTAGAGTTTGACCGGACCGCGGAGCGAGCAGCCTGATAACTTCGTCAAGCAAGACGGGTTCATGTCCATGTGCCCCGGTGTCCATGGGCGTTTCCGGCGTCCGGCGCCGGCGAAAGCCGGTGGTAAAGCAGGAATCCGCCTCGCCGGAGGAGATTCCAAACGCGGCTGACGGCAGCCGCGCTATGATTATTAAAAGACGCGAGGACACGATTGGCCGATGCGTGTCCCCGCGATTGCCGTCCGTGGCGGGAGCCTGTTCCCTCCGTTGGAACAGTGCGGCGCCGCAGGCTCGCTCCGCGAGCGCCGATGCCGCTGCTTAATTGGCCGGCTCCCTGCCGGTCGAAATACTTCATAAGAGTTCGAGGCCGGCTCGTCCGTTTCATCCTTGAGACGGACGAGCCATGCTGGCCTCATTCATTGTTGCGGTGCGCAAATCCATTCACTTGCCGCAACGTAAAATCCCGGACGCATCCTTGCCTCCGGCGCGGCGCCGATGTTCTTCGCCGATCCCTGGCTTCGCTGTACCGCCGCTTGTGTCATCGTGCTCCCCGGTGATCTAGGCACCGGGTCTTCCCGCGGGAGCGGCGGACGCGCCATGGCCGCCACCCGTGGCCTGCCGGTATTCCATGTATTCCTGGGCGTTCCAAATCTGGATTCGCGTACGACTGCCTACCACGAAAACATCCGTGCCAAGCAACCGGGTTCCAAACGGGTCGTCCGCATTTTCCGGACGAGCCATGAAACACTCCGGAATCAGGATGCGGCCCTGCAAGTCCATTTCCAAAGTGGCCGCGTCGGCATACGTCTTGTTGATCAAATCCATTTCACTCTCGGAAAGATTAAGCTTCTTTTCCATACCGGCGCAATCGGAGGCGGTGTCAAACTCGGCAACAGTCAGCAGCTCGATATACCGCCTTGTGATTCCATCACGGTCGCTGACAATGGGTCGCGCGACCAACTTTGTTTTCCCATCCGGCGCGGCCAATTCCTTGCGAAATGCAGAGGGGATGGCCAGCCTGTTTTTCGCATCCACAACGTGGCGATGGTGTCCGAGAAAGTGCATTGTAAACAACCACCCAGAAAACCACAATCCACCACTCTACTCCACCAAGCTCCACATCGGCATGTTTTAAACCGGAGGTTAGGAATTGTCAAGAAAATTTTAAAATTTATTTTTTTCAATCCAGGCAATTCGCCAATAGGCCATGGCCTGTTGGCGCGTACACCGTATGTTGTGGTTTGGTCTGATAAAATCTCTATATATAGTGGCCTGAAGGCATGATGGCTTTTAGCGAGAAGGTGGAAGCGACGAAAAATTCTTAAGAATTTTCTCATATCCGGCCACCATTTTTTCCGCTGAAAAGTTCAAGACTGTTGTCCCGGCCCCCACTTTCAACCGCTCACAAAGCATGGCATTGTTCAAGATATGTGCGATTCCATTGCTGATGGCATGCGGACTTGCCTCCTGGACCATCCAGCCATTGGCGCCATGAATGATGATCTCCTCAATGGCCGGGCTTCGGCACGCCAGCACCGGCACGCCGGCGGCCATCGCCTCGATGATGGTCATACCGAAGCCTTCCACAATGGAAGGAAGACATAACACATCAAAACATTTATACATAATTTCAGGAGTGTCGGTGGGGCCGCAAAAAGCCACATGGGAAGCGATGCCCAGGCGAGCCGCGAGCGTCCGCAGGCGTTTTTCTTCCGGACCGTAGCCGACCAGCGCTACATATAAATTTTCCCAGCGGGTGTAATCGCCCACGATCAGCCGGGCCGCCGCACGGATCAACAGGTCCAGCCGCTTGACCGGATCAAAGCGGCCGATATAGCCGACAACGCGGGCGGCGACGGGCCACGGGCGCTTTTCCGGAGGAAGCGCCGCGGCGCGCGTGAACCGTTCCAGATCGATTCCATTCGGCGCCACAAACCCCTGCGCGAACGGACCGAAAGCGGCGATTCTACGGAGAATGGCCCGCGACGGCGCGATGATACCCGCGCACCGGCCGGCGATGAACCCCTGCAATCGCCAATGCCAGCGCGGTTCGGGGGCCAGCGTGTGAATGGATTGCAGATAGACGCAGCGCGGCGCCAGGGGAGCGCAAGCGGCGGCCAGCGCGTTGGCGTGGATGAGCACGCTCACCACTACTTGCGGACGAATTTCATGCAACAAGCCGAGCCAGCGACGCGCCGCGCTCCAATCGCGCGGATGATGCGCGTGCAGACCAAATACATCCACCCCGTCGTGGCGAATCCACCGCCCGACCACCCCCGGCGACTTGATGCTCACCACTGTGGGCCGCCAATTTCCGCCCTCGCGCAGGCCGCGGCAAATCCGGCGCACAACCAGCGGACTACCCCCCAGTTCCAGATCGGTGATGAGAAAAACGACTTTTTCGGTCATTCCTTTCCCGCCTGGGACTCATTTTAAGGTTCTTACCACTGCGCCTCCTCAAATGGCGAAAGAGGCGCTTTGCTTCGCGGCTTGGGCAGATGCCTAAGCAGGTCGCCCGCCATCCGCACCATCTCTTCGCCATCTACGCGCAAGTTTAACCGCCAACCTGGAACGACGGCGATTTTTCCGCCGCAGGCGCGGACCAGCGCGGCATCGTCGGCTAAACCGTCGCCCATATTGGAGCGCCGGGCGTAGGCCGCAAGCAGCACGTCTTTTTGAAATGCCTGCGGCGACTGAATCACACGGACGCAAGTGGAATCGACCCATTCGTTTATCTGCTGTTGATCGTTGAGTTTCACCAGCGCCATACCGGTTGGTGTGATGGGAACCGCAGCGCCGGATTTTACCGCGGTTTGTTCGAGAGCATCCAAAACGCCGTACGGTACCGCCGGACAGCAGGCATCGTGAATGATCACCAGGTCAATCTCCGGCTTGAGCTTTTCCAGGCCGCGGGCAACCGCGCCGAACCAGTCGGGACCGCCGGTGGCCAGGTATACTCCCTGGAATCCCAGATGGGCCGCATATTTCTGCTGGATGCGCGTCAAATCATCGGGCAATACGCAGAGAAGTCGCTGCTGTATCCGATTGCGATTGGCGTAAAGTTCGATGGTACGCATGAAGATTTCGCGGTTATCAACCTTGGAAAAAGGCTTCGCCGCCCCCGGGTCCGCCCAGGGTGGAGAAACCATCACGAACATAACGGCAATGCCTGCCATAAAACATCTCCAACAATTGCGGCGCCGCCAACGCCCCCCATAGATATTAGAGCCTGCGTTAGAAGATAGCGAGAGCCGCACCCTACACACACACCATACGCCGTGTTGGTATTGGAAGGATTGACGGCTAAAATTATATTTAGCGCCGCAGGGATCAGCCGGTGCTCTTTATTCCGATCCGCACCGGGACTCGCCCCGATGTTACAGTGGCGGCTTCTGCCGGCATCCACCCGCCGGCAGAAGCCGGATGCGCGAGGAAAGCTGTCGCGTGGCATTAAGGAGTATAATATGTTCAGGTTTTTACATTTTAATCAATCGGACAACGCCCCCACCGTCCGGAACCCCTCCGATTCACGATATGCCGGCCGGCGAAACTTTTTGCGGCGCGGTCTGCTGACTCTGATCGGAGGCTTGTTTGTGTCCAAACGCGTCCTGGCCGCCGCGGGGCGCGATCCCCGCCACCCGACGCTGGTAACGGAAGGGGAGACGCTCAAAACCACCGTGATGCAGGGCCAGCCGCCGCTTGAGCCGCTGGACACGGTGGTCCTGTTTGAGCGTGCCGATAACCACCGCGGGCGCGCGGACACCCATGAAGTCCTTTCGCTTATACACGAAGAGAAGGGCCCCCACTCTTTTCCGTGGACCCTCTACGCCGAGCTTACCAGCCATCAGGTCATCGGCGACGCCGTCGTGCTCTGCTCCCGTTTGATCAAGAAAGGCAAGGGCTGGACGGCCGGTCATCATTCCGAGGTATTCACCCATGCGCCAGGGGTGGCGATCGGCGTAAATGTGGAAGTGAGCAACTTTTACACCGGGCCTGACTCCACGGAGGTGATCGGCGTAAATATCCAGCCGACCCACGGCCCGCGACCTTGTCAATACGGGCTTCATATACAACAGGGGGAGGGTGGACGCGTCCAATTTGAAAAGGCGATCGGCCTGAATGGCGGCGGTGCGGTAGGAGTGGATCTGGCGGGGCACTTCAAGGAAGTGGGCATTGATATGCACGACAACTCCATCCGGCTCAATGAGGGGGCGGGCATCGAACTCGATGGCGTGGGAAAGGTGCGATTGCGCTATCATAAGGGCCGTATTGAGTTTATGAATGGCGATCGTTGCATCGGCCATATCAATACGAATGGAACGGATCACGACCTATGAACTTTATTGGATGAAGGAGCAATCGTGATGAAACGATGGATGATCTTTGCGATATTTATGATTGTGGGCATGGCGACAATCGTTGGGCCGCGGTTGATGGCAGCCACGCCAGGCACACAGACAGAACAGGCGGTAAAACCAAGCCCGAACGCCGCACTGCGTTACTTCCGGGCGTTTCTGCTCATGCCCCGGTATCGTTATTTTCCAACGGTTGTAGCGTCGCGTGGGTTTCCCTGACCAATCCCTTGGACAAAAAAGTCAGGCAGATGGTTCATTCCGCCCAAGCATCTCTACGTTTTCTCCATCGCGGCGCGGAGTTGAAGAATTGCCGCTGGGGAACGGATATCAACCGCTATGGTCTGTCTGCACTCCTTCCCGAGTTTGCTCCGGCCAAGGATTTGACGAATGATGCCATTCTTGATGCGCGCATCGCCATCGCCGATCATCATTTCAATCGGGCCATTCGCGACTACACCGATGGAATCGTGCTGGCCCACGCCATCGGTCACGATAAGAGCCTGTGTGAAAAGTCTTTAAAAGCTGATATTCTATAGGACATGACACGGACGTCTTGTCCAACGGACCTCACGGATGAACAATGGAGGCTGATTCAGCCCCTGATACCACCGGCCTTGCCGGGCGGTCGTAAGCGCACGGTGGACATGCGTGCGGTGTTCAACGGCATCCTGTACCTGAATCGC
>JAJYDU010000206.1 GCA_021790475.1 Planctomycetota bacterium | reverse complement strand
CTTGCGGCCCCTCGCCCCACGTCGTTTGCCATTGAATTTTGTTGGGAAAAAACTCATGCGGCGGAAAAGTCGCCAGCACATTCCACACAAAACGCCCATAATCCCAATTGTGCAATTTCTGCACCGCCGCAACCTGAGCGGCGCCAACGACGAATTCCCGGCCCGAGCCGTACTTGTGGTGTTCTCCGTTGAACATTTGTTTGACCGCCTCCGCCACCGCTTCGATTCGGTTGGGGGCTTCGCCTTGACTCAATATTTTTCGACTTTTCGCCAGTGCAATAAGCCCAATCGCCAGCGAGACGGCCAGAATTACCAGCGGTAATTTACGCGGTCGCGTTCCCCTGAACAGATAAGGCACAAGCAGCAATGTCGCGGTTCGGGCGGTATCCCCGCGCCCCCCATAGCTGAAAAAGCGGAAAACATATCTGCTCAGGGCCAGCGCAATACCGAAAGTGGCCGGCAGCGCGTAGCTTGTGTCCAACATCATGGCCTGGATCAGAAGAACCACGGCGGGGACACTTAGAAACGTCAGGTCTCTCACATAACCGGTCGCGTATTTGTGGCCATGCGTTATGACAAGAGAAATGAAGGCGAGAAACGCAAATCCCAGACCCACCGCCAACACCCGTTCCGGCCTGAATTCACGGCGATATCCCGCCAGCCATCCCGATTGCGCCGGGACTTTCAGTTGGGACGGAATAAGAATTGCGGAGCGATGCCGCCGTTTCCACCAGTACCAGCCCGCGTAGAGCGACGCCAGGGATAAGAAAATGATCCATAAATATTCGCGGTAAAAGGACGCGGGCAGATAACTCAACGCCGGTTGGGGATTCATCAGCAGCTTTTGGTCGGCGATCACAAAAGCGCATCCACCGATGAATATCGGCGGGGCAAATGGGTCCCGCCCCCGCCGCAGCAGATAAAGCGCCCCGGGCCCCAGCGAAAGAATCGCCACGAGAATGGCTAAATAATGAAGGTCCATCGTTCGATACCACCATTCCGGAGCATTCGGAATATCGGCTTTTCATCGGCTTTGACTGGACGATACGCCCATCGCCGCCGCGCCGCCGACCGATTCCGCCGGCCGCATCGGCCGCCAATGGTAAAAGCATATCCATCCACCTTCTGGTTCACAATCCGTGGGCGGGATGGCAAATGTATCGCAAGGCGCCGGCCTGGACCGGCGGACGACGATTTTGGCCGCTGGTTCGGCTCCCCTCCGAAAAATTGCCGTCAAACGACTCGCCTTAGGTCCGAAAAATGCCGATAATATGGCGGCTGGTCAACTTGAGGCTCTCGCGTGCGCGTCCCAACTTCCAGTTCTTCGTCCGGGCAGACCGCGCCGCCGGTCGGCGGGCCCCCGGCTCCGCGCCGGTCGCGCGTGATCTGGCTGCAAAACCGGCCGGACCATTATTTTGTCCAGATGCTCGACGATCTCAATGCGCAGGACTTATTTGAGTATTTCGGCGTATTTCTTTGCGCGCCGCCCGACGGTTCGGCCCTGCTGGAAATTCCGCAGCGCTCCCCGCACGTTTTTCTGGGCATTGCGACGGACGGAGAAGGCCACCGCCTGCGCCCCGACGCCCTGGACCTGTTGCGGAAGCTGGATTTTCAGGCGGCGATTGTCGGCGGCTACGATTCCCGCCTGAAAGTCCAGGTCATCAAGTGGTGCCGCCGGGCGGGCCGGCCCGTGGCGCTGGTGGCCGACAGCAATCTGCGCAGCGAGCGCGGGACTCGGCCGCGCGATCTGCTGCGACGATTCCTCAAACGGGTATTCCTGCGGCACGTCATTCGGCGGGTGGATCGCATTATCCCTTTCAATCGCTTCGGCGTCGCCTACTGGCGTTATTATGGCAGCCCCGCGGAAAAAATCGTCCGCAGCACCTATTTCTGCGATCGGCGTGAAATTGCCGCCGCCGTCGCCAGCGAACGGGCCGAGGTTCTCGCCCGTTACAACTTCAATACGAATCAAAAAATCATTTTCACCGCGGCGCGCCTGGCCTCGGAAAAGGCGCTGGACCTGATGGTTCATGCCTTTGGCCGCTCCGGACTGGCCGAACAAGGCTGGATCTGGGCGATCGCCGGCGATGGGCCTTTGCGGGACCAGTTGCAGGCGGCGGCCGGGCCGCGGAACAACCAGAGCATCCGTTTTCTTGGCGTGGTCAAGCCCCGCGATGTGCCCGCCCTGGCCCGGCACAGCGATCTGTTCGTGCTGCCTTCGCGCTATGAACCGCACGGTATTGTGGTCGCCGAAGCCATGGCCGTGGGAACGCCGGTGATCGCCAGCGACGTTTGCGGGGCCGCGGGCGACCTGGTTGCGCGTGGAAAAACCGGCTGGATCTTTCGTAATGGTAACGAAGAAAGCCTTCTGAGAGTCCTCCAGCGGGCTACTTCGGACCCGATCCATCTTGCCGGCCGGCGCGGCGACTGCCGGCTGGCCTTCGAGAATTGGTACCAGCGTTACAGTCCCCTGCGCGTGATGCCGGCGGTAATGGCCGAACTGCTGGCCGCGGACCAAATACCCCGTGCGTAAGATTATTGCGGCGGCGCCGCTAACACCGCGGGCGGAAAGTAGAAAGTTGAGAGTAGAGCTGCGGCTGCGCCGCGGCAATACCCGGCCATCGTCAACGAGCGGCTGGGATTGACGCCTGCGGTAGCGCCCGCGGATGGCGGCTGATTTTCGCAACGAAATTCTGACCCATGCGAAGTTACAATATGCCGCCGAATGATGAAGTTCGGCTTCGTCACATTCTTGCCTTCAAACCGGCTCGCCACGGGCCTTGCGGCCTGCTTCCATGATGCGCAGTTGAATCATAACCTCGTAAATGGCCTGCATGCGGGCGTAGTTATAGCCCGCCCGACCGTCCAGAAAACCGCGCCGCAGCAGGTAAAGCACCATGAATTTGATGGCGGGTCGCGCCGGCATCCGGTAGAAAAGCCGCTTGAGTTGCCGCCGCCGTTCTTGCGGTTCACCCGCAACCAAACTCCGCCAATCAATTTTTTCGGCGCGGGAGGAAAGCAGCTCCCGCGACTC
>JAJYDU010000061.1 GCA_021790475.1 Planctomycetota bacterium | reverse complement strand
CCAACCTTCGGGAACCAGAACCAGGCGGTAATGGTGGGAATAAACATAAAGCCAATGGCCGACAGAAAAATTCCCGTTCCCAGATCGCCCTCCCGCCAGTGGCGCCCCAGGCGCCGGAACGCGCCGGCTAGAATGGCGACCATCAACAACACGGCCGCCCACAAACCAAGCCGCGGCCAAAATGGCGGAATTGACCGGACAACATTCTGAATATTCCGGAGCACCGGCCGGAGGGCCAGGTTGATCGGGCCGGTATCCGGGTTATACAAATCTTTCCAAAGAACAAAGATGGCTACGCCGCTGGTAAATGACGGCAGATACAGCAGCGTGCGATAAACCGCCCGCCCACCGATGGCCCCCAGAAGAAGAATACCGCCGGCCGTCGTGCCCAGCAGCAGTTCCATGGCGGATGCGCCCATTCCCCACAGGCCCAGCAGCATGGCGCTGACCAGCACGGCCACCACGGAAATCACCAGCGGATAAATCCGGCGGTCGCCGCCGCGCGACTCCTTGTTCAGTAAGATGGCCAGAAAAAGACTGCCGGCGATGGCAAAGGGAATGCCAATCATCAGAAACAACGTATTGCCAAGGAACCGCCAGAAATCAGCTTCCTGCAGCAATCGCCAGAAATTATCGAATCCCACCCACCGCACGGGATCCGGCTTAAACATGTTCTGATGGCGCAGGTTCCAGTTCGTAAACGCCATGACCATGCTGAATCCCAGTGGGAACAACGTGAATACCAGCAATCCCAGCAGGTTCGGACACAGGAAGGCCAGGGCGGCGAGCAGGTCGCCGCGGTGTCGGAAAAGTCGGCGCATGTCAACGTGCCCAGCCTTTGGCAACGTAATAGCGCCGGTAAAAGGGATTGGTAATCAGCCGCAAGGGAACTTTTCGCTTCTCTTTTCGTAAGCGATTGATGATTTTCTGCCGGCGCCGGAGTTTATCATAAAGGCCCCGCAGTCGCCGGCTGTGCCGAATGTGATGGATGATATGTCGATTGATACGATCCGCCGCAAGACGCGCCGCCTGGCGGGCGGTGTAAATGCCGGCCATGAAGCCGGCCTCGGCGTCGGTTCGCATAATGCGTGAGACTGTCCATGGAAGAACGAAGGGGCTGTATGCCCTGGGTATGGCGATAGTCTGAATAACCCGGACTTCCACACCCGTGCATCCCCATTCGTTGGGGTATTGGGGAGGATCAAGAAACCGCCGCGAACGCGCATAGACGGGATTCGGAGGTTCCGCGTCGCCAGCGCGGATGATCTGCATGTTGTAAGCGCGACTGGTCAGATACTTCAAAAAATACTCCGCGAGTCTTTTATGCGGCGAACCTATATAAATACCCGTGGCCCGTGTGAACAACAAGGCGTTGGGAAAATTGCCGTAAGGCGGTTCGCTCACCGCCAGCGGGACGGGGCCGGTGGTTTTATAAAACTTGCGCAGTTGGATCAGCATCCAGCGCCCGATGTACAACATGGCGAACTGGCCATTGTTGAACATCTGGAAATCCGGCCCGCCGTAGCCGGGATGGGTAGCGAAGGAAGCCTCCTGGGCGGGCGTCGGCAAAAGATGATCCACAAAGGTCCAGCGATACATCAGCCGCAGCACGCGCACGTAACGCGGGTCGGCAAGCGTACAGCGGGTAAGCGTTTCGTTGAAGGCGGATAACCCCAGGCTCCGCCGCATGATACGGGTATCGACATAGTTGGTAAAAAATACTTTTGGGCGCCGGCCGGGTGGATTGGCGGCCCGCACGAACGCCTGGCCGATCCGTTGAAATTCGGCAAAGGTCCAGGTCCGCGGCGGCGGCGGCTGATGATATTTGGCAAAGGTGGCCTTGTTTACCCAATAATCCACTACATTTACATTGGTCGGATACAGATATTGTTTACCATTACGCACCACGGTCGCCTTGACGGCGGGATAGGTGTGGCTCAGATCGAAGCCCATCTTTTTAGCGTCCGGGGTGAGGTTATAAAGTAAATGGCTCTCTTGCAGATAATCCAGATCATTATCGAAAGTATCGACGAGTGTATCGGCATCGCCGGAAACTCCCTGGATGACGAACTTGGACATGTCGTCATTGGCAAAGTCCGGATGAACCGTGAACATCGGGTAGTGATGCCGGCGTAACCAGTTTTTCAGAGGCGCCAGCTCCACCACACGCGCCGGGTTGTCATCCGTTACCCAATGCAATACCGGATACTTGTGGTGATGAGAGGGCAGATTTACTTGAGTGATCACACTGGCCGCCGCCAGCAGAAACAGGCAGAGAACTAAAATATGCTTCAAATCCATGGGCTTCCCGGTCCGGCGCGTATAACCGCGCCGCCATTGGCGGGGCAGCAACGTTCCTGCCGGATTTTACTACGGAAGACACCAATTGAAAGAGAGTACCTCACCCGCAACCCGCGGCAAACATGAGGGCGCCGGATCTACTTTATTTTCTGTGAACGGATACGTATATTATTCATCCCTAGCGTCTGACCTTGAGGAGAAAATGCGATGTCCACGTTGCCCCGTGCGGAGTATCCCCGCCCGCAATTTGTCCGTGCAAAATGGCTTTGCCTTAATGGCCCGTGGGAATTTGAAATTGATGTCGCGGACAGCGGCTTGGAACGCGGCCTGCTCCAGCGGCCTTTTTCCTCTACAATCACCGTCCCGTTCTGCCCGGAATCCAGGCTTTCCGGCATTGGCCATACTGATTTTATGCCGGCGGTCTGGTATCGACGAACTGTTGTCGTTCCCGCCGACTGGCGCACCGCTCATATTCTTCTGCATTTTCAAGCGGTGGATTATGACACCACCGTCTGGATTGACTCTCGAGAAGTTTATCGGCACCGCGGGGGGTTTACGCCATTCACCGTAGTTCTTCGATCTGGTATGGATATCGAAGGCTCATTTACAATTGTTCTGCGGGCGCGCGATGATCCGCGCCGACCGCAACCGCGCGGGAAACAATCGCGCCAATATGCCAACCAGGGCTGTCTGTACACACGAACCACCGGCGTATGGCAAACCGTATGGATGGAGCCTGTTCCGGCGGACGCCTATCTGTGTCGCCCCCGGATTACACCGGATGTTTCCGCCGGCGTCATTCGTCTCGTTGCGCCTGTCAGTCGCAACCGCCCCGGAGGGAAAATCAGAGCGGTTCTCTCCGACGCCAAGGGAACGGTCGCGACGGCGGTAACGCGGGCCGATCTGGATTTAAGCCCTGCCCTCGATCTTCCGATTACGCCGGAGCGCCGCCGCCTCTGGTCGCCGGAAGATCCTCATTTATATGATCTGCGCATCGAATTGCTCAATATGGAAAACCGCGTGGTGGATGCGGCTGTAAGTTATGCGGGTCTTCGCAGCCTGAGTATGGATGGCCGTATTCTTAAACTAAACGGTCATCCGGTGTTTCAGCGGCTGGTGCTGGACCAGGGTTATTACCCGGATGGCATTCTGACCGCGCCCACGGACGACGCCCTTAAGACGGATATTGCCTTGTCCCAGGCGGCGGGTTTTAACGGCGCCCGGCTGCACCAGAAGGTTTTTGAGGAACGCTTCCTCTATCACGCGGACCAGGCGGGTTATCTTTGCTGGGGAGAATTTCCGGATTGGGGCGTGTCCGGGTTTGGACCGACGAACGATCATCAAAAGCACGGCATCACCTACGCCGGCCAATGGCTTGAGGCGCTGCACCGCGATTATTCACACCCGTGCATTGTCGGCTGGTGCGCCCTGAATGAAACACATCAGGTAATCCAAGACCGGATCACGGATCTTGATGACGCCACGCGCGCCATGTTTCTGGCCGCCAAGGCGTTGGATCCAACCCGGCCGGTACTGGATGCCTCGGGGTACGCCCATCGGGTTTATGAATCGGATATATACGATTCGCACGATTATGGTGACAACCCCGATTTCTGGAAGGGAATTGAGGGCTTCCAACGCCGTCATACCGCGAACGAACCGTTTGCTCCGTTTGTCAACAACCAGGCGGATCTTCGGCCGTGGTCGATTCCGTACAACGGCCAGCCGTATTTTGTCAGCGAGTTTGGTGGCATCGGCTTTAATCTGTCGGAAGTAACCCAAGATAAAACCGCGGTGGAGTCGACGAGTGCGTGGGGCTATGGTCAGATCCCCGCCACGCCGGAGGAATTCCTGCGTCGTTTTGCCGCGCTGTGCGATATTCTGCTTGATAATCCAGAGATATTCGGCTACTGCTACACCCAATTGACGGACGTGTTTCAAGAACAGAATGGAATTTTTACCTTCGACCGGCGGCCCAAGTTTGATCTGACGAAGGTACGAAACATTCAGCGGCGGAAAGCCGCATTTGAATCCGCCCGGCGGGCCGACCCGCTGAAGTAGGCCAGCCTATCCGTCGTGCATCACGAATTTCTCGGTTATATAACCCACCACCGGCTTGCCGTTCCGGATCGCCGGCCGGAATTTCCATTGCCGTATGGCGTCTATGCAAGCCTGATCAACGGAAGGATGGTTGCTGGAGCGGACCACCGTGATGTGTCCGGCTTTTCCGTCCGGCAGGACGGTGATCTTGAAAACCGGCGATTTTTTCGGCGGAGAAAACTGATATTTCAACGGCAACAGAGGAAGTGGGGTTGACCGGATCGGTTCAGGATAAGGATCGTTTCCAGCCGAGGGACCGCGTCCCGGCCCGCTTCGGCCCAAGCCGTAGGCGCCGCGAACATTGCTTTTGACCAATGAATACGGCCGGCCAAAACCGGCGTTGGGATTTACGCCCCGACGTGAGCGCGTATGGACTCGCGACGATTGTCGGGGGGACCTGGCCGACGACCGTGTAGGATTCGGGCGAATCTCCCGCGGTTTGGGCGGCGCGTGGAGAATTTTCGGTGCGACCGTGGGCATGGGCGCCAACCAGGGATTCGAGCCGGCTTTAAGACCGATGAGAACCTGTTGGCCCGGATGGGAATTTCCGGGGTCCAGCAAAAGCGGAGCGGAAATATCCGGCTTCCATAACGCCCTGTTCGGAAGCCCGGGGGGGAGCGGCAGAGGCTGCTTAAGCCAAGTCACGGGTTTTGTTCTGCGACCTGAAACCATGGGCGATAAAAACTGCACCCCGCCAATGGCCGTGCCGGCATCGCTGGACAATACCCGCACCACCCGCCCACCCGTATGGCCATGTTTTCCGACCCAGTGAGCAAGCAGATAAAAACCGGCGAACAGGGAACTCTCAATTAAAACCGCCAGCAACACGCTTACCAGCGTGGAATAGGAAATTCCAGACATCCCCTGCCGGAGCACCACGATCCGGCGATGTTCGGTCAGATCCGCCAGGGCGCGGGCGTCCGCGGGCGTAACATGGCTTGTCCACACCAATGCGCCGAGCGCCGCCAGGGGACCGTGCAACGCTTCGCCGGCGGCGGCGGCCGGCGTGTCTGGCGTCTGGGGTCCAAAATCGAACCAGCCGGAAGGATGGGAACCGTCCGGCTCCTTCGCCGCCGGCGCAGGGCCAGCATGGCTCGGTTTCTCGATCATGTTGATGCTCAACGCGGCAATCCTTCCCAAAAGTGCGCAAGGCCTCGCTGTCTCTTGAGAACGGTTCCGTTACCCGTCCGGCGATCCGCAGCCGCCAAGGCGCCCTCAGAGGATTTCCATGATCTCGTAGCAAATCTCGCCGCGGGGAACACGCACCCGCACCTTCTGACCCGCGCGGGCGCGCATGAGCGCTTCGCCCAACGGGCTTTTGGCGGACACTTCCATCACCTCGCCGTCGCTGTCAAACGCGCTTTTGTTGAGTTCACCCACCAACCGGAACATTTCGGCTTCCCCGGTTTGAACATCGCGCACCTTGACTGTGCTTCCCAGGAACACCATGTCGGCGGGGATGTCATCAGGATTGACCACCGAGGCGGACTTGAGCCGCTGCTCCAGATTCCGGATGCGTGCCTCAAGCATCGCCAGCTCCTCGCGCGCGGCATGGTAGTCGGCGTTTTCCCGCAGATCGCCTTTTTCCCGGGCCTCGGCGATGCGCGCGGCGATTTGCGGCCGCTTGGCGATCATGGCCTTTAACTGCTCCTCGAGATTATTCTTTTCCTGGCGGGTTAGAAGTTGAACGTCCATTTGGTCCTCGCTGTATTGCAAACAACCGTTTTCTCCGGACAGGCTCGCATCAGCCGAGATGGAGAAACTCCTTCATGTATTCATCATAGACATCCTGGGAGGCTTTTTCCGTCAGATTCAGCCGCAATTCGTTAATGACCATGGTTCCCCGCCCGATCCATTCCTGGAAGCACGGACCGCAGATACTCCCGTGAATCTCTTCGCCCAGGGCGCCGCGGAAAGGTCGTTCTTTCATTTTCGGACCCAGTCGCCCGCAGCGACGACACTGGATATTTCCGTCCGCGGCCATCTGGGGCTTAAATTCCACCCGCTTTTGCTCGGGGATGGGAGCCCCAAGTTCCCGGAGCATGTCCGCAATTTGATTACGCGGCATTAGATCGCCGTGTTCCTCGGCAATTTTATAACCCTGGGTAAGCGTATGCACGGCATTTTGCGAATCACCCGCCTGCCGCTGAGCCTCGGCCAGCAATACATAAGCCGCGGAGAGACCGGGATTCAGTTGCAATGCCCGCATAAGAGGAGCAATCGCTTGCTTGAACAGCGCCCCATCAACATAAGCCCGTCCGAGCGAAAAGAATCCCAGATCATTCTGCGGATCCGCCAGCGTCAGTTGTGTCAATCGCTCAATTTTCCGCTGATCCAGCATATTGTATTATACTCCAAAACCATATTTTAACGGTTGACGGGTCAGCAACAAAGCAAACGGTAAAATAACGCCGGTAGGGAAGGCGGCATGACACCTTATCATCTGGATATCACGCCGAATCTCTCAAGCACCCCCGGTTGGGGGACAAGGCCAAGGCGGATACCCTGGCGCCGGCGTTTGTTGCGTCAGACGCTGGTGCGCTTGGCAAACTTTTTCGATCGCCTTTTCCGGCGTCTGTGCGAACGCCGAAAGATGCCCCATTTTTCGACGCGGGTGCGGTATCTGTTTATCGTACAGGTGCAAACGCACTCCCGGCAAATCCAGCGCCGCGGAGAATTGGGGCGGCCCGTTGTGGTCCCACAAGTCGCCGAGCAAGTTGACGATTGCCGCCGGTCGAATAACTTCCACCGATCCAAGCGGAAGATCGCAGATGACCCTGATAGCCTGTTCAAACTGGCTGGTGGCACAGGCCTGCTCGCTGGCGTGATAGGAATTGTGGGGGCGCGGCGCGAGTTCGTTTACCAATAACCGTTCGCCATGAACCAGGAACATCTCGACGGTCAGCAGACCTTCGAGCGCAAGTGCTTCGGCGATGCCGCGCGCCATATCCTGGGCTTGCACGAGAACCTCGTGCGGCAGCGGCGCCGGAATCACCGCCCAGCGCAAGATGCCTTCCACATGGTGGTTCAGAGCGGGCGGGTAAATTGCGATCTGACCCGTAGACCGGCGCGCAACCAATACCGACAGTTCGGCTGTTATTTCGAGAGCCTTTTCGACAACAACCGGGCGATCTCCCATAGCACTTCCAGCCTCTTTTGCATCGGCTTGCGAACGAATCCGGAACTGGCAGCGCCCATCGTATCCATCCTGGCAAGACTTCACATAGCAGTCGAAGCCGAAGGCCGCGGCCGCACCGTACAAAGTCTCGGGCGATTCAGCCACTTTCCAGTGGCCAAGCGGGAAGGCATGGCGTGCCAGCCAATCTTTTTGCCGCGCGCGATCCTGCACCACGAAAAGAACTCCCACGCCTGGCCGCACGGGGGCGTATTGCGCCGCCTGCGCAAGACTGCTTGTCGCGATTTTTTCGATCTCGATGGTTACCGCCGCACATTCTTGCGCAAGCCGGCCCGCGGCCCGGCTATCGGAGAATGAGGCCGTAAGAAGCTTGCCGACCAAGGCGCTGATAGGGCAGTGCGGATCCGGATCAAGCGCATGAACTCTGTAGCCCATCGAGCGGGCGGCCAGCGCCATCATCCGCCCGAGTTGGCCGCCGCCGAGAATTCCGATCGTCGCACCGGGATGAATCGGATTGTCGTGGCGAGGCTGGAATCGTTGCGGTCCCGGCGTCATGGCGGCCCGACTCCAAGGCGGCGAAGAGCCGCTCCTTTGATTATTGTCCCTGGCCGAGTGAATAGCCCGGCTCTCCGTCGAATGTGCATAAATTTTCGATCTTGATGAAGTCGATGCCCGTAGCGGCTATCCGCTGGAGCAGATTCGTGATCTGCGCGTGACCCGTCGGTCCGCGGCCATGACCGTCTCTCCGCGTGTAGCGGCAGCGCCAGTGATCGGTGCAAAAGGTCTCTGGAATGCCTTGCGGCCAAACCTTGGCGCCACGATTGGTGATCATCGTCAGCTCAAGTCCATCGCCGTTTGCCCGGATCAATTCCCGTGCCAGCAACTCGGGGTCGCGATTCAAACCGTTCCAGTCCACAAACACATCGACACCCACGATATCCTTTTTTTTCCGAGGCGCCGGCGGCGGAAGTGGAAGCATGGCTTCCGTGGTGGGAGCGTAGCGCGCCGGCGCAAGCTGCGTGGGACTCTTGCCGATGCGTGCGATCACGGCGTCGGCGAATTGCGCGGTTCCGACTTTCTCGCGGCTGATGTTTTCCTGAAAGATGTCGTAGGTGTGGACGCCTTCTTCGATGGTGCGCAGCCAGGCATTGTGGACTGTTTCGGCGACCTGCGGCTGCTGGATGTGAACCAGCATCATGACGGCGGCCAGCAGCAATCCGGAGGGGTTGGCAAGATTTTGACCCGCACGACGCGGCGCGCTGCCGTGGATGGCCTCAAACATCGCGGCATGTTCTCCGATGTTGGCGGAGCCGGCGAGGCCGACCGATCCGGCAATCTGCGCGGCTACATCAGAGAGAATGTCGCCATAGAGATTGGGCAGCACGACCACATCGAAAGCCTGCGGCGTATCGGTCAACTTGGCCGCGCCGATATCGACGATCCAATGCTCATGTTCAAGATCGGGATATTCCGCCGCAATTTCCTCGAATATCCTGTGAAACAACCCGTCGGTCAGTTTCATGATGTTGTCCTTGGTGAAGCATGAGACCTTGCGGCGACCACGCCTGCGGGCGTACTCAAAAGCGTAGCGAACGACCTTCCGGCAGCCCGGCTCGGTAATCAGCTTGAGGCATTGCATAACCTCCTGGGTCTGGCGGTGCTCAATTCCGCCATAGGTATCCTCTTCATTTTCGCGCACAATCACGACGTCCATCCCCGCGTGACGGGTCCGCACGAACGGATGGTACGCGGTGCATGGCCGGATGTTGGCGAATAACCCCAGGGTCTTACGCACCGTGACATTCAGGCTCTTGAAGCCGCCGCCTTGCGGCGTGGTAATGGGCGCCTTGAGAAAGACGCGTGTGCGGCGCAACGACTCCCAGGCCGCCGGCTCGATGCCCGCACTGCAGCCGCGCTGGTAGACGCTCGCGCCGATCTGAATGGTTTCGATCCGGAGTCGCGCTCCGGCGGCCTGGATCATGCGTAGAACGGCCTGCATGATTTCCGGTCCGATGCCGTCGCCCGCGGCCACAGTGATGGGGGTTGCCTGCGTCATTGGCGGTCTTCTTTCTCCGGCGTATTTGCCGGCGTCCTCAATTATACGATATTTAATACGCGAAATAAATCTCGTATATCTCATCTTTATATACGACACGAATTTCGCGTTGTCAAGCGCGTATGTCGCGATTAAGATTTTTTTATGCGAAAATCGTCTCCGCACTCCGCCCCGCCGCCGGCCTGGACGTTCCTGAGCAATCATGGGCACGTCCTGCTGTGCCTGGCCGGTAAACCCGAAATGCGGCTGCGCGACGTGGCCGCACAAGTCTGTATCACCGAGCGCGCTGTCCAGCGCATCGTCGCCGATCTCGAAGATGTCGGCTATCTGCGGCGCCGACGCTGCGGCCGCCGCAATCGCTATGAATTCCGCTCCGGCCTGCATCTGCGCCACCCGGTCGAAGGGCATCGAACCGTGGGCGAACTCATGGAGTTTGTCCTCGGCTCGATTGCGGAGGATCGGCGCTCCCGGCAAATGCGTTGCGCCATGTCAGGCACGGCGCGGCGGGAATTTTGAACAAGGTGGTTTTGCCGGCGCCGCCGGCCGCGGCGCGGCGCCCTGTTATTTCTTCCGGCGCGGCCGGGCCGCGCTACGGCGCGTCATCCTGCAACTTGTCGGGAAGTATGACGGATTCGGCGTGCTATCCGGCTCTGGGTGGACCTGCCTGTCGCCCGCCTTTGAACCTTTGCGTAAAGTCCGGACCCGACCTCCCTCCCAACGCACTAAGAGCCAACCGCTGATTACGCGGATGGCGCGGATACATAACTGTGTCGCATAAAACCCGTGCGGGATGCGATCATCCACCTGGTTGGGGCTGAGGCGCCACACGCTTCCATTGGAGTGCCGTCTGACGGACCTGCCGGCCGGCAGGAGTTCACCGGCAATGCCAATTGAGTGAAGGTAAGGTATCCACTCATCGGGGCGACAGGGCTTGGCGTGTGGCGCCGCGCGCCAAATGGATTGCGTCCCTATCCGCGTAATCGATGGTCAATGATAACCCCCGTCACATTCGCCGGCAGGGAGATAGATTCTTATATCGCTTCGCCGCCCTGTGTCCCGTCGCTCACACGAATCACATTTTCCAGGGGCAGCATAAAAATTTTTCCATCGCCAATCTGACCTTTTCCTCCGGGTCCGCTGCGCGCGCTTTGGACTATGGCATCGATGGTGGGTTTAACGAAGGCTTCATTCACCGCGATATCCAGGCGAACCTTGCGGATAAGGTTCACCTGCAACTCTTTGCCGCGAAAATATTCCGTATGCCCCTTCTGGCGACCGTAACCCTGCACATCGGACACGGTCAGACGAAACACTTCCACGTTGCTCAGAGCCTGTTTGACGGCTTCCAGACGATGGGGTTGAATGATGGCGATAATCAATTTCATGCAATTCTCCAACTGTATGGACCGCTTTGATAATCCCGACCCGCGGACCGGCCGCGGGCCGGGTATTCTTCCCGATTCATCATGCCCCGCCGCCGGCTCAAATCGCGTTGCTTGGCAGAACCGCCGATGGCGCCGGAATATCGCCGACCTGCCAACCGTTTTCACCGTGGAGACCAAAGTCCAGACCTTCGATTTCCACCTGTTCCGACACGCGGACGCCAATGGTCTTATCAAGAACGAACACGATGACGGCGGTTCCAACGGCCGCGAGCAGTACGGCATCGCCGGCTACCAGGAACTGATACCAGAGCTGAATCCAGTTTCCGTCGATGACACCCGCGGTTGTATTGATGGCCGTAGAGGCGAACACGCCCGTGAGCATGGCGCCAAGGAATCCGCCCACGCCGTGAACGCCAAAGGCGTCCAAAGCGTCGTCATAACCGAAAATCGTCTTAAGCTGGGCGCCGCCATAGCAAACCACTCCGGCGAGGAAACCGATAATCGGCGAGGACCAGAGCGCCACATAACCGCAAGCCGGGGTGATGGCGACCAGACCGGCCACGAAGCCGGAGGCGATGCCCAACGTGGTGGGCCGGCGGTGATGCACCCATTCGGCAAAGTTCCAGGCCAGACCGGCCATGACGGTGGGCATCAGCAAATCTTCGATCAGTCGGCGCGCCATCGCCGCCGGGGAAAAGGTGTTGCGGGAACTCTTGGCGAAGGATCTTTCCCAGACGCCTGTTCTGGTGATTTATCTGGACGGCATTCAATTTGACCGACATCACGTTTTATGTGCTCTGGGCGCGGATTCCCAAGGCTATAAGCATGTGTTGGGATTGGCTCCGGGCGCTTCAGAAAACAGCACGGTAGTCAAGGAACTGCTGGAGGACCTGGTGCGGCGGGGGTTGGATCCGAAAACCCGGCGGCTGTTTGTGATCGACGGGACCAAGGCGCTGCGGGCCGGGATTGAGGCGGTGTTTGGCGCGGATCATCCGGTGCAACGTTGCCGCAATCACAAGATACGCAACGTCCTGGCGCATTTACCCGAAGATCAGCATGAGCAAACCAAGGCGGCCATGCGGGCGGCCTTCCAGCTGGACTGGAAGACCGGCCAGACCAAACTGGAGCAACTGGCCGGGTGGCTGGAACGCGGGGGATGGTCTTCGGCGGCGGCGCGCTTGCGGGAGGGGCTGGAGGAAATGTTCACGCTCAACCGCCTGGGTCTGCCGGCTTCGCTGGGCCGCTGCCTGTGTACGACCAATGTGCTGGATTCATCCCATGCGGGGTTGCGTGAAAAGACTCGGCGTGTGAGCCGCTGGCAGGGGCAGGACATGGCGTTGCGTTGGGCGGCCGGCGCGTTACTGGCCACGGCGAAGAAATTCCGCCGCATCATGGGGTATCAGCAGTTATGGATGCTCCAGGCCCACTTGGAACAAAAATCCGATCAACAAAAGGAGATTGCCATGCCGCGCAAAACAGGGTAGCTTTATGAACCAGCCGCTTCCCAACCTTCAACTACGGATGGGACAGCTTCTCAGGATAAGGGATTGTGTATTTCACAGCAGGAGCCATCCATGTGTAAATTTTCGCTGCTTCTGGCGACCGGTATGTTGATTGCCGCAACAACGCGCCCGGCACCGGCAGCGCCGGTCCATCCCTCGGCCTGGCGCAACTTTTTGTCCGCCACGCCGCGTGTACCGGAATGTTTCGGCGTGAACATTCACTTCACCCAACCCCGGCCCGGCGAAATGCGGATGCTCGCCGCGGCGGGATTTCATTGGGTCCGCACGGGTATTGCATGGAACTTAACCGAATTGATCAAAGGGCGCTATGATTTTCATCCCTACGATCAATTGTTTGTGGCGCTGCACCGCTACCATATGCGGGCGCTGGAAACTCTGGTCACCGGCAATGGCGTGGCTACCGGCCAAGTTCGCCGGGCTTTCTGTCGTGGGGTGGCCGCAGCGGTGCGACATTTCCGCAGTGACGGCGTTATATGGGAAATGTGGAACGAACCCAACATCTCCTGGTCGCCGCGATCGAACGTCCGCGCCTATATCAAGCTGGCATTGGCCGTGGGTAAAACTATCCGCCGCGTAGCGCCGGGGGAATTGTATGTCGGTCCGGCCCTGGCTTCAGCGGCCGGGTCCAGAAAGTTTCTCCGCCGATGTTTCCAAGCAGGCCTGCTCAAATATTGGGATGCCGTGACCATTCATCCCTATCGCCTGAGCGGTCCGGAAACCGTCGTCCCTCTTTACCGCTACGTCCGGGCGCTGATCGCCCGCTACGCGCCACCCGGTCGGAACATCCCGGTCATCGCCGGCGAATGGGGCTACCCCTCCACCTCCACACCCACCACATGGACTAATTGCACCGCTCTCCGCCAAGCTCGTATGCTGGCGCGTGAATTTCTGGTGAATTTGTGGCATGGCATTCCCCTGACAATGTGGTATGACTGGCACAACGATGGAACCAACCCGAAAAATACAGAGGATCGTTTTGGCACGGTTCACTTTGCGTACCATGCCGGTCGTAATCCCGTCTACAATCCTAAACCCGCTTACCTGGCGGCCCGTACGCTGGCGACGCAACTTGCCGGCTGCCGTTTTGTTAAACGGATAAAAATCGGCGGAGCGGACAATTATGTGCTGCTTTTCCACGGGCCTAAAGGTAATCGCATCGCCGCCTGGACCACGTCCCGCCAAGAGCATCATGTGGTGTTGCCGCTGGCATCCGGTCGTTACCGTCTTACCAATGAAACCGGCACGAAAATGCGCGCAATCGTCGTCCCGGCTGGCGAGCGGGGGCTTAACCTTGCCATCTCCCACGATCCGAAATATATTAAGCAGAGATGATTTATTGGCTCTGTACCGCAATCATTCGGAAAATTGTGTCTTGTTTTTTGAATAAACATCTAATGAAAAGATTTATGTGTATTTCCATGGTCTGGGTGTTGGCCGCCAGTGCTGCTGTGGCGCTGGGTAATGGCGGCGGGATAACACTCGCCGCTAGCGCTATGGCGCCCCCGCGTCCGTCTTGGCGCAGCTTTTTGTCCGCCACGCCGCGTGTGCCGGAATGTTTCGGCGTGAACATTCACTTCACCCAACCCCGACCCGGCGAAATGCGGATGCTCGCCGCGGCGGGATTTCATTGGATTCGTATGGATTTTGGGTGGAGAGCAACCGAACGGGTCAAAGGCCATTACGATTTTCGGGCTTATGATCATCTACTTGCGGCACTGAAGCGCTATCATATCCGTCCGCTATGGATTCTGGATTATGGCAATCCACTGTATGACCACGGCCTGGCGCCGGCCACCCCTGCGGCGCGCCGCGCTTTTTGTCGCTGGGTGGCCGCGGCGGTGCGGCATTTCCGGGGTCATGGCATTATATGGGAAATGTGGGAGGAACCGGACGTCAACTGGCAACCTCACCCCAACGTCGCAGCGTATGCAAAGTTGGCCCTGGCCGTAGGCAAAACAATTCACCGCGTGGCACCGCAGGAACTCTATGTCGGTCCCGCTCTGAGCGACTGGATGAGCTTAAATTTTCTGCGGCGGTGTTTCAAAGCGGGCGTGCTCAAATATTTCGACGCCGTGACCATTCATCCCTATCGCCTGAGCAGTCCGGAAACCGTTTTCCCGGCTTACCGTCACATTCGGGCGCTGATCGCCCGCTACGCTCCGCTCGGTCGGAACATCCCGGTCATCGCCGACGAATGGGGCTACCCCTCCTTTTCATCTTCTCCCATCGAATGGACTAATTCCAACGCTCTCCGCCAGGCTCGTATGCTGGTGCGTGAATTTCTGGTGAATTTGTGGCATGGCATTCCCCTGACAATGTGGTATGACTGGCACAACGATGGAACCAACCAAAAAAATGAATGGGATAGTATGGGCACGGTTCGCTTTGCGTACCATGCCGGTCGTATTCCAGTGTATGATCCCAAGCCCGCCTACCTGGCGGTCCGTACGCTGGCGACACAACTTGCCGGCTGCCGGTTTGTCAAACGGATGAAAATCGGCGGAGCGGACAATTATGTGCTGCTTTTCCACGGGCCTAAAGGTAATCGCATCGCCGCCTGGACCACCTCACGCCATGCGCATGCTGTGGTATTGCCGCTATTATCCGGGCGT
>JAJYDU010000060.1 GCA_021790475.1 Planctomycetota bacterium | reverse complement strand
CCGATCTGGATTCGGGCGTTCTTTAACCACATCCCGGAGATATCCGACAGTCAACATACAGACGCGCTATCAAGCGAAAAGGTGAGGTTCCATCATTATTTGGATACGCTGGTCGCAAACGTGCGTCAGAAAAAATCCCTCCTAGGCGAGATAGCCCGCCTGTCGGCCGTGCAGCCGGAAACGGACGATTTGTCCATCGGCGCGGCGGGAATCGCCGAGGGACGAGAAGTGAAACTGGCCGAATATCTGGAAAGAGTCTGGGAAGTCGTTGGCCGCACGGCGCTGGAAAACGTGCTCGGCTCGGCGGAAGCCAAGGCCCGCAACGGCACGGCGGGCGCCTTGAAAGAAGATGCCCGACTGACGGCGCTATTTCTGTGGACGCTGCAAAGCACGAACGGCCAAGGGAATCACCGCGGAGAAACAGAGGGCGCAGAGGATGGACCGGATGGCGAGGGTGAAACGGATGAAACGTCAGATGAAAACTCTGCGGTCTCCGCGCCTCAGCGGTCCAGCGGGTTTTCGCTCGTTTTTGATGTGGTCCGCCGATTCGCCCAGCCGTTGGGCGTGGACCTTGCCAAATGGGAAGGACGGATCGTTCAAACCAGCAAAGGCGTGGTGCGGCTATTGCCGGTCGGCGAACGCGCCAAACAGCTTTTCGGCGAAGAGGGGGCTTCAGCGGCGGCCGGCTGGCTTGAAGAAGACGGAGAAAGAAATCTCCAGCAGGTTTTCCCCGGCATGCATTCGGGCCGCATCGGCCCGTTAGCGGTTGACAGTCATTGGATGCGTAGGTATATTGATGCCGTATGCGGAACAACTCGTGGAAATGTCATGTTTCCCCGGCGTGCATTGGGCCGCGTCATCTTTGCCGGGAAAAGGAGACGGCCGTGGCAGTGCAGGTGTTTGCATTCGCAAGAATCGAGGACGACGACGCGCGTAAGCTCGTTTACGAAGAAATAAAAAAGGGCCGTTCCCGGTTCGGCATGTGGGACCAAACAAAATCCCTGAAGGAGGAATATTTCGGGAGAAATCGACTGCTGCTTGAAATCCGCACGGACGACTGGATTGTTCACGTCAACATGCCCGCGTACGGAAAATGCGTTGCCGTGCAAGTCGCGGGTGAGTATCAATTCGACGGCGGGGTCGAGTGCTCTTTGGGACGGGACTTCCATAATGTCATCCCGAATCAGCTGGACACGATGGTTGAATTCGACCGCAGCGACCGCAATGTCCTCCCCTCGGTGAACCTGAGCCCGCATAAGCGAATACAGCGGGTGCACCAGGTCGCGGATTTCCTGGAAAGCCTCGACAACCTGAGGCAGAGGAGGTACAGCCCCGAAAACCCGGAGTCGCGATCCAGCATCCACCTAAAGAACCGCTTGTCGAAGCTGCTTCCTGAAATCACCAGGGCGATCCATGAAATGAATAAGAGCAAGGAGTTCGAACGCTTCCTCCACAAAATCTTCTCGGCGTTGCCAAATACCAAATCAACCCCCAACGGCTTTGGCTGGAAAACCGACAACGGTGCCGACCTGCTCGTCGAGTTTTGGAACCCGATACTGGGAATCGACCTCACGACGAAGTTAGTTGTTCAGGCCAAGTCTTACGAAGGAGATCATTTCGACTTGACCGCCGTAGACCAGATTGTTAACGGTATCAGCAATTTTGAAGCGGACGGCGGCCTCTTGATAACCACGGCGAACAAAACGCAGGCGCTCGAAGACTGCATTCGAAACAAATCGGAGGAGCTAAAGAAACCGATTTACCTTATCGCCGGGACCGAAGTCGCCGAATTTGCCCTCAGATACGCACCTGAGATGCTGTTTGGCGGCAACAGGTGATCCCAGTCGCGGCCAGCCGCATTAAAGACAGCACACCGGCCACGCGGACCATAACTGTCTGCGGTGGAGTGTATTGTGTCGGTGATATGTCGGGACGTTTGGGAGGCCGACATGGGATTGATTCCGCTGGAATACTCCGTTGCGACAGCCGTCTATCAGCAGATCAACCGCTCGAAATTGGCGGATATGCGAAATGACCAGATCGAGGCGGCCATCCGCTATGCCGAACTTCGCGTGCGGTCGCAGCGACCAGAAGCAGTGGATGACCGGCAAATTGATGCGGACCGGACGCGGACACATAATGTGTTTATCGACACGTGCAATATTCCGGCGCGGAACATGGCGAAAATCGGTGAGGCTGCCGGTTGGCGCCAAACGCTCGGCGAAGATCGCAAGACCATCGGCGATTTGGCGTGTTATGTGCATTGCTTCCTCGGCCTGGCGGCACGATAAGATATCACCGCAGAGGCGCCGAGAGCGCAGAGGAGAATATTATGAAGGAACTAACGGCGAAAATCATTGGGGCGGCGATTGAAGTTCACAGGACAATTGGGCCAGGGTTGCTGGAGTCAGCCTATGAAGAGTGCCTGGCCCAAGAAATGAAGATTCGCGGCTTGAACTTCCAGCGCCAAGTTCCACTTCCCGTGGTCTAGAAGGGCACTGCATTGGATTGCGGCTATCGACTGGATTTTGTGGTTGAGAAAGCCGTTGTTTTGGAACTCAAGGCTGTCGCCGCGATTGAATCCATCCATGAGGCCCAGTTGTTGACATACTTAAAACTCGGCGGCTGGACGGTGGATCTATTGATAAACTTCAATGTCTTGGTTCTTCGGAATGGCATAAAGCGTATCGTTCTCAACTACAAAGACGTCTCGGCGCCCTTTGCGACTCTGCGGTGAATGTTTAGGGCGGGCGTATGGAAATTCGCGTTTGCGATCGCGATGAAATTGAGCGTGGCATGCCGATACGGTCGGACTACGTGGTCATTTCCATTCATGACCCCGGCAAAAAGAGGGCGAACGTCAAGCCGCAAAGCGGGCTGCGGGACGTGCTGTTCCTGGCGTTTCACGATGCCGAGCCGGCGGCGGGTTTTGAGCTTCCGCCGGAGATTCAGCCGATCACGGCGGCACAGGCGGATGCCATACGGAAGTTTGTCCGCAAGCATGAAGCGGACGCCGGAGCGATTATCGTGCATTGCGAGCAGGGGATGTCGCGCAGCCCGGCGGTCGCCGCGGCGATCAGCGATGCGCTGGGTCTGGACCCGCGGCGGTTCTGGCAATTTCACACGCCAAACGCCTACGTCTACCACACGGTGGCGGACGCCTTTGAACGCGCTGCGGCCGGTCGGAAGGCGGGCGGCCAATAGCCCAACCTGCCGCGTTCTGGCAAACACCGGTCCGGTTCTGCAATTATGGCCGTGCACGGCTATGCACTATCCACCGCTCTTGACCAGCGCCAAAACCGCCAGTCTGATATGCTCGGGCAGCGACAGCCATCGTTCGTTGACCAGGTCCAAATCGGTGTTTTGCCGGCCTGCTGCGGATTTTGCTGCGGGCGTTTTTAAAACCCGCGGATTGTCGAGTATTCTGCACGTTGTTCTAACCCGGTTGTGGTTATTATCTCTATATGCACAGACACGCATAAATAAGTAACGCCAGATAAAACAGGGCGCTCGCTGTCCGCCGCAGCGGCAAAAAAGTAGCCGGAGATTCAGCACCCCGCGTACCGATCTCAGGCATTGCTCCGGCGTCCTGGCTTGCCGGGACTGGCAAGACCGGGCGCCTTCTATTATGTCCGTTCCGTTTGACACCCCCGTGAACCCGCCGTGAAATAGGGGCATACTGTGTGGCTGACGGAACGGCTTACCCCTTCCTTGCGCGGCTGTGAATCAGAGGCAGACGCAACGTGTAAGCCGTCTGAGTCAGCCCGATATCCATTGCCAGACGCCCTCTGAACCGTAGTACGGGAGGTCATTGCGGTGTTGTTGCACAGGCGCGGTGATCAGCCGAAAGGAACACAAACCGTAATGAATCAACAGCCACCTATCCGTGAGGGTCAAACCGTCACTGGCTCGCTCTTCAGCGAACCAATGCGGGTGGAAACTGTCCGGACCGATGGCGCCGGGACATGGGTGGCCGGGCTGGTAGGTATTCATACCGAACGGTTCCGCAAGGTCACACTAAAGGCCGACGATATTGGCAAGCTTGTCATCATCGACGCGGCGTTCAGTTACACCGGTGACGGTCAACTTCTACGGCTGGGGATGCAAGCTTATTCCCTCGGCATTGCCTATGAATTCGATCCCTTCTTCGGCCTTTCTATTTCGCGTGTAGACCCTCTGCCACACCAGTTGGAAGCCGTGTATGACCACCTGCTCAAGCTCGCCCGGGTGCGGTTTCTGCTCGCCGATGACGCAGGCGCCGGCAAGACAATCATGGCTGGTTTGCTCATCCGCGAACTCGAGCTCCGGGGGCTGGCCGAACGCATCCTCATTGTCGGCCCGGCCAACCTCGCCTTCCAGTGGCAACGGGAACTGAAGGAGAAGTTCGAGGCCAAATTTGAAGTCATGCGCAGCGCGGATATCCGCGAGCAATTCGGCTTTAACCAATGGCAGGAAAAGAAACGGGTCATCACATCGCTCGATTTAGCTAAGCGGCAGGATGTTCTGCCGGGCTTGCGCCAGGTCCGATGGGATTTAGTGATCGTGGACGAAGCCCACCGGATGTCCTGGTCGCCGCCGGCCGCCAAGACGGCGCGATATGCGCTGGGCGAGCTATTGCGCGATACCACGGACCACCTGCTACTGCTGACCGCAACGCCGCACAAAGGCGATCCGGATAACTTCAGCTTATTTCTGCAACTTTTGGATCCAGACGCCTACGCCGATGTCAAATCCATCCGCCAGGCGATGGACCGCCGGCGGGCGCCGTTTTATCTGCGCCGCACGAAGGAGGCGATGGTCTACTTTCCGAAGCGCCAACCTGACGGAACGTGGGTTGCCCAGAAGATATTCACCAAGCGCATCCCCAGAACGGTAGATTTTCAGATTGATGGACCGGAGTTGAAGCTCTACCAAAAAGTCACCGGTTTCGTGAAACGCCATAGCGCCAAGGCGGCGATGCAGGGCGATGACCCCCGCGCCCGCGCTGTGGGTTTTCTCATGTCTCTTTACCAGCGCCGACTTGCATCCAGCACTTATGCCCTACGGCATAGCCTCGAAAACCGTGCCCGTCGCCTGGAAGACGGCCTCAAACAGGCCCAGGAACTTGCCCGCCAGGCGCCGCCGGACTTGCCTTCGCCTGAAGAAGTCGAGGAGATGGAGGATACCGAGCGTGAACGGCTCGAAAAGACCCTTGAAGCGATCACACTGGCCGGCAATGCACAGCAAGTCCGCGAAGAAATCAAAGAACTTCGCCAACATGCGACCGAAGCCCAAGCGGTGGAAGAGAGCGGCGCCGAAGAGAAATTGTCCCGCCTGAAAAACCTGATGCAGCAGGAAGGATTCTTCAGCCAGCCGGATAAGCGCCTGCTGATCTTTACCGAGTTCAAAGATACGCTTGATTATCTGGTCGGCAAACTCCAGGAATGGGGCTTTCGGGTCGGTTGTATCCACGGCGGCATGAAGCCCGGCTCTCGTGATGAACCTGGCTCCCGCCTGTTTGCCGAGCAACAGTTCCGGGACGGGGCGATCCAGATTCTCGTCGCCACCGAGGCGGCGGGCGAAGGCATCAATCTACAGGTCTGTAACATTCTTTTTAACTATGATATTCCCTGGAATCCAAACCGGCTGGAACAACGGATGGGGCGCATCCACCGTTATGGCCAGCTTAAGCCGTGCCTTATTTTCAACTTCGTGGCCACCAACACCATTGAAGGTCACGTCCTGCAACGCCTTTTGACGAAGCTGCAGGAAATCCGCGATGCTCTTGATGATGACGCGGTTTTCAACGTGGTAGGCGAAGTGCTGCCGGCGGCGCAGATGGAACGGGTGCTCCGCGACTATTACGCCGGCAAGCTGGGTGACGCCGACTTGGAAGATCGCTTTCTGAAAAATGTTGACGAACGCCAATTTCGTGCGATTTGCCAAAATGCCCTTGAAGGGTTGGCTTCCAAAAAACTCAACTTGGGAATGCTGGTCCAACGGCGGGCCATGGCGCAGGAGCGCCGGGTCGTGCCGGAAACCATCGCTCGCTTCATCCGCCAAGCTGCTCCATGCGTCCGTCTTGAATTAAAAGATGTTTCCGCACTTCCACACGCCTTTGATCCCGGCCGCACGCCGTCGGCCCTCCACCATTACGAGCAGGCGGCGGATTGGCGCCTGCCTGCGCTGGCGGCCAAATACCCGCGATCTACCACAGACCGTGCGGTGGCGGAGAAAAACTCGCTGGAATGGGTTACGCCAGGCCATCCGCTTTTTGAGGCCCTCCGGCGGCATACTTGCGCGATTGCGGGCAAAGCCCTTGGCAGGGGGGCCTGCTTTTATTCCCTGCAACACGACGCTCCATCGCGCATGGATTTCTACCGTGCCCGCGTGGTGGATGGCATGGGCGTGGTTATCCACGAGCGGCTCTTCGCAGTGGAACTTGCCGAAGGCCAGCAACCGATCCTCCGCGAACCTGGAATATTGGGCAATTTCGCACCGGTGCCTGTTCCCACGAACCCACCGCCCGTGGCCGCCTTGCCGGAGCAAACGTCCTGGCTCCAAACCGCCGCCTTCCAGCCTTTCCTGGATGAAACCCGCAAGGACCGGTTAACGGAAATTGACCGCATCGCCGAACACGTGGAACTGTCGCTGACCGAACTTCTTCAAAAAGTCGATGAGGAAATCGGCAAGGCCAATGAGGAGAAGGAGAAAGGCGTCCCCGGCGCAGAAGGCCGGTTAACCCAGGCGGAAAACCGCCACGCCGAACTGATGGCCCGTCGCCAGCGACGCCAGCAGGAAATGGATCGCCAGCGTTCGCTATCCCTCCAGGCCGTCGAACGCATCACCAGTGTCTTGGTTCTGCCCCATCCGGACCGCCAGGCGCCTGAAATACTACGACTTCAGCCGAACCTGGAAACCGAAGCCACATCGATGCGGGTGGTGATGGAATATGAAAAATCGCTCGGCCGCCAAGTCTATGATATTCACGAGAAAGACCTTGGTTACGATATCACCAGCCTTGATCTTAATTCCGGCGAATTGCGGCTCATTGAAGTCAAGGGGTTGGCCAATGCAACCGGCACGATCCTGATCACGCCGAATGAACGCCGCGTGGCCGAAGACCGGCGGGATTGCTACTGGCTTTACATCGTGACCAATTATGCCACCGAACCGATCCTTCAGGAACCGATCTGTGACCCGTCGCGTTTCCCGTGGCACGAGGTCAAGAAGGTGCAGCATTATTGGATGGAAGTGGACAATATGACCAGGCCGATGACCATGCAGCCCGGTTCACCGCCGCACAGGGAGGAAAGCTCATGATTGAATCCGAACTGCGCGCTCTGATTGCCGCCGGCGAATCATTGACAGTGGAATTCAAATACGACCGGCAGCAGATCAATGACGCTACGATTTATGAAGAAGTGGTGGCGATGGCCAACACCCAAGGCGGGGTGTTATTGATCGGCATTGATGACGATGGCGCCGTTACGGGATCCCGGCCTCGCCATGGCCAAACCGCTGATCCGACCAAACTGCAAGCTGCGATTTTCAACAACACTGTTCCCAACGTAAATACGCGGATCAGTGTAGTGGGGCATCCGCAAGGACAGGTGATCGCCATTGAAGTGGATGTCTACCCTGAACCGTGTGCCACAGCATCCGGCAAATCTGTCCGGCGCATCATCGGCGGCGATGGCAAGCCACAAACGGTTCCGTATTACCCGCGTGATCAGAGGTCCCGGCGAACAGATATGGGGCTTCTGGATTTTTCAGCGCAGGTAGTCGAACACGCCACGATGGCTTCTCTGGACTTGTTGGAATTCGAGCGGTTGCGGCAAACAATTACCCGCCTGCACGGTGATCAGTCGCTGCTTAAATTGCGGGATGCTGAATTGGCCAAGGCATTGCGACTGGTGGAGACCCGGCCGGACGGAAAGCTCGCTCCCAACATCGCGGGACTGCTGTTGCTGGGGCTACGAATCAGAGATTCGATCGCTTCTACCGACGCACAAGTTGCACTTCCAAGTTCTCAACATCCAAGGCGACGTCAAGGTTAACGACACATTTTCCATGCCATTGGTCAAGCTGTTGGCCGAAGTGGACACACGCTTCTCGGCCCGCAATGAGGAACGCGAGGTGCTCGTGGGACTCTTCCGCCTTCCGGTTCCGGATTATTCGCCCATTGGCTTCCGTGAGGCACTGAATAATGCCGTCCTGCATCGGGATTACACGCGGTTGGATGACATCTACGTTCAGTGGCAGCCTGATCACCTGCTGATCACCAGCCCCGGCGGTCTGCCGGAAGGCGTCACGTTGGACAACCTGCTCGTCCATGAACCGAAGCCCCGGAATCCGCGGCTAGCCGAGGCTTTTCACCGGATTGGGTTAGTTGAGCAAACGGGACGCGGCATCGACAAAATCTTCACTGGACAGTTGCGGTATGGACGTACCGCGCCCGACTATGACCGCAGTGACGCCACAGCCGTACGGGTGGTATTGCGCGGCGGGCCGCCATCGCTTCAATTCGCAGCATTCGTGTATGAGCAGGACAAGGCCGGCACGCCAGTGAGTCTGGACGAGATGCTGGTGCTTAACACGCTGTTCTTTGAGCGGCGGATCGTTACCGAACGGGTAGGCGGGCTGATCCAGAAAGGCATGACCGAAGCCCGCGCCGTCCTGGAACGGCTTCACGAACGGGGCATCGTCGAGGGTCATGGGGAGAAACGCGGGCGGGTTTACCACCTGAGTGCCAGACTCTATCGTGCTCTGGGGCAGTCCGAAGAATACGTTCGTTCGCATGGTATCTCGCCGATTCGCCATGAGGCCATGATCTTAGAATACGTACAGGCTCACGGCAGGATCGAACGCAAGCACGTCATAGAACTCTGTGGGTTATCCGGACCGCAAGCGGGAAGATTGTTACGGAAATTGGAGCAAACCGGGCGGCTTAAACGTCAAGGAACTCCTCCGCGTTGGACGTATTATGTGTCTGCAAAATAAAGAGTTGCGGTATCTAACGACGTTCTATCGGCGATTCTATCGACAGACGATCGTTTCTATCGGCGCGCCGATAGAAACGCCGTTAGCCGTCGATACGCGAGTGGAAACGCGCGGACGTGATTCAAATCGTGCGGTGCGCGTTTCCGCGAGATGGCGCGTTGCAGCTTCCGGTTATGAAGCGCCATGTAACTGGATCGTTCCCCAGCAGCTGGCTCAACGGCGATTTGGGACTGTTATCAGCGGTTGTTTCACCTTGCGGGACGTAGCGCGATGTAACTGGACGGTTCCCGCTGGAACTGGTTGGAGTGTTGAATATGAAGCCGCCCCCCTGGAGCGACTTCGGCGGGAAGTCCTCATCGCTTTCAGGACTGTGCGCCATGGCATAGCCCCCCAAGGACAACGACATGTTGGATATAAAGATCGACGCTGACCCTCGCAAATGGTTCAGCTTCATTCGCTCATGGTGGCGCAACGCGGCTCGCCGGCGGGATATTCAGTTTCATGCTCGCCTTGTTGACGTGTTGTGAGGTACTCCCTGTCAACTGGGCGCAAAATGGGCTTCGCTAAGAGAGTCCTCCCCTGCAACAAGGCCGCCCCGCTGCGAGCCCGGAGGGCGAGCAGACCCATCTGCCGCATCAATCGCCGTACCCGCTTGACACCCACCGCCAAGCCTTGCCGGCGTAACCATGCGGTCATACGCAGTACGCCGTAGAACGGCGTTTCCGTATATTGCCGATCTATTAACTTCATGAGTGCCAAATCCTCCGGATCCACCGGCGCCTGTCGATAATACAGACTGCTGGCAGAAAGCCCCAGTAGTTCACACTGCCGCCGTACCGCTATCCGCGGATGCCCATATTCCACCGCCTGACGTTTCCGATCAGTCGTCCAGTTCAGATTTTTTTTAGTCTTGATAATTCCATCTGCAACCGACTGATTTGTTCGTATAACTGCCCCGTTAACGCCGGAGCGGCGCCATTGGAACCCGTTGTCGACGGCTCATTAAACGCCATCGCCGAATAATCAACCAGATGCTTTTTCCACGCCGCTATCCGCGAGGGATGTACCTGATATAAACCCGCCAATTCTCCGATCGTCCGCTGCCCCTTGACCGCTTCCAGAGCCACCTTGGCCTTGAACTGGGATGTAAACCGACGACGTTTGACCGACATAAAATAGACTCCTCAAAACGGGGCAAAAACTACCTTAGCAGCGCGCCCAGTTTTGGGGGAGTATTACAGTTTCTGCGCCAGATGACATGTGCGGACGGATATCCCGATAACTATCGGGACGCGCCGGTGGGACCGCCGGCGGCTAAAAAATGTCACGCGTAGCCCCCGATGGCTATCGGAACGCTCCCAGAAAATCGCCCGCCCACGGGAGATCAGCCTTGCTAAAAAGTATTGGCACACCCGGACAAAATAAGTGTCCAAACGACAGCCAACCAGGTGCAAAGAAATTCAACTTGCCCGGTGATGGAAAACGCGCCTACGATTAGAGCGGAATTCGGACGATTCATGCCCCGGAGCCGCCCCCCTGCGGGATTTCCGGCGGGCATCAATTACCACCAGCACCGTGGCGGCTATTGGTAAGCCGGCCTGGAAAGCGGCATCATGCGCAAAGAGAACCCCGGCAACCTCCCAACTCGGGCGGCGGAGTTTATGACGAGAGTCAAACCGGCGTTTACCCGCGGCGATCTGTCCGGAGCTCTGCGCGAATTACAATCTGGCTGGAATACTTCAACACTGATCCACTTTCTGAATGCTCCGGGAGACGAGATTCGCAAAACCGCCGCGATGTCGCTGACGCTGGTGGGCGATAAGAGCGCGGTCGCGGCGCTGGCCCGGGCGCTGCATGATGGCGATGCGGACTATTGCTATCTGATCGAACATGCGTTGTGGGCGATCTGGTTTCGCAGCGGGAATTTTCGAAGTATCCGCCATCTTCAGTGCGGTTTGCGCCATCTCCAGCATGGAAATCTGGACACGGCGGCGGAGAAATTCAGTCTGGCGATCGAGGCCGATCCTGATTTCGCCGAGGCTTACAACCAACGGGCTATTGCTTATTATTTGGCCGAGCGATTCGAAGATTCGATTCGGGATTGTCTCCGGACGCTCGCGCGAATGCCGCCGCACTTCGGCGCGATGGCGGGGATGGGGCATGGGCACGCCCACCTGGGCCGGCTACCCGCCGCACGCGACTGCTACCGGCGGGCGCTGGGCATTCACCCCCGCATGGAGGGAATTGCGGCGTCGCTGGCAAAAATCGAGGACATCCTCAAACGGGACAATGATTAAACTTCATATAGCACCACCGCCGGCGATAGGTTAGGCTTTCACGGAAAATTGCGTCGGGACCATTGGGAGACGGAAAATGGATTCCGTTGTTCTTGCCGGTAGTTCATTGCTCATGGGCGTGGTGAACGTGACGCCGGACAGCTTCAGCGATGGCGGGCAATTCATCTCGGCCGCGGGAATGGATCATGCCCGTGCGGTTGACAAAGCCTTGGAACTGGCGCGGCAGGGAGCGGAGATTGTGGACGTGGGACCCGAGGCCTCCAGTTTTCACCGCCCGGGCATCGCGCCGGTTGACGTTGCCGAACAGGTGCGGCGCGTGGCGCCGGTGATCCGCGGCATCCGGGAACGGGATGCCTCCGGGAAATTAATCATCAGCGTGGACACGCGCAGCAGCGTGGTGGCCGAAAAGGCGCTGGCGGCCGGCGCCGCCATGATCAACGATATTTCCGCCGGCGAACACGATCCGCGGATGTTCGCCGTGGCCGCGGCCCATGATTGCCCGATCATTCTTATGCACGGGCGGAGGGAAACGCCCGGAAAATCTCCGGAACCTTACGACAACGTGTGTGAGGAAATTATCAGCTACCTGCGCAAGCGGGCGGCGCTGGCGCTGGCCGCCGGGGTGCGGCGCGAACGGGTTTTTCTGGATCCGGGCATCGGCTTCGGAAAAACCACGGCGGATAATTGGAGACTGCTCGCCACCATCGAAAAACTTGTGGGCACGGGCTATCCGATTGTTCTGGGCGTGTCACGAAAACGCCTGTTAACGGAAATTACCGGTAATAATAGAAGGGAGGATTCCGATCCCGGCGCACGGGGAACGGACTGGACCGGACCGGACCTGGCCACGGCACTGGTGACGGTTTTGGCGGCCGATCGCGGCGTGCGCGTTCATCGCGTACATAACGTGGCGCTGGCGGCCCGGGCTCTGGCGGCCGCGGCCCGCATGCGACGGGCGGGCAACCATGATTGAACTCAATGAACAGAATGTCATCGAATACCTCCGCCGGCGCGAAGCGATCGGGCCGGGTCGGGGACTGGTGAAGAGTCTTTCCGGCGGCGTGGCCAATGTGGTGCTGCAAATCATGGAGATAGAAGGTGGAGAACCGCTCGGTGCGGACTTGCGCAGCGAAAACCAGAAGAAATGCGGGGTTCCCGACGCGCGCATGCGCCGTGGGAATTGCTTCGTCATCAAGCAGCCGCTGGCGCGGTACAAGACCGCGGTATCATGGCTGGTGGATCGGGACCGGGTCTGGACGGAACGCGACGCCTTGACCATGCTGGCGGATATAGTTCCGGAGGGAACCCTTCCGCGCGTGCTCTGGAGCGACGAGGAAAACTACGTGCTGGCGATATCGGCGGCGGCGCCGGGAGCGGTCAACTGGAAGACCGAATTGCTCGCCGGCCGGCTGGACGCCAACGCCCCGGAGGCGGCCGCGGCTCTTCTGGCGACGATTCACTCCGCCACGGCGGGCCAAGCGCGATGGGAGCGCCGCTTCGGCGACGCACGGGGATTCATCCAGCAGCGCATCGACCCGTATCTGCGGACGACGGCGAACAAGCAGGAATCCCTGCGACCGGCGCTGGAAAAGCTGGCGAATTTTCTACTGACCGAAAAACACTGCCTCATCCACGGCGATTATTCCCCCAAAAACATGCTGATATGCCCATTAAACAACAGGCCGGACGGCGGCCTGATGTTGCTGGATTTCGAAGCGGCCTATTACGGTCACCCGGTCTTTGATGCGGCGACCCTGCTGAATCATTTGCTGCTCAAGGCGTTTTACAGTTCCCGGCGCTGGCGGGCCTATATGATCGCCGCGGACACATTCTGGCGCTCTTACCGTCACCGGATGCGGGCGGAGATGCGCCCGCAGGTTCAGGCGATGGGCGGAACCATGCTGGGGGCTTTGATGCTGGCACGCCTGCACGGAAAATCGCCGGTGGAATACCTGACCGATCCGCAGTTGCGATCCCATATTCACAAACTGGCGGTGCAGTTGATCCAACCGGACGCCATGACCATGGATGACGCGCTGGACATGACGGGCGATTTTCTAGGCGCCGCAAGGTAATTGCGCGGCGATCCGTCCGGTTGGGGCGAACAGAGGAATTACAACCAGATGATCGAACATTCCAGGCAAGCTGAAAATTAACCAAATTTCTTTTCTCCTTTCTCCCAAACGGCGATGGCATTTTGCAAAGCCCGGTGAAGGGCGATACCATAGCGGTCTTGGCGACAAACGAAGAAGAGGAGTGTTTATGGCGCGTAGAAAGCGAAATCACAAATTGCGCTGGAGAGGCAAGGCGGCCAGCCATGGCCGCAAGCCCAGTCGCGGGCGGATCAAGGGCTGGAGCGTCAAACACTACGGGGCATAAATCGTATCCATGATTTGCACGAATTCGCCGGTTGCGGCGCCGGCCGAGGCCCCGGTATCCAATTCCGGCGCCAGGGGACTGATCTGCCTGGCGTGGGCGCATTTTCTTAACGATGGCGCGGCGTTTTATCTGCCGGGGATTCTACCGGCGGTTCTGGTCGCGTTGCATCAGCCGCTCGCCATGGTCGGCGTGATCACGGCGGCGTTGTACATCGGTCAGGTGTTTCAACCGGTCGCGGGGATGATGGCCGATCATATCGGTGGGCGGAGTTTTGTTGTTTTCGGCTTGGCTACGTGCACGGGCGCGGCGGCGCTGATCGGCCTGGCGCCGAACGTGTGGACGCTGCTGGTATTGCTGCTGATTTCAGGATGGGGCAGCGCGGTTTTTCATCCCCAGGCGCTGGCGGCGGTGCGCAGCCTTACCGAGCGGCGGCACGGCGGCGGACTGGCGGTTTTTCTGGTCGGCGGCGAATTCGGACGCGGAATCTGGCCGCTGTTGACCAGCCTGATCGTGACGCGCCTGGGTTTGGCGTGGTTGTGGTTGATCGTCATTCCCACACTGCTCTCGCTGCCGTTGATCACGCGCTTGACGCCGCGCCTGCCGCCGCGAAGTTCCACGACGGAAAAAATCCACTGGCGCGCGCATCGGCGTCCTTTTTTCATTCTTGTCGGATTTTCCGCGTTTCGCGCATTGGTGGCGTTTGGCACCATCGTATTTATTCCCATCATGTGGAAACTACGCGGCGGGGCGTTGGTTTCGGGTGCGGCACTCATCAGCACACTGCTGATCGCCGGCGTCATCGGACAAATCGGCGGCGGGACGGCGGCGGATCGGCTCGGCCGCCGCCACGTACTGATCGCCAGCGCCGTGCTGGTGGTGATTTTCGAGCCGCTGCTGGTGATTTCCCACGGTTGGCTGCTGTGGCTGCTGGCGGCGCTGATGGGAGTGGCGATGTTCAGCACTTTCTCCGCGACGCTGCTGATCGGTCAGGATATTTTTCCGGAGAACCGCGCGCTGGGATCAGGCCTGGCGCTGGGATTTTCCAATGCCCTGGGCGTGACGGCGTTGCTGCCGCTGGGATGGGTTCTCCACCGCCTGGGCATTGAAGCGGTATTCGCCATTCTTACACTCGGCGCGGTGATGATGCTGATCCTGACGCTGGGGTTTTCGCGCAAGGTGCATCCGGCGATGGAGTAGGTCATCCGGTTTCGTTGGAAAGATCAGACACCAATGCAATCCAAGCCGAAACCAACGCTCCCATCTCAATAGAGAATACCGGCGATAAAAAATATCGCCGCCAAGGCCGCCGATCGCTCAAAATAGCCCGCCACCACACGTTTATTTGGCCGGCATAATCGGGTTCTCGTGGACCGTTTTGACCGTGGTGTGCGTTTCGGTGCGGATTCGGGTCGTGGTCTTGATGGTAGTGGTTTTGAGCACCATCGGCCCGGTGATCTCCAGATCAATCGTGTTGTTCTGCAAATCCACCGCCTTGAGACCCGTCGATACGCCCAGCTCCTGCTGGAGCGCGCCGTAAAAATCATCCGGGGCGCCGTTGTACTGTACCGAAAGCTGGCCGTAGGCCGTTGTGCTGGAGCCGGTTATGCCGCGGTCCACCACCAGGCTGACCCCCGGAACCTTCTGGATCAAGTGCTTGATCTTGAGCACGTCGTTCACGCCGGCGGCGTTGTAGATGCGCACCGTCAGGGGGTTGATCGCCCGCC
>JAJYDU010000205.1 GCA_021790475.1 Planctomycetota bacterium | reverse complement strand
GTGGGCGGCCCGCGGCGTCCATGGCGTGATTTTTTTCCGGAACGGTCATTTCATATAGCTCTTGAGAACATCTATAAGCTCCTGGGCCGCCGCCAGTTGGGCCGCCGTCGGCTTGTGGCTGGGATCGATCACATGCATACGAATGTACCCTTCAATTACTTCGGACATCAGTCCGTCGATGGCGCCCCGGCACGCGGCGATCATCTGCAGCATGGCGGCGCATTCGCGTTCCTGCCGCAGGGCCGTTTCGATGGCCGCGACCTGCCCGCGGATGCGGCGGACCCGGGCGACAAGCTTGGCCTGGTTGGTAATCAGGTGGGACATTGTTGATCCTCCATATTCTTCGCGCTCTTATACTATACCCCAGTATAGTTTATGGCGACAACGGCACGGCCCCCGTGCCATCATCACCGGGGGCCTCTTCAAAGCCACGGCATGGGGACCATGCCTGCTAGAACTTCGTCCGGAAGGCTATCGGGATAAATAGGGCGGGCGGAAAAATAATGCGAAGGAGTGCCGATCATGCCAAAAAACTCAACGCCTTGCCGCGTGAACACTTATGGCCACGCGCGGGCCAAGGCCCGCGGCTAACCCGCGGCTCGGTGCAGTGGAAAGGCCCGGCCAATTTGCATTGCAACTATTTCGATGGCGGTTCGCTGTTTTTCTGGGAGTAACCAACCCCGCTGGCCGGCGAGACAGGATCGTCGCGCCCGGCCTTTATTCGATAATATCCCGCAGTCTGCCGCCGGCCCCGGCCAACAGTGCGTCGGCTTCTTCCGGCCGGCAGCGGCGGCGGTGCATGACCACCGCCCGCTTCACCTTGCCCTCCGCCCGCGTGAGCAGATACAGCGCCTCCGCACGCGCCAATCCGGTCAGTTGCATGAGGATTCGCGCCGCCCGATCCACCAGCTTGTCGCTTGTTTTCGCATCCAGATCGACCATCACGTTTCCATACACCTTGCCGATCTGCACCATCGCCAGGGTGCTGATGATGTTGAGAACCGTCTTGGTGGCGGTGCCGGCCTTGAGCCGCGTGGAGCCGGCGATCACTTCCGGCCCGGTGGGCAGGCAGATGAACAAATCCGCTGGGACACGAATGTGCTCCCGCGCGGTGCAGGTCAGGAAAATGGTTCTGGCTCCGAGGCGGCGCGCTTCTTCTATCACCCCGTGCACAAAAGGCGTGGTGCCGCAAGTGTCACCCAAGCGGGAAAACGCCGTGCAATGCTTTTTTTTTCTGGTATCCTCAACGTTTTGTATGTCGGATTTTGTCGCAATCAACGGACAAATCACGCCGTATGAAGCCGCGCGGATTCCCCCTTTCGATGCCGGTTTTCTGCACGGAGCGGGGTTGTTTGAAACGATGCTCGCCGGCAACGGGCGGGTCTTTCGCCTGGCGGAGCATCTGCATAGACTCCACGAGAGCGCGCGGGAACTGGGATTCGCCGTGCAACTGGACACCGCCGCCACCGCCGAGCTTGTAGCCGAACTCATGGAAACCAACGGCCTTTTCACCGCGCGTGTGCGAATCACTCTAACGCCCGGCGATATCTCGGCGCCCGTTCCCGACCACCATCCCGATCCCGATAGCCAGCAGGATTGGGATCCGCCCCGCACCGTGCTTATTTCCGCCGGGCCGTTGGCCGCCTACCCGCCGGCGCTGTATGAAAAAGGCATGACGGTGGCGGTTTCGTCGTATTACCAGAACCCTCATTCACCTCTCTGCGGCCATAAAACCATCAGTTATATGGATCGGCTGCTGGGATTGCGGCAAGCGCAAAAGAGCGGGGCGGGTGAAGCGCTCTGGTTTACCGCCGCGGAATCCCGACAATTCTCGGTACTGGCCGAGGGGTGCATCAGCAACGTTTTTCTGGTTGATGGCGGTGGCGCCATTGGTACGCCGCCGTGGCAAATGCCGGGTCAGCCTGGCTGCCGCCTGGCGCTGCCGGGAATCACCCGCCAAACCGTGCTGGAGCTTGCCGCCACACATGGCCTGCCGGTACAGGAAAAAGTTTTGAATGTCCAAGATGTACTTACGGCAAAGGAAATCTTTCTTACCAACGCCATCATGGGAGTCATGCCGGTGGTGCGAGTGGAGCGGCACGCGGTCGGCGATGAAAAACCGGGGCCTCTCACGAACCAGATCCGCCGACTTTACGAGCAAAAGGTTCAGGAGCAATGTCATGGCTGACCAACCGCTCAGAGATTCAAACCAGGGAAAATCGACGACCGGAAAAGTATCTGATGCCGGGATCGCCGGCTCCTTGTCGAGAGAACCGGTTCGCCGCCGTTGTGTGAATATCTGGACCGGCGGCGTACAGGGTCGCTCCTGCGAAGACCTGCATAATGTCCGGGAGTATCTGGATTCCATCGCCCCGCCTCATCTGGCGGAAGAATGGGACAAGGTGGGCCTGCTTTCGGCGCCGCCATCCCCCTGCTCGGTGGCCAGAATATTTATAGCCCTGGACCTCACGCCCCCGGTACGCGATGAAATGATCCAAAAGGGAATTGATCTACTGGTATGCTACCACCCGCCGATTTTCAAACCACTCGAATATTTGTGCGCCCAGGGTAACGAGCCGGCTTCCTTGGCGGTGGAACTGGCTTATCACGGCGTGGCCATTTACAGCCCGCATACGGCGTTGGACGCGGCCGTGGGCGGTACCAATGACGTGCTGGCCGCCGCGCTGCGCCTGCGGGTATGCGGATCGCTGGTATTGCCTCCCCGGCGGCGGCACGTCAAGCTGGTGGTGTTTGTTCCGGAAAGTCACGTGGAAGAGATCGCCGGCGCGGTGTTTACCGCCGGCGCGGGGCGCATCGGTAACCGCACCCGCTACAGCCAGTGCAGCTTCCGAACCAAAGGCACGGGTACATTTTTCGGCGATGAATCCACATCGCCGGCGGTTGGAGAAAAGGGGCGGCTGGAATTCGTCCCGGAAGTGCGGTTTGAAACTGTAGTGCCGATCTCGTGCCTGGACGCTGTGGTTCAGGCGATGCGTGATTCGCATCCCTATGAGGAACCCGCCTTTGATTTATTGACCATGGAAAGCTTGCCGGAAGAACCGGGACTGGGCCGGCTGGCGGCGCTGGAAAAACCGCTGTCGCTG
>JAJYDU010000204.1 GCA_021790475.1 Planctomycetota bacterium | reverse complement strand
GGCCACTCTCGATTGGCGTAACGAGGCTGATTTGGGTTCACTTAGCGTTACGGCTCACGTCTTCGCCATACCGAGGCTCCGTCGCAGGGATTGCTCCCAACAACGCCCGGCTGGCTACATGGCTAACGGATCATTCCATGATGAACTCCTTTCAGTTCATAAGACACAGACGGTTTCACTGACGCACCGGATGGCGCGGATATATAGTTCTAATATCAGAGCCCGCTCGTAAAGATTCTCATCCAACCCGGGTTTGATCTCGTTGACCACAACAATTGCCGAGCCGGTGATCCGGCGGCTCAATTGTTCATGCACGAGTTCAACACTCCTCGAGCATCGTCCCTATCCGCGTAATCAGCGGTAAATACCCGTCTACCTGCCAGTAGGCAAGGAAAAATTCAGGCGGCTGATTTTTCACTCCATACTCGTACTTAGCTCCCGCGAGAACCCCGCTGCCGCTCATCCAGATCCGCCGCTATTCGCGGAGTTTCACAACGACTCCACCGCCGCCGCCAGGCGCTGCAAGCCGCCGAGGGCTTCATCCTCCAGGGGCGTGAATGTCCACCGCCCCGGCCAGCGTCGGTGCATAATGCGGGCCAATTCCGCCTGCCCGCCCATCGTGAATATTTCCCTGCGAATGGGATGCAGACGCCGCAGGCGGTTGAATCTTTCCCGGCTCGCCCGGGCGAGCGAATCAACAACCGCCCGCAGCATGTCCAGACGGGTGTCAGCCAAGGTGAGGTTTTCAAAGGCCGCGGTTTTTACCTCCAGACTGGTTCTGTCGCCCGCCAGATAGGGCTGGAAAACCGGCGGCGGCGCGGAGGCATTATCTTGATCGTCCCTGGAAACGACGGCCGATTCTTCGCCGATCTGTTCGATAAGCTTATGGAATTTGCCGGCCGAATAATCGGCAAAAAGGTTCGCGCGCACCCAGTGCATGGTGGATCCGCCGGCGGCGATGGTGCTTACCGCCAGCCAGCGGCGCGGCAAGGAGGCCCCCGGTCCCAGCGGGCGCGTAAGAATGTCCGGTGCCGGTTTGGCCTGGGGCAAACACAGCGCCAGCACATCGGTCGAACCGGCGCTATGCACAAGCTGGCCGGGCCGGCCGGGGGTGGCCAGCATCGCCGCGCTCGTGTCCACCAGCGAAACCAGCACGGGGCAACCCTCCGGCAGGCCGAGCCGCTGGGCCGCCGCCCGGCTGACCCGACCCGCGACTTCGTCGGCGAATTTGATTTGCGGCAATTGTTTCGCATCGACTCCCACTGCGGCGCAGAGTTCCGCCACCCAGCCGCCAAGCTTTACCCCGTCGTAGAGGCCCAGAAACGCCGCCTGGGACGGATCAATCACCCATTGGCCGCACAGGTGATGCACCAGCAGGGTGGTCGGCTGGCCGATGCGGTGGATTCGCCGGAACAGTTCCGGTTGATTCTGGCGCACCCACAGCAGCGAAGTCGAAGCGATGCCGCCCGGGAAGGGCCGGTTGCCGGTCAGTTCCAGATGCCGTTGCATTCCAATTGTTTTTTCCAGCTGCTCGGCCTGGCGCAGGCTCCGGCGGTCCTGGTGCGTAATGCAGCCGAGCAGCGGGCGGGCATTTTGATCCAGCGCCACCAATCCGGGCGAAAAAGTGTCGATGCTGATGGCGTCAAGTTTTCGCCGGCCCGCCGTGGTTTGACTGATCGCTTCTTCAAAAGAGGCGAGCAAATTACGGGCCGGAATCTCGGCCTCGTGGCCGGCAAGATGCGATTGCACCGGCACGTGCCGGAGCGATTTGAGTTTCCCGTTCTTGTAATAACCCGCCTTGATCGACGAGGAACCTGCATCAATCGCCAGGATTCTCATGATATTGTCCTTTCATGGTCCCGCCGCGCGGGATGCGGATGTTCGATCCCGATGATCATCGGGATTTTGAGATATTATTTCTTCCAGCGCCATTCCGGCGAGGCCCCCCGCCGCCTGATCCGCCGCCAGGTTCAGCCAGCGAATCTGCGGGAACCGCCGGAGCCAGGTTCGCTGGAGCTTGGCCAGATGCCGGGTGTGAATTTTCATTTGCTCTCCGGCCTGTGCCAATGTGATTCGCCCCTCCAGATATTCCAGAATTTCCTTGTAACCGACGCCTTCCCGCGCCTGCATGGAAAGCGGATGCGGCCCCGCCGCCAGGCGTTGCACCTCCTCCACCAGTCCGGTTTGAATCATCATACGCACCCGGCGATTGATGCGATGATTCAAATCCTCTTTTTCCCGCCGGATGCCCACCATGCGGCAGGCGATTCGCGGCCGGCCCGCCCGCCACTGGGTTTGCAGCCGGCTGATCGGCTCGCCGGTCAGATGAAACACCTCCAGCGCCCGCACGATGCGCCGCAGGTCGTTGGGGTGAATTCGCGCCGCGGACGGAGCATCCACATCGGCCAGTTCGCGGTGCAGGCGCGCGGCGCCCTGGCGGGCGGCCCTTCGGGCCAGCGCCTGGCGCAGCGCCGGATCGGCCGCCGGCCCTTCAAAAAGCCCTTCCAGAACGGCCCGCAGATACAGCACGGTTCCGGCCACCAGAATCAGCGGCTGCCCGGCCTGTTGATGCTCCCGGATCAGCGGCTCGGCCATGGTCGCGAACCGCGCCGCCGAAAACGATTCCCAGGGATCGGCCACATCGATCATCCAATGCGCAAAACGCCGCCGGGTTGGCGCATCCGGCTTGGCCGTGCCGATGTCCATGCCGCGATACACCTGCATGGCGTCAACCGCCATGATGGACGCGCACCGGCCCGTGGAGTCTTTCCATTGCGCCGCGATCGCCTCGGCCAATTCGGATTTGCCGCTGGCCGTGCAGCCGAGGATTACAAGCGGTTCATTCATGCCGCTTTCCATGATAACCGGCCTGGTTATTTTATCGTCGGCGGCCGGAGAATCCCGATATCTGCCGGGACCGCCCCGCCGTCCTGGCGGCAACATTCCTGTTGCCGGGTGCACGCGGACATTCCCTGCCCGCCGGCAGGCAGACCCGCGGCGGAGAGTGTTTTCGCGGCGCCACTCGGATCGCAACGACGATGAACCATCCCGTCGCCTCCCGCGGAATCCGTCATGTACATCCTTCCCCATCCCGATGGCTACCTGCCTGGACGGGCGTTCCTGGCCCGCACGCAGACAGGTCGGGACGGGACATTGCGGCTATACTTCAC
>JAJYDU010000059.1 GCA_021790475.1 Planctomycetota bacterium | reverse complement strand
GCAACGTTATCGAACGATTTGTAAACCGTATCAAACACTACCGCCGTGTCGCCACGCGGTATGACAAAACCGCACGAAATTTCCTCGCCTTCGCCCAATTCGTTTCAGCGCTTATCTGGATCACTTGCTTGTCAACACACCCTAAAACCGCAACTTCCGCCGCACCCGGCGCGCGGGAATCGCGCACGCGAATCGGTCCGATCGCAGGGCATTTTTTCTCTCGACCGCATTTTTTTCGATTGCTTGCAAAACTGTAAAGAGGCGCTTATAAACTTAAGATGTATTTCTTTGGACTTGAAGAGGTTGCTGTTGCGGTTCAAGCGGGTAAAAACGTTCTGGGGCGTTCTGGCGACGATAGTCCTGGGCGTCTGGCTGGCAAGCTCTCCGTCGGTCCGCGCCACCGGTGTCGGCGCTTCTTTCCCATTCGTGCGCCACAAAATAGTTCTCAACCTCCGAATCGGCTGGGACCGCGGTATACACGCGGCAATCAAGGCGTTTGAAGCCAGGCACCCGAATGTGCGGGTGAATCTGGCCATTTACGCGAACGGGATGGACACTCAGCAATTGATGACTTCGATCGCCGGCGGCGCGCCGCCGAATTTGGTGGTGGCGGATCGTTTTGCCATCGGCAGTTGGGCGCAACGCGAGGAATTTATTCCGCTGGACAAGTTCATCAAGGCCAGTCAACAGCGGGCCAGACCCGGCGGCACGCCGGGAATTTATGCGCGGAATTTCTATCCGGCCTGCTGGAAAGAGGCCACGTACCGCGGCAAGGTATATGGTATTCCAATAGACTCCGACGACCGTCTGTTTTTCTATAATAGCGATATGCTCAAGCGAGCCGGTTTTGTGAACAAGGCCGGCCGCGCCGCCCCGCCGAAAACGTGGAAGCAACTGGCGCGCTACGCCGCGGCCCTGACGCATCGCGACGCCCACGGCAACCTGACCCAGCTTGGTTTTTTGCCCAACTACGGAAACAGTTATCTATACATATATGCATTACTAGACGGCGGGCGATTCATGAACCGCGCCGGCACGCGGGTAACTATGGATTCGCCGGCGGTGGTCAAGGCGCTGCGCTTCATGGCCCACCTGTACAAACTGGCCGGCGGCATCAGCCAAGCCGACATGTTCCTCAATTACGAGGCCTCCGCGCCGCAAATGGATCCCTTCCTCACCGGCAAAATCGCCATGAAAATCGATGGTTGTTGGTTTATGCAAACCATAGCGCAGTACAAGCCGTACATGCAATTTGGCGTAGCGCCGCCGCCGACGCCTTCCGGCAAGCACTCTACCACGTGGTCGGGCGGGTCCGCTTATTGCATTCCGGTGGGTACCAAGCATTCACGGACGGTATTCCAATTGATCCAGTTTCTGGTCAGCCCCGAAGGCTGGCATATACAAATGGCAGTCGACGCGCACTACGCGGCCAGCCTGGGGAGCCCTTTTCTACCGAGCATGATCGCTCAGCCGGCGATCAACCGGGCCGTTTATCAGCAATACATTGAACACAATCCCAATTTACCGCCGCGGGTGGTCAAGGCCATGCGCGAATTTTACAAAATGATGCACGTGAGCCATATTCGCCCGGTCACGCCGGTGGCCCAGTATATGTGGAATCAGCAGCGACAAGTGATCAGTCAAACGCGGCATGACGAGGCGCCGCCAAAAGTGTTATTGCGTTTGGCGACGCGGAAGGTTCAGCGCCGGTTGGATCGTATTTTGCACCCGCCGCCGGCACAGCCGGTATCGTGGAAAGGGCTTGGCGGTGCGGCGGCGGCGGGAGCGGTGGCGCTGGCGGCGGTGGGGGCGGTGTGGATAACGAGAAAGGACCGACGCCGGCAGGTGTTCAACCGCCAGACCGGCGCGGCATTGTTTTTCGTTTCGCCCTGGCTGATCGGTTTTCTGGTTTTTACCATCGGACCGATGGCGGTGTCTCTGGTGTACAGTTTCTGCCGGTATGATGTGTTGCATCCGGCGCAATGGGTTGGCCTGTACAATTACCACGCGATTTTTTTCGGCCACAATCGTTTCTGGCTTTCCCTGGCCAATACGGCGTACATGTTCATCGGTCTGCCGGTGGGCATGGTGGCGGGACTGGCTGTCGCGCTGTTGATGAACGCCAAGGTTCGCGGAATTAAAGTTTACCGTACCCTTTATTATCTGCCTACGCTGGTGCCCGCGGTGGCCAATGCGGTACTGTGGATATGGATACTTAATCCGTCCAGCGGATTGGTCAATTCGTTGCTCAAACTCTTGGGTGTGCTTCACCCGCCGTTATGGCTGAACAGCCCGTCGTGGTTTCTGGGCTCCAAAGCGGCGTTAATTCTGATGGGGTTGTGGGGCGTCGGCGGGGGCATGATCCTCTGGCTGGCCGGGCTTAAGGGCATTCAGCGCCAACTCTACGAGGCGGCCGAGATGGACGGCGCCGGCGTCTTCCGGCGGTTTATTCATGTCACCCTGCCGATGCTCACCCCCTATATTTTCTTTAATCTGATCATGGGCGTCATCGGCACCTTACAGGGCGGATTCGTCTCGTCTTACATCATGACCGGTGGCGGGCCGGCCAATTCCACCGTCTTTTTAAGCTACTATTTGTTTGTGGAAGCGTTCCATTATTTCCGCATGGGGTACGCTTCCGCCCTGGCCTGGATTCTGCTGGTGATGTGCGTGATTCTCTCGGCCATACAGTTTGGTCTTAGTAAAAAATGGGTGACGTATGATGCGGTGTAATAATTCCCGTCGCACCCGGCGCGTCAGGATAGCCCGTATTGCGAAACCGGCCGCGCGAATCCCGATGGTTATCCCGTATTTGCAAAACTGAAAAGCGGCGCTTATAAACTTAGGATGTATCTCTTTGGACTTGAAGAGGTTGCTGTTGCGGTTCAAGCGACTGATAGTGTTCTGGGGCGTTCTGGCAGCGGGGGTCCTGAGCGTCTGGCTGGCAAGCTCTCCGTCGGCCCGCGCCGCCGGAACCGGTAGTACTTCTTCCTCCCACCACAAAATAGTTCTCAACATCCGGATCGGGTGGACGCGCGGGGTACACGCGGCGATCAAGGCCTTTGAAGCCAGACACCCGAATGTGCGGGTGAATCTGGCCATTTACGCCAGCGGGATGGGTACCCAGCAATTAATGACGTCGATTGCGGGCGGCGCTCCGCCGAATTTGGTGATAGCGGATCGTTTCACCGTCGGCAGTTGGGCGCATCGCGGCGAATTTATTCCGCTGGACAAGTTCATTGCGGCCAGCCAGCGGCGGGCCAGACCCGGCGGTACGCCGGGAATTTATGCACGGAATTTTTACCCGGCGTGCTGGCGAGAGGCCATGTACCGCGGCAAGGTGTATGGTATTCCGATCAGCACCGACTGTCGCATTCTGTTCTATAACAGCGATATGCTCAAGCGGGCCGGTTTCGTGAACAAGGCCGGCCATGCCGTCCCGCCGAAAACGTGGAAACAACTCGAACGCTACACCGTGGCGATGACGCGCCACGACAAGTACGGCAATCTGACCCAGTTGGGTTTCTCGCCCCATAACTCTCTCTATATGTACTCATTCCTGGACGGCGGACGATTCATGAACCGCGCCGGCACGCGGGTGACGATGGATTCGCCGGCGGTGGTCAAGGCGCTGGGATTCATGGCCCATCTGTATAAACTGATCGGCGGCGTCGGCCAGGCCAATGTGTTTCTTACTGCCGCCGCCGCGCCGCAAATGGCCCCCTTTCTTATCGGCAAGGTTGCCATGGAAATCGACTACCCAGGTACACTTACTACGATATTGACCTACAAGCCATATCTTCGGTTTGGCGTGGCGCCGGCGCCTACGCCAACGGGTAAGCACCTCACCACTTGGTCGGGCGGATTTGCCTATTGTATTCCCGTGGGCACCAAGCATCCGGGTACGGTATTCAAATTGATCCAGTTTCTGGTCAGCCCTGAAGGCTGGAAAATTCAAAGGGCGGTCAACGCGCATTACTATGCCAGTCTGGGACAGAAGTATTTTCCCCAGATGACCGCGGAGCCGGCGGTTAACCGTGTCACTTTTCGCAAATACTTTCAAGACAATCCCGACATGCCGCCGCGGGTGGTCAAGGCCATGCGCGAATTTTACAAGATGATGCCCCTGAGCCATTTTCGTCCGGTTACGCCTGTGGCCAAATATATATGGAACGAACAAAGACGGACGATAAACAATGTGTTACGCTACGGGGTGCCGCCGAAGGTGGCGTTGCGGCGGGCGACACGGCGGGTTCAGCGCCGGCTGGATCAGATTCTCCACCCGTCGCCGGCGCCACAGGTGCCGTGGGGATGGCTGGGCGCGGCGGCGGCGGCGGTGGTATTGGTGTTGCTGGCGCTGGGCGCCGTGTGGACTTCGCGCAAAGGCCGGCGCCGGCGGGTGTTCAATTCGCAGACCGGCGCCGCGCTGTTTTTTGTATCGCCCTGGTTGATTGGTTTTCTGGTTTTTACCATCGGACCGATGGCGGTGTCGCTGGTGTACAGTTTCTGCCGGTACGACGTATTGCACCCGGCGCGGTGGATAGGCCTGTACAATTACCACACGATTTTTTTTGGTCACAATCGTTTTTGGCTTTCCCTGGCCAATACAGCGTACATGTTTATCGGTCTGCCGGTGGGCATGGTGGCGGGACTCGCCGTGGCGTTATTGATGAATGCGCAGGTTCGCGGTATCAAAGTCTACCGTACACTTTTTTACCTGCCAACACTTGTTCCCGCTGTGGCCAATGCGGTGCTGTGGATATGGATACTTAATCCATCCAGCGGATTGGTCAACTCATTGCTCATGCTTTTGGGCGTTCATCACCCGCCAAGGTGGCTGGACAGTCCGTCGTGGTTTCTGGGATCCAAGGCGGCGATGATCCTGATGGGATTGTGGGGCGCCGGCGGAGGCATGATCCTCTGGCTGGCCGGGCTTAAGGGTATTCAGCGCCAGCTCTATGAGGCGGCGGAGATGGACGGCGCCGGCGTCTTCCGGCGCTTCATTCATATTACCATGCCGATGCTCACGCCCTATATTTTCTTTAACCTGATCATGGGCGTCATCGGCACCTTACAGGGCGGGTTCGTCTCATCTTACATCATGACCGGTGGCGGGCCGGCCAATTCCACCGTCTTTCTGGGATACTATCTGTTTGTGGAAGCGTTCCTTTACTTCCGCATGGGGTACGCTTCCGCCCTGGCCTGGATTCTGCTGGTGATGTGCGTGATTCTCTCGGCCATACAGTTTGGCCTTAGTAAAAAATGGGTGACTTATGATACGGTATAAAAATTCCCGCCACCGTGGGGGAGATGTCGGATGAAACAGTTCTGGGCCGGTTTGGCGTTGTTTCTGGAAGTGTCGCTGCTGGCGACACTGCTGACGATCATTGTGAATCGTCAGTTGCCGGAGAATCCCGCCCTTCTGATATGGGCGGCGGGTATTCTGGCTGTATTAAGTTGGGCGACGACCATAGGAGCGCCTTGGCCGGTGGCCCGGCGAATCACGCTGCATGGCGCACTGGTCAGCGGCGCGGTGCTGTTTCTGGTCCCGTTTGTCTGGCTCATAGGAACCACGGTAAAATACAACAGCAATATCTTTATCTTTCCGCCGCACTGGCTGCCCTCGCTGCCGCGCATGGTGGACCGTTCCCCTTATGTGGTCGCGGCGCCGCGCCCTGTCATGCCCCCGGGCGTTTCCGCGGCGCGCTGGCGGAAACTGGATCCGAAACTTCGAGACATTCTCTGGACCAAAGCGCGCCCGTATCTCCCGCCGCGTGCGCTTCATCTTGTGAATCGTACCGCGGCGCGGCGATCGGTGGGTAGACTGTTGCTGCGGCATCTTATAGCCGCCACGCCGCGCGCGACGTGGCGGTCGGATGCCCAGGCTTTGGGCGCTGCCCGGCGATTCAATTCTAAAAATGCGACGAAAGAAGCCTGGACGCGGGTATTGCGCGAGGTGGTAATCAGGCATTTAACCGTCAAAGATATCGATCAGAAAGACTACCAGATACCTCTGGATACGATTCACTGGCACGTGCGCGGACCGGCGCAACTGCTGCGTGTGCACGGCCCGAAAAATATCGCGGTGGCTTACCACTTTCGCCATCATGATCATTTTTCAATTATTGCCGATTTCCCCCGCCCGCCACAGGTGAAAAAACTGCTTGGCGTGGGCGTTTCGCTGCGGGAGGATCGTTCCTGGCATCATCTGCATGTCATTCTGGAGGAGAATTCGCAGTGCTATGTAAATGAGGATCCATTCTATCTTTCAGCCAAAGATGTGCGGGGATTGTCGTTGAAGATTCACCACTTGAGCCCGTCCAATCAACGCAGTCTGGGTATATGGCCGCTGGTCCGCCGGCTCGGGGCCGGCTCGAATTACAATCGTCCCGGCTGGGTTCGCCTGGAGCTGAAGGTGGTGCGAACTTCTCCCTTGGCGGCGGCGTTCCATAAATTTACCCGGTCCTATATCGACACCTGGTTCGCCGATCCACACTGGCTCGATTACTTGAATAACACTATATTTCTGGCGATCATGAACGTTGTTTTGACGATCATCGGTTGCTCCATGGTCGCCTATGCCTTCGCGCGGCTGCACTGGCCGGGGCGCGACGCCTGCTTCGCCATCCTTCTGGGAACGATGATGCTCCCCGGCGCGGTGACGATGATTCCGGTTTTTATGATTTTCAAAGAACTCGGTTGGTACAATACCCTGTTGCCCTTATGGGTTCCGGCGATCTTTGGGGGAGGCTTTAATGTTTTCATGCTCCGCCAGTTCATGAAGGGAATTCCCCACGAATTGGAAGAGGCGGCGTTTATGGATGGCTGCGGCTGGTTTGGCATTTACTGGCGAATCGTTCTGCCCCTGATGAAGCCGGCCCTGGTGGCGATAGCGATTTTTACCTTCATGGGATCCTGGAATGATTTCATGGGGCCGCTGATCTATTTGAACTCGGACAAGCTTTATACGCTTCCGATGGGGTTGTTCATGTTTCAAAACAAATACGGTTCGCAATTTGGAATGCTCATGGCCGCGTCAACCATGATGATTCTGCCCATCGTAATCATATTTTTCGTGTCCCAGCGTTACTTTATGGAGGGGATCACCCTCACGGGGGTCAAAGGGTAGCGATAACTGGCGGATGTTTGATAACCCCAAGTATATGGATATTCTGTAACCGTTTACGGGCCAAAAACATTATAAATAAAGGGAAATAAACGGATATTGGAGGCCGTTGGAGCAAAAAACGCGCGAAAAATGGGCTTATTATCGGGAACCCTCGTTTTTGTGCTGATTTCGCCACTTTTGCCTGTGAACGGTTACGATATTCTGGAGTGCAAAGTCGCATGGGCCACATGGGCCAAAGGTGGTTGCGCCGCCTTCAGACCTTTTTTCTAAAAAAATTGGCACAGCCTTCGCTATAACACGTGGCTCTACCAATCCATCTGCGCTTCGCGGCGTTGCTGTTTAATTTTTCCGCGCGCTTTCTTTTTTTCGATGCGTCGGCGCTTACTGCCTGCCGTCGGACGCGATTGACGCCGCGCGATCGGCTCTACCAGCGCCTGTTCGATCAACTCCCGCAACTTTTCCACGCACGCCCGGCGATTGGCCTCTTGCGTGCGCGCGCTGCCGCTGACAAGCACAATACGGCCGTCGCCATCAATGCGCCGGCCGGCCAGGGTCAGCAGTCTTGCTCGTGCGCGGGTGGACAGGCCGTGCAGATCCGCCGGATGAACCCGCACTTCGGTTTTGCTGTTGACCTTGTTGACGTTCTGCCCACCCGGTCCGCCGGAGCGGGAAAATCCGAACTGCAGGTGGCTTTTGTCCACCCATACGCCGGGCCCAAGCGTGATTCCAGGAAGATTCGAGAATAGTTCGCTCATGCCGGTATTGTAACTGATTTTTCACTCCTTGACGCGGTCCGAATGTCATCGTCATGGAGTTGCCCGAACTCTTTCTGGACTATTTCCACTCCCGCTGCAACGGGCCGATTTGCGGCGGACCGGACCATTGGGATTTCCCGGAGCCGCCGGGATAGGTTATAAAACCTGGGGACCCCAATGTATGAGATTGGGTTTTTCGTGGCACATCCCCGATACATCGGGGATATTTTTCAGACGGCGCAAACGGGAGCGGCCGCGTGAATGTGGAACATCTGATTTTGCAGATCGCCCTGATTCTGCTGGTGACCCGATTGTGTGGAGCGGTACTGCGCTTCCTGGGTCAGCCGGACGTCATCGGGGAAATGATCGGCGGTCTGCTTCTGGGACCGTCCGCTCTCGGACTGATCGACCACGGCGCTCTGCTGCACTGGCTTTTTCCCCGCCCCAGTATGACCTTTCTGAACGTCCTGGCCCAACTCGGCGTGATGTTCTTTATGTTCATCGTGGGACTGGAACTCGATGTACTGCACCTGCGTGGCAAGGGTAAGACCGTCGTGGCCATTGGTCTTTCCAGTCTGCTCGGCTCGTTCGTCAGCGGGTTGGTGATTGCCGCCATGCTGCTGCACTGGGGACATATCGCCGCGCACCTGCGCTCGCCGCTGGCCTTTGTCCTGCTCTCGGCGACAGCCATGGCCATGACCGCGTTTCCCGTTCTGGCGCGGGTTATCACCGACCAGAATCTGCAAAAGACTTCACTTGGCCAGTTGACCATCGCGGCGGCGGCGGTGCTTGATGTTGGTGGCTGGTGTCTGCTGGCGGCGGTGTATGACATCGCCCGCACGCAGATCGGCGGCCAGGGCGCTTCCGTGCTTATGTCGGTATGGCTGGGCATAAAAACCACCATGCTGGCGGCGGCTTACGTGATCGTCATGATGCTGTTCGTACGACGGTTCCTCTGGCGATTCCACTCCCATTTTGAGATGCGCGGACGGGTTACGCGCACCGTGCTGGCCCTGGCTCTTTTTCTGCTGCTGCTGAGCGGCTTGGTCGCCGAGTTGCTCGGAATCAATATGATTTTCGGCGCCTTTATGATCGGGCTGGTCTTCCCCGCCAACGAGGATTTCGTCCGCCACCTGACCGCCCGCCTGGAAGACATCACGCTGGTGGTGCTGATGCCCATCTTTTTTGTCACCATTGGTCTGCACACCGATATCGCCCGTCTGACCGATCCGGTGATCTGGCGGGCGGGAATATGGCTGGTGATCGGCCTGCTGGCGGTGAAATTCGTCACCAGCGCCGTCCCGGCCAAACTCGCCGGCGTGCGCTTCGCCGACGCCGGTCTGCTCGGACTGCTCATGAATACGCACGGCGTTGTGGAACTGGTGGTGCTGAATCTGGCCTGGCAGATGCACGCGATCAATTCGCGTATGTTGACCCTGCTGGTTCTGGCACTTCTTACCATCACCATCATTTCATCCGGATTGCTTCGGCTGATTTACGCCCCCATCCGCCGCCGGCAGCTTCGCGCCGCGGCCCGGTCCACCGGGATGGAGCCAACGGATTCCGCCCCCGCCATCCACATCCTGGTTCCACTGGCCAAGCCCGCCAACGCCGGTCCGCTGGTGCGCATCGCCGCTTCCCTATTGGGCGAACGACCGGGGCGAATATCCTCCCTGTATCTGCAAACGCCCGGAGACTGGCAGCTCGGCCCGCAGGCTCTCAACCCGCTGGCGCCGGATCCGCTGGAAATAGCCGGGCGCGAGGCGGCTGCTCTCGGCACGACGATCCAGACTATTACTTTCGCCAGTCGGCGCATCGGCCGCGACATCTGCCGTCTCGCCGATTATCAGCGCGCGGATTGGATCGTACTGGGCGCGCATCGCGGTATTCTGGACCCTTCCGCGCTGGGCGGCGTCGTGGCGCATGTGCTCAAAAAGGCTCCCAGTCACGTGGCGGTCCTGATCGGAAGCCGGATGCCCGAAATGCGCCGTGTGCTGGTACCCTACCTGGGCGAATCACAGGATATCGGCGCCCTGCTGGCCGCGGAACGCATCGCCCGCAACGCCGCGGCGCACATTACCATTGTCCATGTAATCAAACCCCGGCGCGCCGCCGGGGACGATTCACTGGGCGTCAAACAATTGGTGGACCGCCTGATGCCCAAGGGCGACAGCGCCAACCCGGTGCGAATGCGGGTGATTGAAAGCGATCAACCCACCGATGTGGTGGTGGGGGAATCCAATAATTACGATCTGATTATCCTGGGCATCTCGCCGCTGTGGAAACTGCGGGAGAATCTTTTGAGCCGGGCACAGACTTCCATAGCCCGCCGGAGCGCCTGCCCCACGCTGGTGGTCCAGGCGGCCAAATCTAAACGCAAGCTTGCCGGGAATGAACCGCGGGCCCAAACCAGTCCGGCGGCGGCACAGCGCCCAGGTGGGGGGGCCATTCCGCGGTGAGATACCCCGCCGCCCGCCGGGAATGGCCAATCCAATAGCCGGCGGGAAATGACTCTAGCTCCGCGTTGGGCCGCTGTTTTGTTTAATAGGTGTATTGATCGGCAGTACGTTGCCGTCGGCGGGCTGGATAAAGCCGCCGGCGTTAAAACACCGAGTCAAGTTGGCGCAATGAAGGGCGGAATCCCACTCGCCGAGCGTAAATCCGCCTACTTCGAGGAAATGTTTCCATTCGGCTTGGAGTGCCGTCTGGTTGCGCGAATCGCGGCGGCGGGATGGCGGGCTTGACGCTGCGTAAATGATACCCGGATTTTCTTCGGAAATTCTCAAGGAAACTCTCCCCCCGCTCGGATGCAATGCCGCCAACGGTGAGGCCGGATCAATCGTATATTGAATGTCAAGATGTTGCGGGGGACGGGATGGGGCGGGGGGAGCGAAAGGAGAATCACGGTTTGTGGCGACGGCTTCAACCAACAGGAGAAAGGCGTCGCGAATCCGCTCGATGGCGGCGTCGTCCGCCGCCGTGCGGCACGCCAGGCCGCCAAGCATTTCATACACGCCCCGGCACGAAGCGGCAAAATCAGCCGGGTCGATGCGGAAATGGCTCGACGCCGGACGCTCGACCAGGGCGTTGCGCCAGGCCACCGCTTCGCGCGCGCGTTCGATCAATCTATCCGGTGCATACGGTTTGGCTATACAGTCCCAGGCGCCGCATAGCCGGCTGCGATGAATGTGTTCCGGCTGACACATGCAGGTCAGTAAAATCACCGGGATATCGCAGGTGCCGCGGCATGCCTTCAGGCTGCGGCACACCTCGTAGCCGTCGATATCCGGCAGCATCACATCCAGAACGATCGCCTCGGGATGCAGATTTCGCGCCAAGGTAAGTCCCTCCTTGCCGGAGAGCGCCTGATGGTACGCGAAATTTTCTTCCCGCAAATAGTCGCCGAGCAGACGATTCAGATCGGCATCATCATCAATAACAAGAACGTGAATCGGCATGCAACCTCTATCCGCCTTCAGGCAAACCCGAAATTTCTTATTGCCGCCGGCCGTCGCCAAACCATGGCCCACCGCCGGTAATCACTCCCGCCGGATATATCCATCGGGCTTTATACCGGTCCGGCTTGGGCCAATATGCGGCCTCCTGTTCATATTATATAATGCCTGGCGGAAAAAAATCCCACAATAAACCACCCGATTTGGCTTTTATCATCCGTCTGATAAAATCGCTCTTCGCGTTCGGAGATTTCAGGATGGGGTCGCGCCGGATTTGCAGGCGAAGTCATCGGTGGATGTTCAGTGAGAACCTGTCTCAAAAGAGATCGAGGCCGCGACGCCGGAGCCCCGGCTTCGAGCCAGGGAGCGGCGGCTAAATATGGCTGACAGCCCTGACCCACCTTTGCCTTTAACCAGCGAGTTGCGGCGAGCCATAGATATTTACCTGTCGTTGGCTTATCCGGATGGCCGGATTCCATTGGCGACGCAAGCCCGGCAGGCCCCTCTTGCCACCGTCCCGGAACAGGCGCCGGTTCAACCGGATTGGTTTGAGACCGCGGCCAAAGAGGGACGGACAATTTACCGACTTCGTCTGGGACAGCGGGATTACCCGCACATGAAGTTAAGCCTGGAGCCTGCACCGGATAGCTCCGGCTATCTCTACTTTGCCGATACGCACGACGGTCATCTTCACGTTCGTGAGAATTCACCCGAAGCGCCGGCCTTGGCGGCTTTGCGCGAGTCCAATGCCCGCCTGGTCGAACGAATTGAAACAGCCTGGGAACAGGCCGGTCTGCCTACGTTTCGCGCGTATCTGCGCGCGGCTCTGTCCCGGCGCCGGAACCAGGGTATAATATAAACCCGTTTCGGGGCGACGTGTTTAGAGCCTGTCTCTGTTGAGATTGGCTCTTAGGGTGGTCCCCGGCCGGCGCGGTGGACGTCGTCCGGGGAGCATAGCGAAGTTTATTTGGTTCCACGATTTCAGAAACACCGGACATGAGCAAAATTCTGCTGGCGGTATCTGAACAATGGAATGTGGACAAGAGCATTGATGCGCTGGGGCGGTGGGCCAATCGCCTTGACGCGCCGATTCTTATTGTGCACGTGGTGGTGGGGGTGACGGGCGATACGCCCAACGATGCCAGCCCCGGTGAACAGGCGCTGCGGGAAATCGCCGCCCGGTTGAAAAAGAGCACTCCGCGGGTGGAGTCCCTCCTGCTTTTTGCCAATGATCTCGTCGACGCGCTGCTGAAGACCGCGCACGAACATGGCGCCACCATCATTGTCATCGGACTTTCGCGGCCGGGCGTCATCGAACGGCTTATTGAGGGTAATATCGCACGCTCTCTTCTCAACACCAGCCGCCTGCCGGTGCTCGCCCTGCCGCCGAATTGGGACGGGACTATCTGACAGGCTATTCTCTCCAGGCCCGTGCTGACTTGAGCTCTTCCGCCAACTCTGCCGGGGCGGGTAAATCTCCTTTCGTACACGCTCTGTTATTTTTCCGTCGCGGCCGGTGGCTCGGTTTGTTGCGTTGTCGCCGGTTGCGTGGCTGGTCGGGTAGCGATTGCGGGTTTGGTTATCGGTAGAGGTTGCTCCTGAACTTGCAACTGGGTAGGCGGCAACGGCGGCGCCGGCACGGGGCGAACGGAAGGTGGCGGTGGAAACAGTACGCTCAGGACCGTATGCACTTTTACTTTTTGTCCCGGCTTGTTCGGTAAATCCACCGCTATCAGGGGATGCGGGGGCGGTTGAGATCGCAAAAAAGCCTCGTCGCTGTTGTAGCTCGACGGAGAACGCAGGGCCATGGCCGGTTTTAAGGGTCGCTGCGCACAGCCGGCCGGCGACAACAACATTGCGGCTATTGACAAGTGACAGGCCGCGCGGGTGATCCCGCCGTTTCGTCGTGGGCGATAGCCCGTCTCCCGCCGGTTGGAATATAGGCGGCGCATGTCAGTTTCCTTTCCCGGTGTTCGGAGAGTGCCCCTCGCGCAGCCGCGACACTTCCAGACAGTCTTTATCGCCCCGGCCGCTGAGGTTAATCACCAGCGTCTGATCCTTGTTCATCGTTCGCGCCTGGCGGATTGCAAAGGCCACCGCATGCGCCGATTCCAGCGCTGGAATAATACCTTCCTGCTTCGCCAGAACGCCAAACGCCTCCAGCGCTTCGTCATCGCTTACCGCCGCGTACTGTGCCCGTTGCGTATCTTTCCAATAAGCGTGTTCCGGCCCGACGCCGGGATAATCCAGTCCGGCGCTTACGCTGTGCACCTCGGCCGTTTGTCCTTCGTCATTTTGCAGTATGTAGGAAAGTGTGCCGTGCAGAACGCCGGGTTGTCCCCGCAGGAGCGAAGCCGCATGCCGGCCCGGTTCCCAGCCGCGCCCGCCCGCCTCCACGCCGAAAAGTTTCACGTTGGTCTCTTCGATAAAGGGGTAAAAGATTCCCGCGGCGTTGGATCCGCCGCCCACGCACGCCACGATGGCGTCGGGCGCCCGGCCAAAGAGTTGCCGGGATTGCACGCGGGTTTCTTTGCCGATGACGCTCTGGAAATCCCGGACTATCCGTGGAAACGGATGCGGTCCCACCACGCTGCCGATGATGTAATGTGTGTGTGCGACCGATCCCATCCAGTCGCGCAGGGCTTCGTTGGTGGCGTCCTTGAGTGTGCGCGCGCCGGTTTCCACCGCCGCCACCCGCGCGCCCAGAAGCCGCATCCGGAATACGTTCAGCGACTGGCGGCGAATGTCTTCCGATCCCATGTATACATCGCAGCTTAATCCGAACGCCGCCGCCACCGTTGCCGTCGCCACTCCGTGCTGGCCGGCGCCGGTTTCCGCAATCACGCGCTTCTTGCCCATGCGCAAGGTCAATAGTCCCTGACCGATGGTGTTGTTGATCTTATGCGCGCCGGTATGGGCAAGATCTTCGCGCTTGAGATAAATTTTGGCTCCACCGGCCAACTCCGTCAGACGCCGGGCGAAATACAGGGGAGTGGGCCGGCCGGCAAATTCCCGCAGGTAATAGTCGAGCTGCGCCTGAAATTCCGGATCGCGCCGCGCCCGGTCGTATTCCGCGGAGAGCTGTTGCACGGCCGCCATGAGCGTTTCCGGCACATAGACGCCTCCGTAGGGACCGAAATAGCCTTGCGCGTCCGGGACATCCGTGCTGGCCGGGCCAAGCTTGTAATCCTCCAGAAGCCGCCGGGAGGAAAGACGCGGCGCCGCTTCGTTTGTGATCGGAAAAGTCGTCATGGTTTATTCCTGATGAAATCCATGTTTCCATTGCATCATAGGAGATATTGCGACCGGCGGACAAGCGGGTTTGCGCCATCCCGCCGCGTTGGAGCCTGAAAATAGTCCGCCGGAGTGCCGGCACGCACCGGGACGAAGCCCATACGGGGCGTTGGGCGCCCCAGGCTTGAGTCTTGGGGCTGTTTTATTTTGTCCGAGTGCGTCCCATGTTCATCCGCCACGAAAGTATATAACGCCAACCGTCGTGGCAATTTTTCCGGACAGCGGTCCCCAGCCGTTTTTACTCCTTGACGACTGTGTGGCGGCGTTCGGTTTATGCCCTGATTGGCGAAATTCGGTTGCTGCCCGGAAATATTGCCAACCCTCTATTACAACCGTGTTACATTCGCCTTGACCTGCCGCCGCGCGGATACCATGATGGCGGTATCCGATCCCGGCCGCCGGGATGCTGGAGAGATGGCTGAGCGGCTCAAGGCGCCGGTTTCGAAAACCGGTAGGTGCGCAAGCGCCTCGTGGGTTCGAATCCCACTCTCTCCGTTCGGACCGCGGGCCAGAACACAGCAGCGGCGGAACATGGTTTGCGTATGATTGGCAAAACGGTTCTGGTCGCCGGAGCGTCCGGTTTCGTTGGCCGGCATGTCGTGGCGCGACTCGCGGCCGGTGGATACCGCGTACGGGCGGCAGCGCGGCGGAGCGTGTCCGATCCAACCTTGGCCAATATCGAATGGATAAGCGCCGATGCGCTCGATCCCGGATCGTTGATTCAGGCCGCCGCGGGCTGCGATGCGGTTATTCACCTGATCGGTATTATTCGTCCCACGCCGGAGCAGGGATTCGAGCAAGCCCACGTGCGGGCGACGGCCAACATGTTGCATGCCGCCGAAAAGGCCGGCGTGCGGCGCTATGTTCAGATGTCGGCGCTGGGTGCGGCTCCGCAGGCGGCTTCGGCGTACCATCGCACCAAGTGGGGGGGAGAGCAACTGGTTCGTGCCGGCGCGCCGGCCTGGACCATTTTCCGCCCCAGCCTTATTCATGGCCCGGGTGGTGAATTTACCGCCCTGCTCCGCGCCTGGAGCCTTGGTCGAGCGCCGCCGTTCCTGTTCATGCCATTTTTCGGCGGCGGTTTTTTCGGGCAACGCGCCGTCACGAAAATTCAGCCCGTTTATGTCGGCGACGTGGCGGAAATATTCGTCCGCTCGCTGGAAAACGACAGGACGACGGGAAAAACTTACGCCGTGGGCGGGCCGCGGGCCATGTCCTGGCCCGAAATGCTTTCCATCGCCAGCGCCATCATACGTGGCCGTCCGCGCGCAGCGCTGGGAATTCCCTTCTGGGTGGGCCGGCTCCTGGCCCGCCTGGCCTTACCGGGATTGCCGTTCCAGATCGATCAGGTCATCATGGCCGCGCAGGACAACACGTGCGATGTGAGTCCGCTGCTTGCCGATTTTGCCCCGCTGACGCTGGCGTCTTTGGAAACAAGTATGAAAATGTATCAGATATGAAATACCGGTCTTGGCGGCCTTGCGCCTTGCCAAGAGCCGGTTGCGTTGTAAGGGTTCCCGGGAGGCATGATATTTATAAGCATTGATATGTTAATCGGTGTGCGAGAGAATTCCCGCCGCTTCCCGCCGTCTCGGGTGGCGGAAGGGCCAAT
>JAJYDU010000203.1 GCA_021790475.1 Planctomycetota bacterium | reverse complement strand
CCGAAGCCGACCGGCCAGTCCCGCCACGGAATGCCGGTGCCAGCGCGAGACAGTACCGCTTCAACCCATGGCTGATCGCGGGTTTCCGGCGGGGCACCAGCACACGCTTGGACTTCGGCGATCAACACCCCCAGCATCGCCCACGGTTCGTCGGTCAGAATGAAACAAACGTCTGCCATGACGATTCCCTTCCATCATGAACATCCACGCTTAATCTACCCAGCGCGAGTCGCCGCGGCGACTAAACTACGCCGCAACCAAATATATAGCCCCCGCGTCGAAGAGTCGCCGGGGTGACCCCTGCCGGGAGTAACGCCCCGTCGAACATCGGAATCTTTGTGCTGAACAAAAATCTTCGCACGGCGCGAGGATTTTGACGGATTGTGGCAGCTGGGCATCGAAACGTTGGAATCCGTCAACACGACTTGGACTCAAGCTATCCGAGCCGCCTCCATTTCCAACGACCGACGGGACAAGCCCCAGGAATAATGGCCGTCGGAAGGCCTGCCTGGCGATGGTGTATAAACTTTGCCAGAGTGCAGAGAGAGGCTTTCAGGGACTCAATGGATCGGAACTGCTCCCGGAGGTACCGGCTGGAGCAACGTTCGAAGGTGGGGTTAAAAAGCTCGCCGCCTGCTTTATGTCCGTTCACAACATTTGGCAATAGCCGTGCGTTCTGGCACTTGGGGGGCGTCACCCGGACGGTAGTGATCTACAATTTGCGTGCGGCGGTGATTCATCCGGATTGGTGTGACCCGGCGTTGGATCCCCGGTCGCCATAGGCGACTCGCCTGCGGAGACCTGGACCGATTCCTCCACCATGCGAATATCTTCTCCATTACCGGGCGAAGCTACCGGCGGAAGGATCGGGCGGCCATCAAGGACCGGGCGATGAGCAAGGGCCAGGTGGATAAGGATTCGGTACCGGAAGAAACGGCTTGCCAGGAATAGGGCCAATGAGTATAAAGGCACGCCAATAACTGGCCGGTTTTGACCCGTACTTCAGTGGCCGGTTTTAACCCACCCGGCGGCACCGGCTATGGCCGCCCGAAATCCGTCTGGACGTTTCGGTCTCGAACCGCTTGGCGTACAATTACCAGGTTGTCCAATGGGTAAAACATGTTTGACATGTCGACATCGTCGGAGTACGATGCTATTATATGGCGATGCGATTAGGAAGCCGCAAGTGATACGCAGAACTTCGCCAGTCAGGATTACCGTCATCCCCACTGATGAATCCATGGCGTTAAGGTGGACCCAGCCTGGCTTAGGATTACTAGGATTCGGAATACTTTAAACATGTTTGACATGTTGACATCGCCCAGGTACGTTGCTATTATGTGGCGGTTAAGGTTAGGAAGCCGCAAGTGATACGCAGAGGTTCACCCATGAGAAGGCCCGTCCCCACTGTGGAATCCTTGGTGCTGAAACTACGCCAGCGGATGGAATCCCAGAACTTTCAACCAGGCGAATTGGTCGGCACCGAACTGGAATTGGCACGTAGTGAGGGGGCCAGCCGGATGCTCGTACGGCGCGCGGTGGAAACGTTGGTGCGCGAGGGCCAACTGCAACGCCGGCCCGGCAAGGGTCTCTATGTGCCCGATCGTCGCCGCTTCGCTCGGAACGGCGATGGCGCCACACGGCTGGTGCAGATCGTGATGCCGGATTTGTTGGTCAATCGATGCGTGGAGATTGCTCATGCGGCCAAGGAAGTCGGTTTGAACGCGGGCGTGCGAACCCAGCTCTATGACGCGCATAAGAATCTGGATTCTGATCTGGAGGTGGTTCGACACCTACCCGAATCTTCCGCCCAGGGCGCGCTAATCGCCTCCGTGCATCATCGGCGTTTCACCGAGGCGCTCTTTACCCTGAAGACGGCCGGATATCCATTTGTCGTTGTCGATGAAAGCCCGCGCGGCCTGAATGTGCCCAGTGTAGTGGCGGACAACTATCGGGGTGGCTATCTGGTAGGGAAAAAGCTGATAGCGCAAGGTCACCGCCAGATTGGTTTTATCGGATTTCTGGGGGCCGACACGGCGCGCGACCGTGTGGAGGGATTGCGCGACGCGATGGCTGATGCGGGTCTGCCGCTGCCGGGATCATTGATCAGCCGGTTGCATGTGCAATCCATGGGCGACTGGTCAGCCGCCGTTGAGCGTGCGGTTGGCCAACTGCTTGACCAACCAGACCGTGCCACCGCCATCTTCTTCAATCACGACCTTGCTGCGGCGCAAGGATATGCCATCATCCGGACAATGGGGCTGCGCATTCCGGAAGATGTCAGCGTCGTTGGGTTTGACGGCGAGCCGCTTTGCGGATTGCTCACGCCGACCCTAGCGACCGTTCGCCAGCCGGCCGCAGCCATGGGCGCCGCGGCCATGGAGATGCTGCTCGCCTTGATGGACGGGGACGCGATGGCGGGAGAATCAAGAATGGAAGCGTGCGTGGTTAAACGAGCGGCCTCTACGGCCGCTGCGGCCCGAGGCGGGTCGGAAGCAGGCGGACACGAAGACCCGCAGACGCGGCGACACCGCGAAGGCAGCGAGATGAAGGCGGAAGGTGGAAACAACGGACGCGAAGTTTCCGTAGCCGGTCAGAGTGTCGCCCCCATGGAGACCGATGCCCCTAAGTTTATTCGCCCGCGGCGACCCGCTGCCAATACAACACGGGACCAGGACGGCGCCTGGCGCCACGTCCTGTCCGTGACTTGGCAGGATGGCGATTCGCTCGGCCCCGCGCCGGATACGAGGGTGGACCGACACGCCGGTGCGGCGACCCGAAGACACGGGGACGCGGATATCGGCGGGTGCGGCGATGCCGTACAGGCCCCGCAGCTTGTGGGCGTGTAGCAGAAGTTGTGGCCAGCACCGCATTGCAACGCGATGAACCGATGACGACAGGTTTTAGATTACAGAGGTTAGGCTTCAGCGGTGTGGAAAAGGCAAAATGGCAAAGACCGCGCATCAACGCGGCGAGCCGATTTGGCGACTGATTTGTGGCCGAGAACTGCCCCGGATGGGATTCAAAGCCGTTTTTTAAGGAGTCCGGCCATGTAGAGGAATCAAAGTCATCCGCGTACGCGTAGTGGTTCCGTTTGGAAAATCACAAAGGCTCGCCGTTCGTAGAGTCGCTACGGCGGCAGTTTATCTTTTTCAAAGGAGTCGCTCATGTTTGGTTTACTGAGAACGGATCGCGGAGTCGCCAAGGCGACACATTTAACCTTGGAAACTGGTAATACTGGCTCTCTTTTAAAGGAGATTACGATGAGAGCGTATCGAACCATCCAAAGC
>JAJYDU010000058.1 GCA_021790475.1 Planctomycetota bacterium | reverse complement strand
AGTAACCGTTCACGCACAGGGGTTTGCCACACCCGAGACCACGGCTGCGGGTTGCCACCACGCGGCTGCGGGCAAGGTCACCGTCGCCCGGATATTCCGCTGCCATGGGTGGAAACCCATGGCCGTTCATCCGGGCGATCGCCTGTTTGGTTTGACCGTTTGCCCGGCGCGCGTAGAATCGCCCGACGATATTGTGCCCTTGGGGTGAAGCGATGAAACAAACCGCGCGCGGTGCGGTCCAGCGGCAACCCATTCCGACATGCCGGGATGGCGGTTTCGCCGCGCCGGGGCCGCAATTCGTGGAAGACCGGATATCCGAAAAACAAGGGATCAGAGGAGGGCGACTCCGGCCTATTGTTTTGCGAATCACACCGGCTCTGTTCCTGTTTAACCTGCTGACGCTTTTAACCGGCTGCGCCGGACCGCCCCAACGTCCGCCGCGGCTGCCACCTCCGCGGCCGGCGCGGGAAGTCATTCGACGTTTGAATCAACGAACGGCGGAATTGGTTCACCTTCGCCTGGTCGGAACGATAAAACTTGCTTATGTGGATCGTCTGGGCAATCGGCGGAATTATCAGGCTCATGGAGTGCTGCTGGTGGACCAGCGCGCTGCTTTAGCCGGTCGCGGATGGCCGGATATGCTGCTGGTTGGAACCTATCTTGGCCAGGATGTTTTCGAGATGGGAATGAACCGGCGGATTTATTGGCTGATCAATCACAATCAGAAAGAGGCCTACGTGGGGGCGGCGAACCCGGTCCATCGCCCGCCGCCCAACGTCATGCCGCTGCGCCCGCGCCAGGTGCTCGCCATGCTCGCCATCACTCGTTTGCCGCATTCAACCCGCCGCTACACCATGATGACCAGTTTCCCGGCGTCGTCGGAATATCACCTCTTTATAGTTCGCACTCCCAGAGCGGGTCGATCGTGGATCGAACGCGAACTGATTGTGGACCGGTATACCGACCATGTGGTGCGGGTAGCGCTGTTCAACCGGAATGGCCAGGCGGTGGCCGCCGCCGTTTTAAGTCGCTATCGGCCGGTCGCGGCACGGGGGAAAAAACCAGGCCGATTCGCGCCGGCGGTTCCGTTGCACATCGTGATCGGTTATCCCGCCGCCCGCTCAAAACTGGTATTGACCATTGCCCGGGCCTCTCTGACGCTCCGGGCGAAGCCGCGGTTTATTTTTGCTTCCCCGAGCTTCGCCGGCCTGCGCGTGATCGACATGGACAATCCGGCCAACTGGCCGAACCGGTGAAGAACAGGCTCCATCTCGCGTTGCGGTCTGAAACTATTTCTTTTTTGATCCGCAATCCGCAAGAACCAGGCGGTCAATGATGGCCTGTGATAAGGTCGAGAATAAGATCATAGTGCGGGGGGAGTTCGCTGTATAGCTGTATAAGTTATTTGCCTATAGATGAATGAGTACAATTACCTGTAGTAAATTGCGGTATTTTCCTGATTTTTTCAGCTTCTTTAGTGATAATTATAATTGTTGTTGGAGAAGATGGTTATGGCTTATTGTGAAATATTTCACAAATATTGCGAAAATCTTTTTCCGTGAACGTATACCGAAAATTAACGGGGCAACATGTTATCGAGGAAGAACACACAGTGTCGCCGCGGGAAATTTTGAACTTTTTATCTGGTGGCCGGCGTTACAAATACGAAGGAAAGCATCATGGATATACGCGTGAAATATTTCACGATATTCCGCGACAGGCTCAGGACGGGACGTTCGGCCATGCCGCTCATACGAGGAACGCAATGATATCTAAATTGAAACTTATCGGCCAGCCAATAATGTTATCGCCCATTAAGATTCCAATGGTGCGGCACCGTGTGAAATGTTTCGTTATTAGCGCTGCGAGAAATTGTGAAATATTTCACAAGTTGTCGTGGATAAAAGTCGTGGATTGTTAATGGGCGAGTAGCCATTGCCCTTTTTTGGAAGTTTGTGGCACTTTTTTGGAAAGGAACCAACCATGACACACCAACGAAAAATGGCTATGTATATTGGGCTGGCGGCGGCGGCGAGTTTACCGTTGCCGGCATTACGGGCTTCAACGGCGCCGTCCGCGCCGGCCGCACAGGGCGCATCGGCAGTACCAACAACCAATGCCGCGCTGCAAGCCCAGATCGCGGCAATGGCCCAGGAGCTGGCCGTCCTTAAAAAGAATCAGACCGCCAGCCAAAGAAAGGAGGCGAATCTCGAAAAGCAGATTGTCCGGCTTAAGGCGCAAAACGCCAAAATCGCCGCGTCCCGGCCCGCCACGACGAATGAAGCTCTCACCAAGGCTCAGTTTCAGCAGCTTTACAGGGAAGTGATGGCCAATTCCCGGAAAATTTCCGCGCCGGCGCCCACCAATAACATCAATCAGACGGTCCAAAACATGTTCGCCCCCCCGACGGGCGAAAACTATTTCTCTCCCTTCCGCCGGGAGACTCCCGAGTACAACGGCTTTCCCCATTTGCACATGCAGATCGGTCAATTCGACAATATGCATTTGTACATGGGACTGGATACCGTGGGGCGTTTCCAGTGGTTGACCCAGCATAGCGCCTACGCCAGCGGTTTTGCCGGCAGTACTCCGGACGGTCTTACCGCGGGGCAGTATCCCGGTCTTGATCCCGGATTCCAGACGCCATTCGGTAATCTGGATTTCCTGGCCTCCATACCTGGAAAACTCGATGTGTTTTTTGATCTGTTCCTGGCGTCGCGCCCGGATCCCGACCATACCTACGGCGACCAGGGGTATATGGTGTTTAAGCAGCTTCCCGCGCCCTTCGCCGGCGGACCGCTGAACAATGTCTTTAACTATATCAATGTCAAAGCCGGCGCGTTTATTGTCGATTTCGGCGATGGAAACTTTCATCGCTCCAACAATGGATTCGTGCAGCGTAATCCGCTGATCGGCAATCCGCTGGTAGACTCGAGCACGGAGGAAATTGGCGCTGAAGTTTATGCCATTAAAGGTCCCGTTTACTGGCTGGCCGGGGTTACCGGCGGAACAACCGAAGGGCATGTGGACTATGGAAGCCGCCCCGCCGTCTTCTCCAAGATATGGGGTTATCCGCTTCCTGATCTGCGCTGGTCGGCCTCGGTATATTACGTCGATCTGGATGGGTTTTCGACGGTGGATGGGTTGAATCCGGGCGCGGGCGAGGGTCATAATCAAATCATGGACCTGCTGCGCAGCGGAGGCGTCTACGGTTCGGTTTTCGGTGGCGGCTGGGACGGAGATCCTGGCCAGATCACCCCCCTCAACGGCTATGACGTCGAAGCCTATCAGACGGACCTGACCTGGAACCACTGGCCCTGGGAAGTTTATTCGTTTGTCGGCTGGACGCAGGACTCCACCTGGGGCGAGCGGTGGCTTTACGGATCGGCGACGGCGGTCTATCACATCAATCCCGCTCTCTATTTGGCCGGCCGCTTGAGCTATGCCTTCGCCGGCGCGGTCAACGGCGTGGACTCGAGCGGCTGGGTGGATCGCTTCCAGATCGGCGGCGGTTACTGGTTCACCAAGAGCCTGCTGGCCAAGCTGGAATACGTGTATCAGCAATATAATGATTTCAACGCCAACGTCGGCGACGTTGATGCGGTGGATGCGTACCGCAATCCAAGTTTCAACGGGGTATTAATGGAAATGTCCTTTGATTTTTAAGGAGGATATTAATCATGTATTCTGATATATTGATCTGGTCCGGTCATTGGCCGGCGGTAATCAACCGGCCCCTGCGCCCGGGCCGCCGCCTGGTCCATATTTTGCGAATTTCGCCGGTAGTTTGGCCCGATAAATGGTGGAGGGTGGCCGCGCTGGCGGTGCTGTTGGCAATCAGCCGCGCCGGTACGGCTGTCGCCGCGCCCGCCGCCATCCCCGCCGGCGCCGCATACATCAGCAGCGCCAGGGCCGGCCAAGTGATTGTCAACGGCACTTCAACACTCCATGCCTGGTCGATCCAATCCAGCGCCCTCAAGGGCCGGGCCGTACTGGTGTTGCCCACGAAATCCAGAACGGGGGCCGCTCCGCCCGCCGCGGCGCGGAAAGGTCCATCCGCGGCCATCCGATCCATCCACCTGGCTATTCCCGTCGCCTCCCTTAAAAGCAGTGAAGGCGGCGGCATGGACAGTACGGTATATCACTCCCTGAAGCAGCGGCGGCATCCCATCATCATCTACCGTTTGACTTCGGCGACTCTGCGGGCAAGACCATCCCGGCGGGACCCGGAGTATCATTTTGCCGCCATCGGTCGGCTTACCGTCGCCGGCGTCACGCGCCCGTTGAAATTGGAATTAAGCGTGTTGCCCCGGCCGCATGGTCGCCTGCGTGTGTCCACCGTGGTCCGGATGAAGATGACCGATTTCGGCATTGCTCCTCCGACAGCCATGTTTGGAATCATCCGCTCCGGCAATGTCATCACCGTAAAAGCGACATGGCGGCTTACGAGACGGATTTCTGCATCCGGGCCGCGAAAATGAATCGATTGCTGATATCTTTTCTGATCTTGCCCTGGTGCGTTCCATTGGCCCGAGCGCATGCCCATTCTTTGCCCTCGCCGGCATCCGGGCCGCCAGCTCTCGCCGCCGGCGATCCTCGATTGCCTTTGGTTTTTACTCCTGCTCCCGATAGTTACGTTGAATTGGACGGCACGGCGGCTTTCGTCGGCTCATGGTATAGCCGCGGCGCCTATGTGCGTGGCACGGTGATCCTCGCCACCCCCAGGGCGAAACTCCAGGCGCTATTCGACCCGCGTCCAACCGTCGCCCGCTCCGTTGCGAAAGATCGTTCCACGCCCCGCCTTTCCTTGCCGCTTGCGGGACCGCCCGTTGGGAACCTGTCCATACCCGTGCTCTCGTTAAGCGGTAACAGCCCGGGCATGAACCACGACATGGACGCCGCTTTGAAAGCCCGCCGGCATCCGATGATTCAATATGTGTTTGAAAAATTGATCAAAGCGAATATCCGGTGGAGCCACTCTACCGGCCGGCCCATTCTTCAATTAAGCGTCCTGGGAAAGCTAACCATTGCCGGTAAAAACCGTACGCTCACGACCCGTATGCTGGTGTGGCGGGAGGCACAGGGGCATTTTCATGTCCAGGCCCATACCGCGATACTCATGAGTAGTTTTCATATTACCCCTCCCTCCGCTTTTTTCGGTCTGATCCGGGCGAACGACCGGGTATCCGTTATCTTCAATCTGGATTTCGTATTGACGCGACATTCGCCAAAAAGGCCGACGCGTCCATGATTTGCGGAATAAATGGCGCCGGAGGGGCTTGGCGGAACGGCGTTCAGCCGTGGACCTCCGGCCCGTGCGTGGGGAAAGTTCACGCACGGATGATTTTCCCTTTTGCGGCACGGATGCCGGCGGTGGCATTGCGCGTATCCACAAGCAGGCGGGAATGACGAACAATCAGGTTCCAGTCGTACACGGAGTGATCCGTGGCGATCAGAACCAGGTCATAACGTCCCAGCGTCCGTGGCGAAAGAACGACCGATTTCATCCGCAGGTCATGCCGCCGCTGCGGATGCGTGGAGGGAATGAAGGGATCATTGTAATCCACCCGCGCGCCGCGCCGGCGAAGCTCTTCAATGATCGCCACCGAAGGCGACTCGCGCAAGTCGTCGACATCTTTTTTGTACGCCATTCCCAGCACCAGCAGACGCGCTCCGCGAATGGCACGTCCCCGCCCGTTGAGCGCTTCAGCGACTTTCCCAATCACGTAGTACGGCATGGCGGTGTTCAGTTCGCCGGCCAGTTCAATGAATCGCGCCGTCACGTCGTATTGGCGGGCTTTCCAGCTCAGATAATAGGGATCAATGGGAATGCAGTGTCCGCCCAATCCCGGCCCGGGATAAAACGGCTGGAAGCCGAAGGGCTTGGTTTTCGCCGCCGCGATCACCTGCCAGACGTCAATTCCCATGCGATCGAGAATGATCTTCATTTCATTGATCATCGCAATATTGATGCAGCGGTAGCAATTTTCGAGGATTTTGCTCGCTTCGGCGATCTCACAACTGGCCACCGGAACAACGGTTTTCACGGCGTGCGCGTAGAGGGCGCAGGCGGCCTGACGGGACGGCTCGTCAAAGCCGCCGACTACCTTGGGAATATCCGCGGTTTGATAATCTTTCCGGCCGGGATCCTCTCGCTCCGGTGAATAGGCCAGTAGAAAATCCCGTCCCGGTTTAAGTCCGCCGGCCTGGAGCCGCGGCAGCACCACTTCGCGCGTGGTGCCGGGATAAGTGGTCGATTCCAGGACGACCAGTTGTCCGGGCCGGAGTCGTCGGCCAATCACCTCGGCGGTGCCGGCTACATACCGCATGTCGGGTTCGCGGTTGATGGTAAGGGGTGTGGGTACGCAGATAATCAGGGCGTCGCAGCGCGGCAAAAGCGAAAAATCGGCGGTGGGAATAAACACGCCATGTCGGATCAGACCGGCGATTACGGCGGAGGGAATATGGTGTATGTAGCTGCGGCCTGCGCCAAGCCGGTGGATTTTGGATTCGTCCACGTCGAATCCCATGGTCCGCAGACCGCCGGCGCAGAATGCCCGTACCAACGGCAGACCTACGTAACCCAAGCCGATGACACCAATCCTGGCGGTTTTTCCGCGAATCAGTTCGCGGAGTTTTTCAAGATGGTTATGAGACATGCGCGGTTCCAGTTCCGGCGGTGCGGCCGCATTTGTTTTTCAACAGGACCGTCTCGGCCGCGGTTTCTGAAATCCCCAGCACAATATCAGAAGCGGCACTCCGATACAGAGCATCGCATCGGCAAGATTGAATATCCACGGCCAATAGTGAAGAAACATAAGGAAGTCACGGACATTGCCGTGATTGAAAATACGATCATAGAGATTGCCCATCGCACCGGCCAATATCAGTCCCAAGGCAATGTGCATGACCCATTGCCTCCGGGAGCTGCTCATGAATACATAAACGACAAATCCCACTGCAACCAGGCTTACAAGAATAAATACCAGCGCTAGTCCCTGGCCTATTCCAAAAACCGCGCCGCCGTTGAGAGTCGTCTTGAGAGCCAGCACGTTGGGTATCAGGATCACGGTTTTGGCCCCCCTTCCATAACCCAGCCAGACGAACACGGCGTACTTGCTCCAGAGATCGGCGAGAAGTCCCGTGCCCGCCACCGCTATAAACAGCGCCCATGCCGAAAGAGAAGTGGCGGCCGGTTCAATATCCCGGGTAGTACCTTCGTCCGCAAGCGTAAGACCTGGAGCGACCGCGTTACCAGTGGCGGTGGAAACACTCAGATGATGTTGGTTGTCCCCGGCCGGCATGGCATGATCCAGCTTTCGTTGATCGTTCATCACTTAAATTGTACGCTCTGACTTGTTTTACGAACAGTGGCAAATGCTCCGCGCCATATTTCCTTCCCAATATGGCACGTCGCTTTTCCTTACATCCGGCCGCCTGGGGATCAAACGTGGTTATCGCTATCTTCGAGTTTTCCGATTCTATAAATCGGCAAAAGGCGAGCTAAGCCGGCGCGTTTCATCCGCCGGGGTAATTATTCCTCTTCTTCCACAGGTTCAACTTCGCCCCCCTCCGATCGCGATTCATTACTCCCCATGCCCCGCTCAAGCATTCGGGCGTATTCGATGCAGTATTTGGTCCAGGGCGTAGCTTGCAGGCGGGCTTTGCCGATGGGTTTTCCGGTTGCCACGCAAATTCCATAGGCGCCTTCTTCGATGCGAACCAGGGCTTCCTGTATTTCGCGCAGCAGTTGGCGTTCGCTTTCAATGAGGCCCAGGGTGAATTCCTGCTCGAAATTATCGGTTCCGACGTCCGCCATGTGCATGGGACTGGTCGAGTGATTGTCCTGATTCTTGAAAGCTTCGCTTTCCATCGATCCCACATCACCGAGGATTTCCCGCCTCTTTTCCAGAAGCAGCGAGTAAAAATGCTCAAGGTCGGCCTTGGTCAGCCGGGAGCGCTCAACCTGGCCGTTTTTTTTCGATTTTGCGGTCTCTTTGGCGGGGCGCGAGTCGGCGTTCCTGGAACGAGGCATCCTTGGCTGTGATGCGGCTCTGCGCACCGAAGCCAGTTCCACGCGATTCGTCCGGGGCGGGCGTTTAGCCTGAACTTTTTTGGCGGCGCGGGAAGATTTTATCATTTTTTTCTTTGCGGGCATGGAAGCTCCAACAACGATTGTCAATCTTGTGAACCGCCCGAAGTACGTGCAGGATTACCCTGCGAAGACGCAGTTCCGGGCAAACTATGTATGTTATCGGTTTTTTTGCGATAAGTCAATCGTCAAGATTTTCGAAACACCAGGCCGTAATGAAATGGCGGCAGGTCAATCAATTCCGGACCGTCCTGGCGAAAGTTTACCTGCTGCGCCCAGGACCGGCACTGTTCGGGTCTCGGCCGGATGGCCATGCTGGGGCCGCGCGGCGTGGTCGGATCGTATCGCCAGTGCATAATTCCCAGCCGCCCGCCGACTCTCAGCACGCGCCATGCTTCCCGCAGCAGCGTCAGCGGTTCCTCCGCGTGCAGGATATTAAAGAGCATCGCGTAATCAGCGCCGCCGGCGGGAAGGCCCGTACCGTCGGCGATAAAATCGCGCATCTGTGCCCGCACGTTGACAAGCCCGGCCGCCTGGGCGCGGGCCTGGGTTGCGGCCACCATGGCCGGATCAATATCCAGGGCGTGGACATTGCCCCGAATAATTTTTCCCGCAGGGATGGAAAATGTGCCGTAGCCGCAGCCGAAGTCCACCGCATCGCCGCATCGGGATATCAGCCCCAGTTTTCTCAGCACGGCGGGTGGGTTGAAGAATTGGCTCCACAGGGCATCTTCGGGCATCCCGCTTTCCCGTGTTTTCATCGTTCGGACCCGATTTCGTCATGTTCTTCGAGCCTGTACGGATAGGCTCCGGGCGGCAGCTTTTCTTTGATAGTTGACCGCCGCAAACCAAACAGTTTTTTTCCAAGGCGCTGATTTCGCCACAGACCGCTAAATCACTTCCAACGCATCGCGATCGCCGAGTTTTACAAATGAGGCGTGCGGTTCCGCCTGGTACCAGTACGCCACCGAGGCGATGTCGTCTTGCAGGGGTAAATAACGGCCTTCGCTCCGCCAGCCGAGCGCCTGCATGGTAACTTGAATCTCCCTGGCAAAGCGAATCGGATCCATAATGTGGAAGCGATAAAGTCCATGCCGCGTGCCGGGTCTGCCATCGCAGTTGCCCAGCGGATATCCGAGAAAAGGGGCGGAAAAAGTCTCTCCGAAGCCCCATGCCCCGCCGAAGTAGTCTTCCGTGCCGGTGCCGCAGATCGTGGGGAATTCCTTGTCGCCATCGAGAAATATCTTGATTTCGCCCTCTCCCCACCAGCCTTGTGAGTTTTGCTGCCACGCCATATAGGCGCCCACGTACTGACCCGGACCGCGCACGCCGTCGAGAAGCACGTAGTTCTCGCGGTACGCCAGCGGGTTGGTGCGGCGGAACTGGGCGTGAAAATAGGCGTCGTCCGGGTCGATGGGGGTCAGGGCGTAGTTGATGGCATAGTAGAAGCCGCCCACTTCCTTCGGGGCGCGGTTTTCAACCGTCATCTTCGCATGTTTACGGAACGGCATCGGAAAGTAACAGTTGAAGCCGCCCGACGGATTCACGTTGATCGGCAGGGCCAGCACGTTGGTTCGCGTTTTCCAGCCGTTACAGAAGAAATCGCCGATGGGCGCCTCGACGCTGGGCGTATCTTCCGCGTCCCAGTACATGCGCAAAATCAGGTCGCGGTACCGCGCGGCGTCAACCGTGAACCAGATATGTTGAATCACGCCGGGACCGGCCACATCCATGATCGTTGTGGTGGATTGCCCGGGAAGGGTAAGGCACGGACGAATCTTCCAGGTTTGGCCCAGATCGCGGGCGGCGGTCTGCGGATACCAATGCTGGCCAAGGCGCAAGACTTCGGGCGGCGGCGTGTCGGTGATCTCGGCCATGCCGCCCCGTCCTTTTTCGCCGTAAACGTTTTCCGCCGTGATGGAACGCGTCCGGGCGGCGGATAGTTTCATGATATTGCCCAGGTTCATTGCGACGCCGTTAAATGACATATCGTTACATGAATCCATGCGAACCATCCCGCGGCGGCTTCCGATCCGCCCGGGCGTGCCCGTACGCGGACAGGCAACTATCGGAACCGGGTCGCCACCCCAACTTTCCGCCATGGCGCCGCAGCTCCGGCGCCGTGCGATTCGTATCATGGCGCCGGGGCAAAAAAACGGCAAGCGATGGAGTCCAGCGCCGGCAAACGGGGCGCCGGAGAGATTCGGCGGAGGGGACGATGGAATGATTCGGCGCCGGTGCGATCGTGGTAATAACACGAGATATGAAAATACATTTTAGCTGCGGACCTTGGCCCGCGCGTGGAAATTATTTCGGAGTGGCGGCGGGAAATCGCGGCGCTGCGTTCCTGTGCCCCGGGAGTTCCGGAAACATTCCCGCGTTTTGCATTCCCGGCTCGCTGGAATTATCTTCCCGCCCGCGCTCTTACAACAACCAGCCCAGCGCCAGCACGAGCAGCAGCGAGAGGAGTCCGTAGGCGATGTACATGTTGATACGCCCGTGGTGCAAGGCCGCCAGGCCGCGTGCCAACCGCAACGCGGCGGATTTAACGGGTTGCAGAACCAGTCTGTCCACCAGATGAACGTGCTCTTTCTCGCGACGGATGGCGGTGCGGAAGTGCTGCGCGACCGTCTGGCGCGTGTCCTCGACCGTTGTGGGCCGAAATATGGCGTCAAAAATCACGCGCACGGGATTGGAAAAACCGGTGGCGGTATAAGTCATATCGGGCCGCAGACGGTGCACGCCGCCATCCCATGGCGCGCCCACCCGCACCGTTCGCCGGCATGTAAGCCGGCGCACGATCAGCCAGGTCATCAAGACAATACCCGCCAGCACCGCCGCCATATAAAACGTGGACATGGCGAACACCACCGGATTGGCCGTCCCGCCGCGATGCAGCACCACCAATCCGCGTCCGGGCAAAATATTCTCTCCCACCTGGGCGCCGATCTTATGAAAACCCGTTACCAACGCGCGGGGCAATTGTTGGTGACCGGGACTGCCCGCGAAAAACGGCGGCACGAGCGCGTTGGCCGCACCGACGCCCGTCCCGGGTGCGAGCGTGCGACTCAACACGGGAATGACGTAGGTCGGCAGGACACCCAGCGCCAGGCAAAGCATGGCCAGGAATCCCATCGACACGAGCGTTCCCCGGCGTGTTTCGACGGCCTTGCCGGCCGGCGCGGAACGCGGCATTCCGAGGAAGCCCATCGCGAACGCCTTGACGAAGCAAGTAACCGCCAAAGCCGCCGTGAGCGCCAGTCCCGCTCCACATAAGGCAAAGACCATGCGCACGGCGAGCGAGGAAAGTTCGGCGCTGCGCAGCAGCGCCTGGAGCGTGAGCCACTCGCTTACAAAGCCGTTGAACGGCGGCAGGGCACAGATCGCCAGGGCGCCGACCAGGAACGCGGCGGCGGTCCACGGCATCAGGCGAATCAGTCCGCCCAATTTGTCCAGGTCGCGCGTTCCGGTGCGTTCGTCCACCGTGCCCGCGCCCAGAAACAGCAGCGCTTTGTACACGGAGTGGTTGATGATGTGATAAAGGGCCGCGATGAAAGCGATGCCCGCCAGCACGGGTTGCCGGCAGGCGGTGAAAACGAATCCCGCGCCCAAGCCGGCGGTTATGATGCCCGCATTCTCGATGGAACTGTGGGCAAGCATCGTCTTGAGGTCGTTGTTCGTGGTGGCATAAAGAATTCCCACCAGCGCGGAGATGGTACCGATGACCAGCGCGACCAGTCCCGGCGCCACCAGAGTCATGGGTAACAGGTCTACGTTCACGCGGATGATGCCATAAAAACCGAGGTTCAAGGTTACACCCGCCAATAACGGCACAAACACCGATGGCGAGACGCTATACGCGCGCGGCAACCAGAAGTTAACGGGCACAAGTCCCGCCTTGACCCCGAAACCGAAGAACGTGAGCAGAAACACGGCCCAGCGCGCGCCCGTGCCCAATCCCGCGGCGGCGGATCGGAGCGCGGGAAATTCCAGCGAACCCGCCGCAACCGCCAGGATCAGAAATCCCATTGCCGCCGCCAGCGCGCCCGCCTCGCTTATCGCCAGCATCAGGTAGCCCGAACGCGTATGCTCCGATCGCTCGTGCTCGTAGTTGACCAGGAGATAACAGAGGATGGACATCGCTTCCCAGGCCAGCATGAATGAAAACACATCGGCGGCGATAAGCACCAGGACGATGGCCGCCAGGAGCGCCAGATACAACACCGAGAAAGCCCGGAGGCTGTAGCGTTTCAAGTAACTCTCCAGACTGGTGGAGGCGTGGATCGAAACGGGCAGAAACACCAGTCCCGCGACGAAAATAAACAACGCAGAAAGACGATCCATATTCAACGAGAGCGTGGTCAGGCCGGGCACGGTCCATAACGGCATACTCCAGGCGCCACCGCCCAGCAACACTTTGCCGCTCGCCCCCAACAACACAAGCGAGGCCAGCGAACCAATACCGGCAAGCCAGCGCGGATGGGCGCTCTGGGGAATCAGCGGCGCCAGCACGATGCCCGCACCGCACATCAGGAAGAACACGCTTAACCAGGCGCCGGTGTGAATCATCGTGTGGTCGCCTCAAGAGAAACGGGGGCGCCGGAAGTGATCGTCGCCGGCGTCTGACGGCCCACCGCTACCAGCAATCCATGCAAAATGGCCAGCGGCGGCGGCGGATGGCCGGGCACTTGCACATCCACCGGAAGCGCCTGGCCCACCCCGGCGCCCGATATGAAACTCGGGCCGAATACGCCGCCGGAGAGCGCGCAGGCGCCGACGGCGATCACGCGCTTGGGTGTCGGCATCGCCTCGTAGGTTTTCAGCAGCGGCAACCGCATGTGCTCGGTGAGAGGTCCGACCACGAGCAGAATATCCGCATGGCGCGGCGTGGGCGTGAGGAAAAATCCCAGACGGTGCATATTGTAATAGGGGTTGTTGAGTTGCTTGACTTCATTCAAACAGGCGCCGCAGTCGCCCGCGTCCACGACAATAATGTGTACGGAACGTGCAAACACGCGGCCCAGGCGGTTGCCTTCCGGTCCGGAGGCGACGCCGTCGCATTTTTGGCCGCCCGCCGCCCATTGCCAGCCTTTTTCCCAGCGCAGCGGCGTGGTCGCGCCGTGGACACAACGAAAGCAGTGGATGCAACGGCGGTAATCCACGATGAGCGAATCCTTGACCAGGCCCGGACTGATTGCTTTCGTCGGACAGAGATTCACCAGCGACGAAACATCGGCGGCGGCGTACGCTCCGCCCTGCGGCAAACCGGGCGAGACGCCCGGGGCCGTTTCCGCCTGCGCGGGATAATGCGTCGTTTTGATCCGGGTCTTGATTCCTATACGAACCCATTGGCTCATGTTTCGCTCCTGTTCCGAAAATCATCCGCCACGAGGTATCTATTCCGCAGCGGGCGGTTGCCAATATCCGCAATGGTGGACGCGGGCCGCAGGCGGCCCCGCTAAACAACGCCAACGGAAATCGCCTGCCGGCCGGCAGGTGGCATCCACATTTTCATCCTCCGCGGGTGAGCATGACGCTCCTTGGTTGACGGTCTGGTTTTCAGCGATCGTTTTCGGCCACCGAAAGATCAAACGTGGCCAGGATGATCGGAAAATCCTGGAACGCAAAGTTTTCCGTGGCCAGATGGAGGCCGTGCCAGTTGGCGAACGAGGGGGGCATGAGGCGATAACGGGCCACTTGGCCATCTTCGCTGATTCGCAGCCAGCAAAACGCCGCGCCGCGCGGGGCTTCGACCCAGCCCAGCGCCGCGCCCGGCCGCGACGGGCAGGGCGTATGCACCGGACCCGCACACAACGCGGCGCCGGCTTGCTGCATGATGGATGCTGATTGCGCCGCCTCCGCAAACAGAATACGCAGTCGGGCATAACCGTCTCCCTCGCTCTCCATCGGCGTTTCGAATGTAAAGGCCTCGTAGTCGCAATAGGGCAGCACCTTGCGCAGATCGCGGACCACGCCGGAGGCGCGGGCGACCGGGCCGACCAGACCGTGCGTGCGTGCGTCTTTTGTGCCAACCACGCCGACTTCTTCCAGACGGTCCAGGAAACTGCTGGAAAATTGCAGCATCTTTTCCAGCTGCCGCAGTCGCCGCAAAATGTCCCGCGTGGCGGCAATCGCCCGGCGGCAGGCGCCATCCTCCAGATCGCACCGCAACCCGCCTGGCGTGAGCAAGCCGAACAAGTAACGATGCCCCGTTAACGCGCCACCCAGCCGCAGCAACTCTTCCTGGAGGAGCGCCATCTGGCTGGCCGCCACGGTCAGCGCGGTTGATTCACAGATGCCCTCCAGCGCCGCGACGTGATGGCGCAAGCGTTCCAGTTCGGCGAGAAACACGCGCAGCCGGCGCGCCCGGGGCGGCGGCGCAACGCCGCCGATGGTTTCCATCGCCTGCGAGAAACTCAGCGCATGCGCAAACGCCGACGTGGCGCAAAATCGTTCCGCCAGCAACAGAACATCTTCCGGGGAACGGCCTTCGGCGATCTTTTCGATTCCACGATATTTGTAAAATAGTCGCGGGACGCAGCGGATGACATCTTCGCCGACGGTTTCCAGCTGGAAATGAACCGACTCGGCCAGACCGGAAAAGACCGGACCGATGGGCATGGCGAACGCGCCCGGCGCCTGAACAATGCGGCGCAGACGCCAGTGGGGATTGGGGCGACGTTCCGGCACGGATCTTTGCGCGTTGAATTGGTGGCGCATGGGTTCGACACCCTCCGGCCACACATCATCATGCAGGATAAAATCGCCCAGTCGGGGATGGCCTTCAAACAGGAGGCCAAACATGTCTTCCGCTTCGCGCTCATGCCAGTCCGCCGCATGCACGCAGTCGCTGATGCTCGGGAACGTTTTCTCGTCCAGAGCGCGGCGCACGAGAACTTGCACCGGAGCGTCTTCCCGCGCGCGGTGAAATTCATAGCGCAACGCCCACTGCGCCGGGTCTTCTTCGACGATCAGTCCCGCAAAACTGTAATCCAGTTCGGCAAAAAGCCAGCGGGCGATTTCGGGGAGCAGCCCGGCGGGGCATTCCATTTCGCAGCACGACCGTTGCGGCTCTGTGTGCATTCGCACCTGGTCATGCCAGCGTTGTGCCATCTGTTGGGATAGATCACTCGAGTTCATGGCGTTTTACCTGTGGAGGTGCGCGGACGTCCCGTCCGCCGGGTCAAACCGGCCGCGGTCCGCGTGGCCGGCCGCGGTCCGTTCCGCGAAGGGCCGGGCTTTGTCTGAAATCGTATCGTGGCCGCGGCCTTATTTAGAAGCTCATGCAGCGGCGCGGGCTGATATACCCCCAGCACAAGGATCGGCACGGCCCCCAGAAGCAGCGCCAACACACAAGTCAACGGCAGACGCGTTCGCGGCGGCGGAGGATCTCCCATCGGCCGGCCGAACACCATCCGATTGAGGCCCCCCAGGATGCCGAAGAACGCGATGCCAATGAACAGCGCCAAGAGGGCACTCGCCAGATATCGTCCCTGCATCAGGCCGGCCTTGAGAATCGAAAACTCGCTTAAGAATACGGCAAATGGCGGAGCGCCGGCGATGGCCAGCCCGCCGAAAAGCAGCGCCGTGCCCGCGGCGGGCGATAGGCGAATCAGCCCGCGCACCGATGCGATCTGACGGGTATTTACGGCTAGAACGGCCGCACCGGCCCCGAGGAAACAGAACGATTTGGTCACGCCATGCGTGAGCATCTGCATTATCGCTCCATAATAGCCGCTGGCCGTTCCGAATCCGGCGGCGGTGCAGATGATTCCCATGTGTTCGACGGTGGAGTACGCGAAAAGACGTTTGTAATCGCGTACTTGCAGCAGCAGAAAGGACGCGGCGCCGACCGAAATCAGGCCGATGGTCAACAACCACGTCGCGATATGGCTCGCGGAGAGCAGCGGCAGCAGGCGCAGAATCACATAGAGCGCGGTGGTTGTTTTCACGCCCGAAAGCAGCGCGCACGCGGGAGAAGGCGCCTGGCTGTGGGCGTCGGGCAGCCAGGTATGCATGGGAACGAACCCGACTTTCATCCCGAAGCCGACCAGTATCATCAGGAATGCGGTCTTGGTCAGCACGGGCGGCATGTGCGGCGCCGCGGCGCGAAGCCCCGCCCACGTGTAAGTTACCCCGCCGCCGAGTTTGAACGCCCAGAATAAAATCAGGAAACCGAACAGGGCGATCGCCGCGCCCATGAACATCATCGCGATGTATTTC
>JAJYDU010000202.1 GCA_021790475.1 Planctomycetota bacterium | reverse complement strand
CCCCGGCACATAACCGGCGATGTAGCCGGGATCGTTCGGTGGATGATGAAAGGGCGGATCGAGAAGCTGAATCAGGCGGTCTTGGTAATGCACCAGGCGCCGTTCCACCGACGCCAGCGCCGTTTTTTGACGATCGGGATCTCCGGTTTGGCTGAGCACGGACCAGCTTTGCGGCAGGCTGTCGATTTGGCACTGTTCGCTTTGCGCCGAACCCAGGGGCGCGCCATCATCAAAAAAGGCTCGTTTGTACCATTGCCCATCCCATCCATGGATTTCCACGGCCTGTTCCAGTTCGGCGGCGACACGTCGGCAAAGCTCAACGGTTGGAGCATCCTGGCGAAGCTCGGCCAATGGCCCGAAGCGTTGGAGCACAAAACGCAGAAAGAAAGCCAGCCATACGCTTTGGCCCTTGCCCTGGCTGCCCAGACGATTCATGCCATCGTTCCAATCGCCGCTGCCGATCAACGGCAGACCCAGGGCGCCGAAGCTCAGCCCATATTTCAAGGCGCGCACGCAATGCTCATAAAGCGAGGCGCTCTGGGCGCTGCGTTGGGGAAGATCGTAGTAAGATTCTTCCTGCGGATTCAGGGGACGTCCCTGGAGAAACGGCAGGGATTCCTCCAGCACGCCCGTGTCGTTGGTAAGTTGGACATAATGGGAAACTGCCAGCGGCAGCCAAAGGAAATCATCGCGGCAACGGCTGCGAACGCCGCGTCCCTGGGGGGGATGCCACCAATGTTGCACATCGCCTTCAACAAATTGCCGACTTGCCGCCCGCAGCAAGTGGTTTCGCAGGATGGACGGATCGATCAGGGCGATGGCCATGGCGTCCTGCAATTGATCGCGGAAACCGTAGGCGCCGCCCGACTGGTAAAATCCGCTGCGCGCCCAGATGCGGGAAGATAACGTCTGATAGGGTAACCAGCCGTTGGCCAGAGCATTGGCCGCGGCATCGGGCGTTTCGAGATAAATCGTTCCCAACAGGCGATTCCAGAAATTCCATACCTCTTCCAAAGCCCGGCGCGCCGCACCCGGCGTGCGATAGCGTTCGATCAACGCCCGGGCCTGATTGCGACCAGCCGTGGCGCCGAGAATAAAAACCACCTCCTGTTGAGCGCCGGGGGAGAGTTCCCAGGAGCATTGCATGGCGGCACAGGGATCCCGCACGGGTCCCAACTCGCCGGAGAGTCGCAGCCGGCCCATCGCCGCCGGCGAATCCAGTGAACCGTTACGGCCGAGAAATTCGGTACGATCGCCAGTGACCGAGCGGCGGCTTTCGCTGATCTCGGCGAATGCCACCATGGAGTCGAACTCGGCGTTCCAGGTGTTGCGTGCCAGAATGGCGCCGGTTTTTTCGTCCATTTCGGTCACGACGTGCATCACGTTTTGCCCGCGACGCTCCCCCAGCACCCATTCCCAGTATCCCGTCACCGAGATGCGGCGCGGGTGATCGGACTGGTTGGTAAGCTTGAGAACACAGAATTTCACCGGCGCATCAATGGCGACGTATACCCATAACTCCGATCGTATCTGCTGTTCGGTGCGTTCAAACACGCTGTAACCGAAGCCGTGGCGAACCAGGCAGGGCATTTTCCCGGCGGCCGGCAAGGGCGTCGGCGACCAGAAATAGCCGGTTTGGTCATCGCGAATATAAATGGCCTCGCCGGAAGCGTCGCTCACGGCGTCGTTGCACCACGGCGTGAGGCGATATTCGTGGGCATTGACGGCCCACGTATACATCCCACCGCTTTCGCTGACCACGGTGCCAAAATGCTCATTGGCGATGACGTTGCACCAGGGCGCCGGGGCCAGGCGTTCGGCGGTTACGCTCATCACGTATTCACGAGCGTCTCCCGTCAGCCCACCAAGGGAATTAAAGAACCGCAAATCCGCCCGTGCTGTTTGTACACGCGGCGGTTTTTCGTCGCGGGGCTGGGCTACCGGTATCAGGTGGGGAACTATATTTTCAGCGGCGTGATCGGCGGTGGCCAGTTGCCCGGCCAGCGAACCGGCTTCATCGGAAAGCACGATGGCGGCGGCGGAGAGCAGCAACGCCCGATCTTCCTCGGAAAGCTGATCCGGACGGCGAAGGAATATTCCGCCCGGTCGATCCAGCAGTTTCGCCTCCGGGCTGGCGGCAATCAGCGCCGCCAACTGATCTTGCAGCGACTGCCGATAAGTCGAGGTATCCTCCGGCCAGAGCACCAGGTCTACAGGGACACCCTTGAGTCGCCAGTAGGCGTGGGCTTGAATGATCTGTCGGACCAGGGACACAGACGCCGCATCGGAGAGTCGCAGGAGCATGATCGGCAGATCACCGGAAATGCCGAATCCCCACAGGCCGGACTGGCCTCGCCGGTTTTGCAGGATCATCCGGGCCGGCCCGCGATGTCGCGCTCCGGGATAGAATAGCGGTCCGGCCAGCCGGCCGAAGAGTTGGGCTTCGGCATCGCTGACATTGAGTTGGCGCAGAAGCACTTGCTGGTGCGACCAGGCCAGATCCAGCATCCGATCGGTAAATCGTCGATCGTGATACTGTTCGATAAGCCCCAGCGCCTCCTGCCGTGATGGAGCCATTCCCAGAAGCACGTCGACCACCACGGTCTGCTCCGGTTCGATCACGAAATCGCGGCGTATCGCCACGATCGGATCCAGCACTGCTCCGAGCGAGTTGGAAAGAGGCCCATGGCGATCCATGGCGAGTGGCCGTCCTGGACTACGACCGCGCCCAAGGAAGATTCCCCGGTCGGTTTCCCAGGAGCACGCCGCTTGCGAAGAGCCGTGCACCGCTACAAGGTGCAGCAGCCAGGGGGGCGATTCTTCTTTCGACCGCCCGCGCCGCCAAACCAGGAGAGCCGGGTAATCCGCTACGGATTCGGTTTGGACAAAAAGATTGCTGAACGCTGGATGGGTCGCATCGGCGGCGGGGGGGGCCAGCACCACTTCGGCATAAGAAGTAATCTCGAGGCGACGACTGGAGCGGGAACGGTTCGTGAGCAGGACGCGGCGCAGTTCGATATCTTTTTCCGGCGATACGACCACCTGGGTGAGCGTATCGATCACGCCATCCCGGCGGCGAAATTCGGCCTTGCCCTCGGAAAACGTCGCCGCATACGTATGGCCGCGGCGCCGCACCGGCTGGTGCGTGTTGGACCAGTAACGCCCCGCCTCCACATCGCGGATATAGCAGAATAATCCCCAGCAATCCCGCGTGAAATCTGACCGCCAACGCGTGAGAGCCAAGCCGTCGCAGACGGAGCGCGATCCGCCCGCCGCCGTGAGCAGCAGATGGTATCGGCCGTTGGAAAGCAGGTGCGCCGCCGGTG
>JAJYDU010000201.1 GCA_021790475.1 Planctomycetota bacterium | reverse complement strand
CATGCCGCTTACATTTTGGATTCTTGTACACCAGGCCAAACCCTTGCAAGCCGCGTCCCCTTGCGTTTTCGCCGTGGTCTTGCCAGAAATCCTGCCGGGGGAAACTAGCGTTGTAGGATTAGAGCCTAACTGGACAGGCTCTTATTCCGCGACTCGGAGGCCGGCGGTTGTGGCCGGCGTCTGTGCCAATCGTGATTCTTTTCGTATTGCCGCGCCAGGCGCAACATGCGCCGTTCGCTGAAAGTCGGGCCCAGCAGTTGCAAACCGATAGGCAGGCCGTCGGAAGAAAATCCACACGGAATGTTCATACCGGGAATGCCGGCGATGTTACAGGTGACCGTAAACACGTCGCACAGGTACATGCGCAGCGGATCGCCGCTCCTGGCTCCCAGCTCGAACGCCACCGTGGGTGAAGTGGGGCAGGCGATAAAATCGCACTGTTGGAAGGCTTCGTCAAAATCGTGTTTGATGAGTTGCCGCACTTTTAGCGCACGCAGATAATAAGCGTCGTAATAACCCGCCGACAATGCGTAAGTTCCCAGCATAATGCGCCGCTGCACTTCCGGCCCGAATCCCTCCGCTCGACTGGCGGCATACAAATCATATAAATCCTCCGGATGCGCTACACGATGGCCGTAATGAACGCCGTCGTAACGGGCCAGATTGCTCGCGGCCTCCGCCGGCGCGATCACGTAATACGCCGCAATGCCATAGCGTGTGTGCGGTAACCGCACCGGTACAATTTTCGCCCCCTGGGCGCGGTAAAACTCCACCGCCGTCCGCACCGTCGTTGCCACCTCGGCATCTACGCCTTCACCGGTAAATTCTTCCGGCAGACCGAGTCGCACCTCTGCGAGTGGTTTTTCCAATTCGCCCAGATAATCGTCCGGCGGTTCGGGCCAACTGGTGCTGTCGCGCGGATCATGGCCGGCGATAACTTGCAGCAGCAGCGCCGCGTCAGCCACCGTGCGTGCCAGTGGTCCGATCTGGTCCAGAGAACTGGCGAACGCTACCAGTCCGTACCGCGACACCAGGCCGTAGGTTGGTTTGAGGCCCACGATACCGCAGAGCGAGGCCGGCTGGCGGATCGATCCGCCGGTATCCGATCCCAGAGCGGCCGAACACAAGCCGGCGGCCGTGGCCGCCGCCGATCCACCGGAAGAACCACCCGGAACGCGCCGCGTATTCCAGGGATTATGCGTCGGACCGAAGGCGGAATTTTCAGTTGAACTGCCCATGGCGAATTCATCGAGGTTGGTCTTGCCTACAATCAAAGCGCCCGCGTTCTGGAGTTTTTCCACTACCGAGGCATTGTACGGACTGCGAAAATCGGCGAGCATTTTTGACGAGCACGTCGTTGTGCCGAAAGTAGTGCAGATATTATCTTTTATCGCTATGGGCACCCCGCTTAGAAGACCGGGCTTTTTGCCCGCCGCCCGGTCGCGATCGATCTTTTCGGCCCCCCGCAGCGTGGATTCCCGGAACGTGCTGTTGTAGGCGTGCAGAAACGGGTCCCATGCCGCAATCGCCTGGAATACCGCTTCCGCGGCGTCCACCGATTTTATTTCGCCGCCGGTTATGCGATCGCGCAATTCCACGGCGGACAATTCATTGAGTATGGTCATGTCAGGCTCTGTCTCATCATATACTCGTGCGCCGCGATACATTTTGAGGCAGCGCCTGAATCTTCTATCTGGCCGCCGGTACGCCGCGGCCGGATTTCCAGCGGATACTTTTGAGAATGGCCAGCGCCACCCGCCGAACCCGCTTGCCGGAGGCGATGGCCAGAGCGTCAAGCTTATCACCACCGGCCCGGTGGGAAACCATCAATTCCGTAAACGGATAGTTTTGCGCCGTATAGCCACTCCATTCCCGGGTGGGCAGGCCGTTAAGCAGGAAGGTCCGAGTGGAGAGAATCCGAAAATTGGGATCCTTCTTCGCCACGGGCGCCACGGTGGGCGCAACGGTGATGATCAGAAATGGTTTTTGCGTTGCCGCGGGTACGCCGTAATAAAGCAGATATTGCCGCAGTTGATCATTGGATTTCTTGAAACTGCTCACCGTCGGTGGAATGGTGAACTTGTAGGTCCCCGGCGCCCGGACAAAGGACGGCGGCGGCGCCTGTTCGGAAATTTCACCCGGGGATACGCCCGCGGCGCGCGGGGAAACCGGAATCGGTTCGGACGTCAGGTCTGACCGATACACCGCCTGCGGATACGCCAGCGGATTGTATCCTTCGCATCCTCCGAGAGAGAGCAGGACTGCCATTGCCACGCCAGCCGTTAACCTGTGCGACCATCGCATAAAGACCTCGCCTTGTGAACAAAGGACGCATACATACCGTTGCCGGCCGATCCATTCGCGACCGGCACACATCGGATATTATTGTCGCATTCAAAGAGGCAAAAGTCTGCGCGCCGTGATCCGCATCGCCGGATCTCTCCAATCCTTAAGCTCCGTCCAGGGCCGTGTCCAGTACTTTGGGTACGGTAAAAAACGGCCCTTCCCGGCCGGGAGCGTTGGCCAATACCTGTTCCACCGGCAGCGCCGGTTCAACCCGATCCTCGCGCAGCACACTGTGCAACGGCAGAGGATGCGACATCGCCTCCAGTCCCTCCACGCGCACCTGTTGAAGCTGGGCCACGTAATCCAGAATGGATGACAATTGCCGTGCATACCGCGCAACGTCGGCGGAAGAGAGTTTAAGCCGGGAGAGACGCGCCACGTGCAAAACCTGCTGTTCGCTTAAGGTCTGGGGCATAGTGTGGCATCTCCTTGCGCTAAAAAAAAAGAGGCCCGCTGGAACCTCGTTTTTATTATGCGAAAATCTTCCGAATCGGTTTACGATGCCGCTTTCGGTTCCGCCGGTCGATATACATACCGCCGCGCCAACCGCTTGCGGACCAAGCCGGTTTTGATAGCCTTGGCGGAAGCCCATACCCGTACCGGTTTGCCGTCGATGAAACTCCGCACCTTCTGTAAATTTGGTTTGAATTTTCGAGCGGACCGGCCGGTAATCTTAACGCCCACGCCACCGAGGTATTTGGCCTTGCCGCGGTAGGTGCATTGCCGCCCCAGGCGCGTTTTGCGACCGGTGTAATGGCAAACATGAGGCATGGAAAATCTCCTTCGCGTACCAAAGTGTTTTCACTATACGCTTACGCGCCGCAATTTCAAGCGCGGCGCCCGCCCTCTTGACGGTTCGGCGGCTGGGTTTGGCTGTAGGTATGAACGATCATCATATAAATGTCAGCTTGCGGGCGGCGAAAAGGCACATTCGCAGCAGCAGCAGGCCATGGCGAAAGCGGGAAATATTGGTGCGGCCATAGGCGCGCTGTTTGTAGTGCACCGG
>JAJYDU010000057.1 GCA_021790475.1 Planctomycetota bacterium | reverse complement strand
CGGCTGCCCCAGCCGCTATTACTGCTTGGCGATTGCGCGGCGGCGTTCGGTTTAAGCCCTGATTGGCGAAATTCGGCTTCTGCCCGGAAAAATTGCCACACCGACGCAAACAGGCCATCCCCAATTCAATCAGGCGGTGTTATACGAGAATGGCTCCCGGGACTGGGGACAGCCGCGATCCTAAGTAAAGTCGTCGGCCCAACGGGGACCAGCTTTGCCAAAAAATATGGCCACGCCCTTCAACTTTTCGGCGTATCCGGCTTACGGGGTATATAATCAAACGCGCAGCGGGAAGCGGTCCCGATGTTTTTTCATTAAGGCGAGGACAGCGTGTTATGAAGATATTCATTGATACCGGCAATCTGGAGGAGATTAAGAAAGCCGCCAACCTGGGCGTGCTCGATGGCGTAACCACCAATCCTTCCCTGATCGCCCGGGAAAAAGGCGCCGATTTTCATACGCGTCTTCGGGAAATCTGCCGGATCGTCAAAGGACCGGTCAGCGCCGAAGTGGTCAGCACGGACATGGCCGGTATGCTCCAGGAGGCCGAACCGCTTGTAAAAATTGCCGAGAACATCACCATCAAACTGCCGACGATTCCGGAAGGGGTCAAGGCGTGCAGGCAGCTTGCGGCCCGCGGCGTAAAAGTGAACATGACGCTGTGCTTCCAGCCGCTGCAAGCGCTGATTGTGGCCAAAGCGGGAGCGACTTACGTTTCGCCTTTTCTGGGCCGGCTGGATGACATCGGCCAGGACGGCATGGAACTGATTCGCCAAATCAGAACCATCTATAACAATTATGGTTTCAAAACGCAGATTCTCGCCGCCAGCATTCGCAGTCCGCTGCACCTGGTGGCGGCGGCGATGATCGGCGCGGATGTCGCCACCGTGCCGTTTGAAGTGATTGAAAAAATGCTCAAGCACCCGCTGACCGACAGCGGATTGAAGAAATTTCTGGAGGACTGGGCGAAAATTCCTGCGGAAAAGAAGTAAGAACCACAATCGCCAATCGCCCGGTCGGATGAACACGAGCCGGGAGAAATCGCTATCAACTCCATTCCAACTGCGTTGAACCTACGGCTTTTTTGACCTTTCCCAAAAAATACGGCTTTTCGCCCAGGGTTCGCAGGTGGACCATAATGGCACGGGCAAATTTCGGCCGCACGATCACCACGTATCCAATACCCATGTTGAACACATTGAACATTTCGTCGCTGTCGACCGGGCCATTCTTCTGAAGGAAAGGAAAGATCGGCGGGACGGGCCAGGAATCGCGTTTGAGTTTGATGGCCAGGCCGGCGGGCAGTACACGGGGCAAATTGCCCGGCAATCCCCCACCGGTGATATGGCTCATCGCCTTGACCACGCGTTGGATCTTATTATAGCGCCGCAACAAACCAAGTATGGATTTAACATAAATCCGCGTCGGGCGCAAAAGCTCTTCGCCCAGCGCACAGTTGAGTTCCGGCACAAACGCGTCGGGGGCCAACCCCAGCTTATCAAAGCAAATACGGCGTACCAGCGCGTAGCCGTTGGAATGGAGTCCGCTGCCGGCCAGACCGATGACGCTATCACCGATCTGGACGGTGGAACCATCGAGAATTTTGTTACGTTCCACCACACCCACGGCAAAGCCGGCCATATCAAATTCACCGGGGGCGTAAACCGCGGGCATTTCCGCGGTTTCTCCACCGAGCAGCGCTGCGCCGGCTTCCAGGCAACCGTCGGAAATTCCCTTGACCATTTGTGTGGCAATGGCCGGAGCGAGTTTGTGTACCGCCAGATAATCCAGGAAAAACAGCGGTTCGCCGCCCTGCACGATCAGATCGTTGACGTTCATCGCCACCAGGTCGATGCCAATGGTGTCATATTTCCGAAGCTGAGCGGCAATTTTGATTTTCGTTCCCACGCCGTCGGTGCAGGCGATCAGCACCGGTTCCCGGTAGTTGCGGGCGAAGAGTTTTTCATTGTAATCCAGGCGGAACAGGCCGGCGAAAGCGCCATATTTGCCCAGCACGCGCGTACTATGGGTACGGGCGCATAGATGCTGGATCTGCTCGACCATTTGATCTCCGGCGTCGATGTCCACACCGGCTTGTTTATACGTCAGGCTCAGGCTCTGATCCGCAATCATGGGAAAAAGTCTAACCGAAGGTCTCCCGACCCGCGAGTCAGGGAAGCCAGGCATTGGTGGCGAATCGGCAACCGGTTACAATTCTCCAATGTAAAAGGGAACGTAGATGAAAAACCACTCCGGTAAAAAAAAAGACTCTGCGATGAATCCCACCGCCGTTCCGTCAGCCGGCGGGATGGAGCGATTGGACCCCGCCGGCATGATCGCCCGGCGAGCTTTGGACATCGACGCCTCCGGAATCCGAAAAGTATTTGACCTGGCGGCCAATCTCAAGGATCCGATCAATTTTTCCATCGGCCAGCCGGATTTTGACGTCCCTGAACCAATTAAAGAACGAGCTATTGCCGCCATCCGCGACGGTAAAAACCACTACACCCCCACGCAGGGCATCGCCGAGTTAATCGAACCGATTCGCCGGCAGGTGGTGGATTCCACCGGATGGCGCGATCCGGGCGTATTGATACTTTCCGGCACGTCCGGCGGCATCATGCTGGCGATGTTCGCCGTGCTTAATCCCGGCGACGAGGCGTTGTTTCTCGACCCGTATTTCGTGATGTACAGGCATTTGCCGCGGCTGATTGGCGCCGTGCCGGCGCCCGTGGACAGCTATCCTGATTTCCGGCTGCACCCGGAGCGGATTGAAGCGGCCATCACTCCGCGAACGAAAATGCTGATCATCTGTTCGCCGAACAATCCGACCGGCATCGCGTTTACGACGGCGGAACTGCGGGCGGCGGCGGACATCGCCCGGCGGCGCAACCTGCTGGTGCTCAGCGATGAAATCTACGATGGATTTTGCTACCGGAAACACGAAAGCATCGCCTCTTTTCTGCCGGAACAGTGCATCCTGCTTAAGGGTTACTCCAAAACATACGCCATGACCGGCTGGCGGCTGGGCTACGCCGCCGGGCCGCAACCCATCATCGAACAGATGACCAAGCTGCAGCAATACACGTTTGTATGCGCGCCGTCGCCGGCGCAGTACGCCGCTTTGGAACTGATCCACGGGCATACCGTGGACATGACCGCGCAGATCGACGCTTACCGGCGCAAGCGCGACAAAATTGTCCTCGGTTTACGGGACCATTTTGAGATCAACGAGCCCGCCGGCGCGTTTTACGTATTTCCCAAAGTTCCGGGCCGTCGCACGGCCGCTGAATTTGTCAGCCAGGCTCTTGCCAACAACGTGCTGCTGATTCCCGGCGACGTATTCAGCCGGCGCAACACCCATTTTCGCCTCAGTTACGCCACCAGCGACGCGAAAATTGAACAGGGCATTACCGTGCTGCGCAAACTCGCGGAAGACATTCCGGAAACAAAATAAAAACGTCTTCGATTACACGGTCCGCCGCGGCGGGAACGGCTTCGCGCCGGCCGATTTTATCCGGTATATAATGTCGTCGATGCGTGAGAATGATTTCATCGCCTGGCTCGCGGAAAAGACGCCTCCGTCATCGTCGGTGCGCATCGGTATCGGAGACGATATGGCCGCGGTCGAATTGCCCGTGCGGGCCGGAGAGTCCCTCGTTCTGGCGTTGTTGAAAATAGACCAGTCCCTCGACGGCGTACACTTTGACCTAAGACGCCACACGCCTGCACAGGCGGGGCGAAAAGCGGTTAACCGCTGTCTTTCCGATTGCGCCGCGATGGCCTGCCGGCCGGCGGCAGTTCTTCTGGCCGTTGCCTTGCCGCATCATATTGAGGAGGGAATGGCGCGGGAACTTTTTATCGGCGGCCAGGCAGCGGCGGCGGCGTTCAACACTCCGGTGGTGGGAGGCGATACCGCCATCTGGGATCAGCGCCTGGCCATCAGCGTGGCGGCCCTGGGAGCGGCCACGGGACCGTTGCTGCGGAGAAATCAGGCCCGTCCCGGCGATGCGTTATGCGTGACCGGCAACCTGGGCGGAAGCCTGCTGGGCCGGCATCTCACTTTCACCCCGCGAATCGATCTGGCTCAGAGGCTTGCCGCTGTTGTGGACATCCATGCGATGATGGATATTTCCGACTCTCTGGCGATTGATTTGCCGCGCCTGGCGCAAGCCTCCGGTGTCGGCGCGGTCGTCTATCGCCAGGCCCTTCCCATTCATCAAGACGCTCGGACGCTTTCCGCCCAGGATGGCCGACCGGATTGGTTCCATGCCTTTTGTGACGGCGAAGATTACGAGTTGCTCTTTGCCCTGGATGAGGCGCACGCGCATCGAATATTACAACTTCCGGGCGATGATCGAATTACGGTTATTGGACAAGTTACCGACGGGCGGGAAATCACGCTGCGGAATGAAGACGGTACAACCCTGCCCTGGCCGCAAACCGGCTGGGAGTATCGCACCGGCGCATAAATCAGTTGGAATCAGCCATGCTCTGGATCACCCATTCGGTGGATGAAACCATCACCCTTGGCCGATGGATCGGCGAGTTGGCCCGAACCGGCCAGGCGATCGGCCTGGATGGCGATTTGGGCGCGGGCAAAACGCAATTGGTACGGGGAATCGCACAGGGGGCCGGGGTGGCGGATCTTTCGCTGGTCTGCAGTCCTACGTATGTTCTTTTGAATATTTATCCCGCCGATCCAGCCAGGCCGGCGGGCAAAACTCTCTACCATCTCGATGCCTACCGGGTGCACGGCGCCGCCGATTTCGCCGCCGTCGGTTTCGATGAACTGCTCGATCAGAACGCTCTGGTGGTTCTGGAATGGGCCGCCCGCGTGCCTGAACTTCTGCCCGCCGATAGCCTGCGCCTCGCGGCCGATATCATCGACTCTTGTTCCCGCCGTTGGACCGCCCGCGCCGCGGGAAAAAATTCCCGGGAGCTATTGGCCCGGCTTCGGAATGCGTGCCCGTTCACGGGGAAAAAAATGCAGAGCCGATGATGGGCGAGATCGACCTATGACCCACCGTGCCAGCAGATATGCCCGCCCAGGTTTTCGCTACGGGGCTATCAACCGATGGTTGCCCCGTCAATGCGAAACCGGCGTCCCGATCTGCCGGCCGACCTCCTCGAGTTTTTTCTTGAGCATTTCGACGGTGTTCGCTTCGAGATTCAGCCGCAACAGAGGCTCCGTATTGCTCTTGCGGACGTTAAACCACCAGGTATCGTATTCGACGGTGATACCGTCGAGGTAATCGATAGCGGCATCCTTGTAGCGCTCGGCCAGCCGGGCGACGGCGCCATCCTTGTCGGCCACTTCAAAATTGATTTCGCCGCCGCTATGCCAGCGCAGGAGCGGTTTGAGCGCCTGGCTGACCGGAACATCGTAATTGGAAAGCACGGATACGACACAGGCGAAGGCGATGGCGCCACTGTCGCAGTTAAAGTTATCACGGAAATAAAAGTGACCGGAAAGTTCCCCTCCGAAAACACCCTTGCTGTCGGCGAGGGCCTTTTTCATGAAGGCGTGGCCGACGCGTTCGCGGCGCGGTACGCCTCCGGCGTTCTCGATTTCCTCCCGGACCACGCGGCTGGAGCGCAAGTCGTAAACGATGACGCTGTGCGGATTGCGGCGTAGAAAATCGCGGGCCAACAGAGCCGTGATGATGTCGCAACGGAGCACGCGGGCTTGTTCGTCGACGAAAACACAGCGATCGGCGTCGCCGTCAAAACACACGCCCAGATCGGCGGCGTTGGAAAGGACCGCTTCCTGCAATTGCCGCAGATTGGCATCCACCAGCGGATTCGGTTCGTGCTGGAAGGAGCCGGTGATCTGGAAGTTCAACGGAATGATGGTGAGCGGAGGCCGCTCCATAAATATTTCCGGAATGAATTTTCCTGCCATGCCGTTGCCGGCGTCCACCACAACCTTCAGGGGGCGGGCCGGCTTGAAGAATTTCAGTACGTGCGCCCGGTACGGAGCCAGCAGGTCCATTCGTTCGAGCTGGCCGATCTGGGCCGGCGGGTTGCGGCGCAGATTCGAGCATATATGCCTGATTTCCAGCAGACCCGTGGTTTGGCCGATGGGCCGGGCGGCCAGGCCGCCTATTTTGAATCCGTTGTAGTGGGCGGGATTGTGCGATGCCGTGGTTTGAATACCACCACAGCAGCCGAGGTGATTGATGGCAAAATAGATCATCGGCGTATCGATCATGCCGATGTCAATGCAACCCGTGCCGGTGGAGCGAATACCCTCAATCAATGATTGGCACAGCGCCGGGCTGCTGGGGCGCATGTCGCGACCGACCACGAGCATGTTCTTGCGCCGGTCGGCCTTATTCAGGCCGCTGAGATTCATTCGCAGAAACTGGGCCGAGGCGTGGCCTATTTTCCACGCCATATCTTCGTCAAGTTGATCGGGATACGTGCCGCGAATGTCGTAGGCTTTGAATATCTCTTCGATCATCTGTTTCCTTCAATCCATGCCACGGCTCATGCTCCGGCAGCCGTTTCCGCGGCGGCCGGCGTCGCCGCGGCCGCTTGTATATCCGCCGCACCATCCCGCAAACGTTCGTGCGGCCAGGCCGGTGCGCGCCCGAGTACGTCCTCCCAACAGCAGCGGAGCACTTCCGCCACCGACCACGCCTGTGCAATGCAGCCACGGGGTTGATGCGGCGCATCGCCATCAGCAATTTCGCTGATGGACCCCAACCCCGCCTGGAGCAGATGACCTTCCAGGGGCTGGAGAAATTCCCACGCCTGCCGGCGTATTTCCGGAGTTGCGCCATAAGCCCTTACAAAAGCAGTAACGAACGGTCCCAACAACCACGGCCAGACGGTTCCCTGGTGGTAGGCGCGGTCGCGGCTGTTTTGATCGCCCACATAACGACCCTGGTAAGCCGGTGAATCCGGCGCCAGCGTGCGCAACCCCAGCGGCGTAAGAAGCTTATCCCGCACCACCGCCAGCGCCTGGCGGGTCTTATCCAGCGGCAGCGGAGAGAAGGGCAAACTCGCCGCCAGGAGCTGATTGGGCCGCAGAGAGGCGTCGGGCGCTCCATCATCGCCGATCACGTCGAAAAGACAGTTGCCGGCAGCGTTCCAGAACTTGTCCAGGAAACTTTGACCCGCAAGCCGCGCCAAGCCGAGGAAATCCGCCGCCCGGGCGCTGTCGCCAGCGGCGCCAGCCACCAGCGCCATGATATGCAGGGCGTTGTACCACAGGGCGTTGACTTCCACCGGCTTGCCATAACGCGGCGTAACCACCCGGTCGCCGATCTTGGCGTCCATCCAGGTAAGTTGAACCCCCGGTTCACCGGCGCGAATCAGGCCGTCGGCATCCATGCGAATTCCGTAGAGCGTGCCCTGGCGATAGCACTCAATAATCCGGCCAAGCGGCGCATAGAGATAGTCGCGCAGCAGCGCCAGGTCATTGGAGTACCGCCAGTATTGGTACGCCGCGTGAATGAACCACAGCGACGCATCCACCGTGTTATAGTCCGGCGCATCGGCGGCGTCGGGAAAACGGTTGGGAACCAGCCCATCGCGGATATGATCGGCGAATGACACCAGGATGCTTCGGGCCGCGGCATGGTTCCGCGTCACCAGCGTCAAACCAGCCAGGCTGATAAACGTATCACGGCCCCAGTCCTCGAACCAGGGATAGCCGGCAATCACGGACGATTTCTCATGCCCCGGTTTTTCCAGACGCTGTACAAGGAAATCATCGGCGGCGACGCTCAAACGGTTGACCAGACCGGCGGCGAAAGAATCGTCGTCCAATCGCACGCTCAACTGTTCTTCCCGCATCCGGGCCTTGAGTACCAGCCCCGCATGTTCCACGAACGGAACCGGCCGGGTGGCGGCGATCAATCCAACGGGTCGCCCCGTGCGAAGGGTAAATTCCAGGGCGCCCGGGGTCCATAGATCATCGTGATCGGGATAGCCGCGGCTTTTTTCTTCGCGAAGAATAAAGTTGTACCACCAGCATTGTCCATCGCTGAAGCGCTGCGCGTTGTGGCTGATAAACAGGCGAAGCGGACACTGCGGCGCCGCCAGCAACAGCGAATCGGACCGTCCGGACTCCGTATCCAGTCGCCAGTCCGGTCGGTTACCGGAACCTGTGGTGGCGTGAAAATGCCGCCCGGCGAGCATGGGTTGCACAAGCAAACGCACCTCCTGGGCGGAGGTTGGCGGCCGTACCAATTCGTAGCGAACCACCACGGCTTCCTGCCCATGCGCCAAAACGATTGATTTTTCAAGCAGCGCGTCGCCGCAGCAATAACGCCAAACCGGTCCGGCCCGCAATTCGAAACCAATCATGTTCCGGTAGCCTTGCGGATCCATCACATCGGGAAATTCGTTGGTGGACAGGGCGTAACTGCGCGGTCCGATCCAGATTCGATCTTCCACGCGCGCCAGAAGCACAAAGCGATCCAGCGGCGGGCGCGCCGCCGCCACCAGATACCCGTGATATTTGCGCGTATTAACCCCCGCCACGGCTCCACAAGCGTATCCTCCCCGCCCGTTGGTACAAAGCCATTCCAAACCGATGGAAGCATCCAGATTACCGCAGGTTGATTGATCGAGCACGATTTTCTTCACGATCTTGAACCTCTGGTCCATGAGTCACGGTAAGGCGCCGGCGTTTCGAGGTCGCCGCGGATGATTGCATTATCGACGCCACGGTTGAATTGGCAACCACGCCGCGTCCGGAATTTCACATAAGAACCTGTTCGGACAGGCACTTATTCTTCCCTTGGGCGAGTTCCGGCCGACCGGGGTCCGGCCGGGAAATGTTCACACGCTCTCCACCGCCGGCAAGCCGCAAAGCCAATGGGCGCATTGTATGGCCGACAGGTAAGCGTTTCCCTCCGGCAGCGGCACATCGCTCAAGAGCAACGGCCATCGGTTGGGATCAGCCACCGGCACTCCATGCGAGCCTTTGACCAGCGCCGTATCCTGGGCGATACACCGGCGAACCGGGTCAAAAAACAATTCGCGCGGATCGTATCCGGGTTTGCGATGAATATCGACGGAAAACTGCCAGAGGGGCTTTTCCTCATCCGTGAGCCACCAGTCATGGGCGAACCACTCTTCGGCGGCGGATAGCAGCACCAGCGATCCGCAACGCGAATTCTCCAGGCCCAGTTCCCGTTTGTCTTGCGCGTTTCGCACGACCCGCGCCACCCCGGGCAGTTTTCTAAAAACATCGGCTACGGAATCGATCGCGGATGGCGCACAGTACACGTGCGCCACCTGATGGTCCACCATGGCCACGGCGGCGCCGTCCTGGTAGTCAATCAACAACTTGCCGTTCTCATCCGGCCGAGTCGCCAGCAAACCCGCCCGGCGCAGCGCCAGATTGGGAAAAATCGCGCGCGAAACGCCGTGCATGGCGTAGTCGCCGGCGATAATCACCCGACCGCCGTCGGCGCGCACCTGGCGCACCAGCGGCGCGAGCAAGGCATCGACCGCCGCCACATCCCCGGCGATGGCGGGGTGATCCGGGCCAAGGCGCTGGAGGTTGTAATCCAGGTGCGGCACGTAGACCAACTGCAAATCAACGGGTTGATTTTTCCAGACATCCATGGCGGCCCGCACGATCCATTGCGATGCGGGCAGTCCCGCCCGCGGCCCCCAGTAATGCTCCAGGGGAAAGGGACCAAGGCGCGAAACCAGATGAGGGTACAGCCCCGCCGGCCGGCTCCAGCAGACGCCGGACGTGATTGCTCCGGGGGCATGATCGGGCTTGGGAGTCAGGATGATATCCGCGGCGTCGGGCATCGACTGTTGCCAGAAAAGCAATGCGGTTCCGCCGGGGCGGCCGCGCCAGAGGCGCGGCGCCTCCAGCAGGGCGTTGGCCTGTTCCCAGAAGCTGATCTGCCGCCGAAATTCAGGATAAGAGGCGGTATCCAGGTACTGATGTATTGATAAATTATTGTAAGTATATAACCCATTGGCGATGATTCCGTGTTTTTCCGGCGCGACGCCCGTGGTCAGAGTCGCCTGCACCACGCAGGTAACCGCCGGCGTCACGGGGCCCAGGACCGTCCGCCAAGGAAAATCAGCCAGCGTCGGAGCCGCCCCGGCGCGCCGCGGCAACGACGCGTCGAGTCCGGCGACGAGAATGAAACAGATGCGAGCCATGTCCCATGAATCCGTCTGAAAACTCTCAGCCCCAGCATATCCACCCCGGCTCGAGGCGCAAGTCGATCTCGGGATGGTTGGGAAGAACCCGCACGGCAAAACCCTGCTGACCGCAGCTTATCGCGTTGATTTCCCCGACATATTGATACACGCCGCTTTCGAGAACCGTGCCCAGAACCATGGCGTGCGTGCGGGGTTCCTGAATTTCGCCGGCGGCGCCGAGCGCGCCGTGGTAAATTTCCACCCGCGTGTGCTCGGAGGGAATATCTCCCAACTCCACGATGGCGAAAATCGTCACGTTCTGGCCGGCTTTTACCACCCCTGGATTCTGAACCTCCACGCGGCGCACCCGCACCTGCCGCCACTGCTGGCGCAGGCGCTGCTTCCACTGCGACAAGGCGGTGGCGGCGGCGGCCCGCCCTGCCACCAGATGTCCGAAGAGTTGATCGGCGGGCAGGTAAAATTTCTCGGTATACTGCTGAACCATTCGATTGGTATTGAAGACCGGACAGATGCTGCGAATGGAATTCTTCATCCGTTTGATCCACTGGCGCGGCAGATGATCGATCCCCCGGTTGTAATAGGCCGGGATGATCTCTTTTTCCAGCAGATCGAAAAGTTTGCGGCTTTCCATTTCATCCTGGTATTCATCATTGGGATAGGAATCGCCGTTTCCAATGGCCCATCCGTTTTCCTCGTTGTACCCTTCGCACCACCAGCCGTCCAGAACACTCAGGTTCAGCACGCCATTGATGGCGGCTTTCATGCCGCTGGTACCGGAAGCCTCCATGGGGCGGCGCGGCGTATTGAGCCATACGTCCACGCCCTGGGTCATGTGCCGGGCGATATTGATGTCGTAATCCTCCAGAAAAACCATGCGCGTTCGCGCCTCATCGCGATGGCAGAATCGCACGATCTCCTGAATGAAGCGTTTGCCGCCGTCGTCGCGCGGGTGCGCCTTGCCGGCAAAAATGAACTGGACCGGTTGCTCGGGATGATTCAAAAGGCGCAACAGGCGTTCCGGATTGCGCATCAGCAGGGTGGCCCGCTTATAGGTGGCGAACCTCCGGGCAAAACCGATCAGCAGCGACCGGGAATCCAGAATCTCATCCACGCGATGAATATCCAGCGCCACAGCGCCTTGCCGGGCAAGCCGGGCGCGCAGACGCTGACGAACAAAGAAAATCAGCCGCTCTTTGCGCCGTTCGTGCGTGCGCCATAACTCCGAATCCGGGATGCGATCCGTATGGTTCCACACGCCGTGATCGGTCGGACTTTCCGACCACTTGGTTCCCAGGTACTCCTGGTATAGCCGGGCGAAGCCCTCGCAGAGCCACGACTGGGTATGCACGCCATTGGTGATCCAACCAATCGGAATTTCCGGCGCCGGAACGTCCGGCCAGATGCGTTGCCATATCAACCGCGACACCTGGCCGTGCAACCGGCTTACGCCGTTGGCGTGCCACGCCATGGCCAGCGCCAGAACGGTCATGCCGAAATATTCCCGCGCATCCGCCGGATTGACCCGACCCAGAGCCAAAAACTCCTCCCGTGTCATGTTGAGTTTCGGATAATAGTTGCTCAGATATTTTTCCATCAATTCGGGCGGAAAAAAGTCGTTGCCCGCCGGAACCGGCGTGTGCGTGGTGAACACATTGCCGGCGGCCACCGCTTCCCGGGCCTCGCGGAAGGAAATCTTCTCCCGCTCCATGAGTTCCCGGCAGCGCTCCAGCGCCAGGAAGGCCGAGTGACCTTCATTCATGTGGCAGACTGTCGGCGTAATGTTCATCGCCGTGAGAGCCCGGATGCCGCCGATTCCCAGCAGAATCTCCTGCCGCAGCCGCATTTCCTGGTCGCCGCCGTAAAGCTGGCCCGTAATTTCGCGATCTTCCGGGCGATTTCCCGGCAGGTTGGTGTCCAGCAGATACAAACTCACCCGCCCCACCTGCACTTTCCAGATGGCCGCGTGAACCGGCGCCTGCGGATAATCAATGGTAATGGTCAACGGCCGGCCATCCGCCCCCTGTACCGGTGTGATCGGCATACTGAAAAAGTCGTTTTCCGGATTCAGTTCCTGTTGCCAGGCATCGGTGTTCAGACGCTGATGAAAATATCCCTGCCGATAGAGCAGACCGACGCCCACCAGCGGCAAACCCAACTCGCTGGCGCTTTTAAGATGATCGCCGGAAAGCACGCCCAAACCGCCGGAATAAATCGGCAGGCATTCATGCAACCCGCATTCGGCGGAGAAATAGGCAATGGAGGCCTTGCTCTGGGGATGGTGAATGCCGAACCACGTCGGCCGCTGCATGTAATCGCGGTAATTCTGGAGCACGCGACTTAAATGCGAAAGAAAACCATCATCTTCGACGGCCGTCTTGAGTTTATCCTGCCCGACCAGATTGAGAAGCTGAACAGGATTATGGTTCGTCTGTTCCCATAAATCGGGATCCAGACGGTTGAACAAATTGACGGCTTCATAATTCCAGAGAGACCAAATATTGTAAGCAAGTTCCTGCACGGGTTGCAGTTTTTCCGGTATGGCTGGTACAACCACGTACCGGTGAATAGTCGCCATTGAGACTCCTCTTCCAAAAACAATCGGTATTATAGGTACGCATGCGGCCGGTATTCCCTTGGCACATCTATTTATCGGCCACAGGGGCGGCGTGCCATGATACCCAAAGCCAAAACGATTTGTGTAAAGTGTCCGGCCAATTGAGCCGGCTTCAGGGCCCATGGGAGGGAGCAATTAATTCCGGCCGGGCGTATAGCTGTAACCGTGCGCATAAAAGATTTCCGCCACACGGGCGGCGATCCGGGCGATTAAATTTTTCTCGACCGCGGCGGGACTCTGCGTCATGGCGAAATTCGCGGCCACGCGTACGGCAATCGCCCGGCCGGGCGTGGCGTTCAGCGGCCAGAGGCGTTTTCCCGCCCCGCCGACCACTTTCACCAGAACCTGCGCGAATCCCCGCGTGACTTGCCGGTCGCTGACCCATTGTACGTCAAACTTTCTTACAAATATATATACTACAATATCAGCATGGAGGGCGCGGGCGATATCGGCAATACCCATTTTCCGGTAGAGAACGGGATTCGCCCGCTGCAAACCGATGACGCGGTAGGGTGGAACCAATCGTCGGGCCACCCGGTGCGCATAGAGTTGCGTGTTGACAGTCCCGATCAGCCCGGCGATGGCATGGAGGCTCATGGGGCTGTCGGCGGCTTCATCGACCAGCACCAGAACGCGGTCTTTTTCCGGTATGACAAATGCCGCCGGCGCGGTTCCGTTGCCGCCGACGAGATACGCCAGTTGACAACCCGGCACGGCGGCAAGCCAGGAAAGAAAAAACAGCAAAGCCGCCCGGCTAACCGCGCCCCGGCAAAGTCGAAAAAATGCGGACGGTGGTGTCGTACCCCGCGGCGCCGCGGACGGGAGAGGCGGAAAATGGTATTTCAAGCGTATCCTAGCCATGTGGCGCGTTTCCATAATACCGCCAGTTATAGAAGCAGCGCGCCACATCGCGGCTGAAGCGGGTAAGGGTGTTCATGCGGACCAGGTTGGCGTCGGAATCGAAAACCGGTTCCGGCGCATTCCTGGGCCAATAGACGTTGAGAGTGGTGGAAAAGACACGCCCATCCCCGGGCAGGTGGGTGTCGTAAACGTACACATTCGCCTTGATGTGCCCCCGGAGCAGGCGTTGCTCGCCGGGGGCATGGGCGGAATAAGCGATCAGCTCAATATAGATCACACGATCCACGGAAAAATGCCGCCCGATCATCTTGATCGGCAGCGCTTCCCAGTTCGGATCGCCGTTCTGGTAGGCAAGAACATGGTGGTAATCCAGGAGACGGGCCGTCGGCACATGTTTTTCCAGCTGCTGCGTCAGAAATGACGAGACTTCCCGCCGCGCCTGCGGATACATAAATGTGGTCGCGTCGTCGCTGTAAACAAGTATGGCTACGCTGTGTTTGGCCAGCCCCGGGTACGGCGCGGCGACCTTGGAGCCGACGACATTATGCGTCGCCATGGCCAGAAAACCGCATCCGCCGAGGGTCAGAAGCAGCAGGAACAAAACGCCGGGAAGCGCCAGAGAGGCCGGAGAAAGAACCTTTGCCGCCCCGCCGTTACGCATTATATTACTCATAATTATATATTTCACCAAGTGTGTACGAACCCCGCGCTCATGACGAGCACTTTGTAGCCCCAGGCCAGAAGAATTACAAGCAAAACCGCCGCGAGAAGCTTTTTCCAATGCCAACCCAGCCAGAACAGCGACGGGCCGTACCACCGCCCCGTGAGAAGCCCCAACAGGCCCAGAACAACCGCCGCCACCGCCACAAAGCCGACCGCCGCGCCGGCCGGTTGCGTCTGAATCGCCTGTATCCATTGACCGTGCGCCACGTGTGTTACAGCCGTAGTGTAGCCGCAGGTGGGACAGGGAACGCCGTAACGAGTGTAAAAGCCGCAGGGCGGCAGGCCAAGCTGGGTGTGGGTGGCCAGGCCGCCCAAGCTGGGATTCAAATACATCCCGACGCCCAGCATTCCTCCGAACACCAGCAAAAGAAACGCCGACACGCATCGCACCAGCAGCGGCCGCCTCGCGGCGCGAGGTTCGGGGGAAAAGCGGGATTCATCAACCATGTCCAGCGCGTACGACACAAGGACTATTATAGCCAAACCATTCTCTTTGCCCAGAGCCATTCACTTGCCGCGGCGTTAAAGTTCTGCTAATTTCCCTATGCCTTGTGCGCCGGAGCGGCGCGGTCCAGGCTCTATCGGAAGGAAGCCCTGTGCGGCGGCGATACAGCAGCCGGGCGGGCATCCGTAACCAAAAAGGACCGACTCCCCGTGAGCAATTCCAACGGAATCAACAACGGCGCCGGCCCCGTCCGGTACGCCGCCATTGCCGGAGAGAGATTGGACACCGCCGTGGAAAGCGAAAGAAGGCGGACGCGTCCAACGGAGAGGGATGAAATTCAAATCAGTCTCCAGCGGGCGAAGAACCGCTTATTCTCCCAACAGCATTCGGAAGGCTACTGGGTGGGCGAACTCCAGGGCGACAGCATTCTAGAATCAGAATATCTTCTGCTAAAATTCATTCTCGGTCAGGAAGATGACCCCGCCCTGAAGTTCATCGCCAACTATCTTCGCCGGCTTCAGCGGCCGGATGGAGGATGGAATCTATTCCCCGGCGGCAAGCATGATCTCAATGGAACCGTCAAGGGCTATTTTGCCCTTAAGCTGATGGGCGATGACCCCGCATCTCCGCACATGCAGGCGGCCCGGCAGGTGTGCCGGGAACTCGGCGGCGCCGAGCAATGCAACAGCTTCACCAAGTTTTACCTGGCCGCCCTCGGGCAGATCAGTTACGACGCCTGTCCCGTCATACCTCCGGAAATTATTCTCCTGCCCAAATGGATGTACTTTAACCTGTACGCCGTCTCGGCCTGGAGCCGCACCATGATCCTGCCGCTGGCGATTGTGTGCGCCCGCCGGCCCGTCCGAAAGCTGCCGCCGCCGCGGGGCATCGCGGAGCTTTTCAACAATCCGGAAGCCGCCAACAGCCCGTCCCAGCGACTCAAGGGTCTTCCGCGAAGCTGGCGGGAAATGTTCCTGCTGCTGGATCTTTCCCTGAAGCGTTACGAAAAAACGGTGGTCACGCCGCTGCGGCCGCGGGCCATGCGCGAAGCGGAAAAATGGCTCATCGAGCACATGGAAGGTTGCGACGGCCTGGGCGCTATTTTTCCACCCATGGTTTATATCCTCATTGTGCTGCGCGCGCTGGCTTACCCTGACGATCACCCCCTGGTGATGAAAGCCCAGAAAGATCTTCGCGATCTGTTCATCCGGGAAGGCGACACGATTCGCATCCAGCCCTGCTGGTCGCCGGTTTGGGACACCGGCATTGCCCTGCACGCCCTGGCCGAAGCGGGGATGTCGCCGGAGCACCCGGCAGCTGAAAAAACCACCCGCTGGCTCTTGAGCAAGGAATGCCGCCAGGGCAGCGATTGGATGAAAAACTGCCCCGGAATCGAGCCAAGCGGTTGGTTCTTTGAATTCAATAATCCCCACTATCCCGACGTTGACGACACCGCCATGGTCGTCATGGCGCTCAAGCGCGCCGGTGGGCCGACGGCCGAGGGCGCGGTTCGACGCGGTCTTCATTGGCTTCTGGCGATGCAGAACGACGATGGCGGATGGGCCGCTTTTGATCGTACGCGCAGCCGCCCCATTCTCGAACATATTCCCTTCGCCGACCACAATGCCATCCAGGATCCTTCCTGTCCCGACATTACAGGGCGTGTCCTGGAATGCCTGGGGCACAATGGACTGACCAAGGCCCAGCCGGCGGTACAAAAGGGCATCGCTTTTCTCAGAAATACGCAGGAAAAAGAAGGCTGCTGGTTTGGCCGCTGGGGCGTCAATTACATCTACGGAACATGGCAGGTGCTCACCGGCCTGCGG
>JAJYDU010000200.1 GCA_021790475.1 Planctomycetota bacterium | reverse complement strand
ATTTTATGCCGGTGGCGTTCTTTTGACGCCCAGGCCCTCGACCATCGAATTCTTGGTGTAACGCTGTTTTCTCGCTGCGATTGAATCCGCTCTCCATCGCACGTTGTCAACAACGCAACCGGCTCGGAAATTTAGCCGGAGCCTCGATAACTCTCCAAACAGGCTCTAAAATGGAATCATGCCGAAGAAGCAAGCGAGGCGCGCCGGTTTCCGGCCGGGGGCGATTCGATCCGGCGCTGCGAACAGTGTTCCCGTGGAGAAATAACGCGCCATGAACCAACAGATATTCGCCAGACCAACCGCGACGCTTGCGCCGCCCGCCTCAATGGCCGGCCCGCCGGAACGTTTTTTTAATCGCGATTTAAGCTGGCTTGATTTCAACCACCGCGTATTGCACGAAGCCATGGATCGCCGCAATCCGCTGCTGGAGCGGGTGAAATTTCTGGCGATTTTCGCCGGCAACATGGATGAATTTTTCATGAAGCGGATCGGGCTGCTCAAAAGCCTTGTCAAGGCCAAACCCAATGAGGCGGGACTTTCCGGCCTGCCGCATCGCCAGGAATTTGAATGGGTGCGCCGGCGGCTGGCGGAACTGGCGATCCTGCAACAGTCCATCTGGGAAAATGACCTGCGCCCGGCCCTGGAGCGGGAAAACATTGTTCTGCGCCCATACGCTCTGCTGGACGAAGAACAAAAGCAAAAGGCGGCGGAATACTTCCGGCGGCACATTTTTCCCGTGCTCACGCCCCTGGCGGTCGATCCGGGGCATCCCTTTCCGTTTATCAGCAATCTAAGCGTGTCGATCGGCGCGCTTCTGCAACCGCCCGGCCAGCCGGAATTGCTCTTCGCCCGCGTGAAAGTTCCCCAACTTTTCGCGCGCTGGTTTAAGCTGGAAGAGGCCGGCGCCGTCTGCTTCGTACCGCTGGAGAGTCTCATCCAGGGGCGGTTGGACATGCTGTTTCCGGGTATGCAAATCGTCGAAACACGGTGTTTCCGCGTGACGCGCAACGCCGACGTGGAAACGGACGTGGACGATTCGGAAGACCTGCTGGAAGTGGTGCGGGAGGAGCTGCGCGCCCGGCGGTTCGCGGACACCGTTCGTGTGCAGATTTCTCCCGGCATGTCGGAAGAAATGCGGCGCTACCTGCTCGACGGCCTGGAAGTGCGGGAAGACGACCTGTACGAGGAACCCGAGCCGCTGGGGATGGCGGACCTGATGTCTCTGACCGAACTGGATCGCCCGGCGCTGCGCCTGCCGCCGTGGAAACCGATCTGTGCGCCGGCCCTGGCGGATACGGACGCGAGCATGTTCGCGATCATGCGCCAGAACGACGTACTGGTGCACCATCCTTTTGAGAGCTTCGACAGCTCGGTGGAACGCTTCATTCTCAACGCCGTGGACGATCCCCAGGTGCTGGCGATCAAGATGACGCTCTACCGGACCAGCGGCGACTCGCCGTTTGTCGCGGCCCTGGCTCGCGCCGCTGAATCCGGCAAGCAGGTCGCGGTGCTGGTGGAGCTTAAAGCCCGATTTGACGAGGCCAGCAACATCCAATGGGCGCAGGCACTCGAACGCGCCGGCGCCCATGTGGTGTACGGCATCCTGGGCCTGAAAACACATACCAAGATCGCCCTGGTGGTTCGACAGGAAGACCGGGTGGTGCGGTCCTACGCCCATATTTCCACCGGCAACTATAATTCCCGCACGGCGCAAGTGTATACCGACCTGAGTTTGTTCACCTGCCGCGAAGACTTCTGCCAGGACGTGGTTGATCTGTTCGCCTTCCTCACCGGCCGTTCGCTGAAAAATGAGTACCGCCGACTGCTGGTCGCGCCCGTGACGATGCGCCGGCGTTTCCGCGAATTGATTGAGCGGGAATCCGCCCATGCCCGCGCGGGTCGTCCGGCGGCCCTGATCGCCAAGATGAACGCCCTGGAAGATTCCGAAATCATTCAGACTCTCTACCAGGCCGGCGCGGCGGGCGTGAAAATTGACCTGATCGTGCGCGGGTTCTGCTGTCTGCGCCCGCAGGTGAAAGGCTTAAGCGAAAACATCCGTGTAACCAGCATCATCGGGAGATTTCTGGAACATTCGCGCATCTTCTGGTTCCGCAACAATGACCAGGAGGAAATCTATCTGGCTTCCGCCGACTGGATGAGCCGGAATTTAAGCCACCGTGTGGAGGTGGCCACGCCGATTGAGAACCCCGTTCTGCGGCAGAGGGTGCGGGAGATATTGGATATCATGCTGGCGGACAATCGCCAGGCCTGGGACCTCGCCGCCGATGGAACCTGGACGCAGCGCCATCCGGCGCCCGGCGAGCCGGAACGCGGCTCGCATGCGCGGCTGATGGAGTTGGCGATCCAGCGGCAAAGCCCATTGCCGCTTATATAACACTTCGACCTGGGGTGCTCCCCATTGTCAAGGCGCGCCGGAGGGGAATTTAAGGTACATCATCAGCCGAGGGTGGCGGCGGGCCGGGGCCTTGGGGGGAATCATGTTTCCTCAGTTAGCATTGCTCTCAAGCAAACCTTAAGCACGACAGGCTGCTAATGCGGTTTTAGTATGGATTGCGCGGGCACGGGCGTTTGCCTCGGCAGCATAGGGGTTGGTGTTGGTACGGGGGATTGAATCGGTAGCGGAAACGGGAAAGCCTGTCGCACCAAAACTATCTTCATAAAAGATTTTCCGAACTGATTTTCAATTATCTTAACGACGTTTGTGCCGTCAAAAGCATGAGTTGTCGCGTGAAACGCGGCAAGTGCAAGATCTTGGATTGTCTGATCATCCTCCAGCTTTGTAATATTCATACCCATTCGCTTGAGTTTACTTCGCGGGATATGCCTTGCGTGGGTCTTAAATTTTTTGTGGTCGGACAACCACCCAGCCAATCTTTTCGCCTTTTTTGAAGCGTCTCTGCCATGAAACATATACCGGGCCAACCACTCTTCCACCAGTTCAGAAGAAAGCTCTGTGAGGTAGCTACAGGTCTTGACTAAATGCGGACCGTATTGGGTGAGCATTGGCAGCCACGCGGTCACTTTGTTTTTATCGGCGCACTCCTGCTTAGCCTGTTCAAACTGGTCTATAATTGCTTGTGCGGGAACAAATTTTGATCCCAAGGGTGTATTAACAAAAATCTGCGGATCAATAGGCCCGAGTGATGAATGTGCTCCCATCATCACTTCATTGGCCGCACAACATATCATCGTGGCTGCCGACTGCGCGAGCTGAGGGACGATGACCCGAATATCGGAGAACTTCTCCCGGAGATAATTAACAATTCCCTCCGCAGCGTCCAAGGAACCGCCCGGACTATGAAGTATTAAGTCCAGCTTTTTCGTCTTAGAGCCGTGGACAACTTCCATTAAACCCTGAACATCTT
>JAJYDU010000056.1 GCA_021790475.1 Planctomycetota bacterium | reverse complement strand
TGCGGTAATCAGCGAATTCCCGCTCGATCAACCGCCTCTGGCGGAAAATTTTCCCCCGCGCAACCGGATCATCGCCGCCCTGGCTCTGGGGGTTCTGGTGGTGGAGGCGAATCTGCGCAGTGGTTCATTGATTACCGCCCGTCTGGCCGCGGACGACTATGGCCGTGAGGTATTCGCTCTTCCCGGCCGGGTTGATTCCGTAGCCAGCAGCGGCACGCATTGCCTTATCAAAAGCGGCGCCGCGGCCCTGGTCGAATGCGTACCGGATATTTTGCTGGCTCTGGGCCGGGGGGATCTGGTCGCCACCTGTCCCGAAGAGTCGCGCGGCGAAGCGGCGTCCGCCCCTTCGCCGCGGGGAGCCGGGACACGGCGTGCGCCTCCGGCGGATGAATCCGCACCACCCGCCGGTGTGCGGCAATCTCTGGATGCCGCGGAACCCCATCTCACCGCGCCCCAGCGGAAAATTGTCGAGGCGTTGCGGTCCGGGCCTTCCGGCGTTGATTCCCTCTGTGAAATTTGCTCTCTGCCGGCGTCGGTCGTGGTCGCGGAACTGACGTTCCTTCAGATCCGCGGACTGGTGCGGCGCGGCGCCGATCAGACTTATCAACTCGTCTCCGTTGAAAAATAATCCAAAAAAACAACTTTGGTAACCGTTCACGAGATGGGATTACTGCTTCTCGGTGGAGATATTTCCACCGCCTGTAAGCCCCTGTTGCGTTGGCGAGCGTTGCCTGCCTGACCCGTCCATGGTGCGGTCATTGGCCGGTGCGGTTGTCGGCCCTGCTGATTGTCATGCAAAATTCCCTGTGTTTTGCCACTATTGCCTTTTCCCTCAGATGGTACTTGTAATATATGATTGAATAAATGGAAGTATCAGCGGAACGAGACTGCCGATAACCTCAATGCCTTTTTGCTATATTCATGTTCTGGGAGCGCGCTGGAAAGAGGCTTCCCAATCCAACGCCGTTAATAGTCCAAAATTGGGCGCTTATTTGAGGGCACTTTCATGGCCAAAGTCAAAGCCAATCGCATCGCGGTGTATGTGTATCGTAGCGGTCCCGGCGGGGTGGAATTTCTCCAGCTTCGCCGCGCCGCCGGTTCCGGCGATTACGCCGGCACGTGGCAGACCGTTTATGGCGGGATAAAGTCCGGCGAAACCGCCATTGCCGCGGCCCGCCGCGAGTTGAAGGAGGAAACCGGCCTGATACCCCGCCAGATGCACCAGGTGGAATACCTGGAAGGTTTCTACCATCGGGCGCGAGATCGTGTCACATTTTTGCCGGTCTTCGCCGTCGGCATCGTCCGATCCGCGAAAATCGCCCTGGACGCCGAACACGACGACTACCGCTGGGTTCCGCTGGCGGACGTAAGCTCGCATTTTATCTGGCGTGTGCAGAGGCGGGCCATTGCGATCATTGTTGCAGACATCATCCAAGGATCGCCGGCCCGCGACCTTCTGCGCGTCGAGGCGGAGATTCCATCCCCGGAGGATGGCCCGGGAAATGAAGCTTAAGGTTTCCGGGACGGCGCCGCGACGAATCCCGGCGTGTCGAGGATGGCGAGATCGCGGTCCGGGAATATGAATCTTTCCGGTATCCGTTCCCGGAAAAAAAATGCGGAGCCGATGCCCCCCTGTTTGCCCGTGGGCAAACATAGAGCAGTGGAATTTAGAGCCGGGGAGCAGGAGAGCAAATAAGGCTGGCGCAAAAGTACTGCGGTCGCATGGAACACAACGCCACCTGCGGTCGCCTGTTCACCTGATCCGTCTTCAAGTGGCGCCGGCGGCGGCGGTCTCTACAAAAGGGCGGCTCTGGCCACGCAAGGGCCCGGCGGGTTATGAAAATCATTGATTCGCCAGGACAATCGTATTTTTCCAACCCCGTGAAGGGTTACGTTGATTGCACATTGGCGGCCGGCACGGCGGCCACGGGCCGAGAGGTCGTTTCATTTAACGGCGATTTTAAAAATTCGGCAATATCCAAACATTTATACCTTTATACCTTAGAGTAGTTCCCGCAAGTTCCCCTGCCGCGGAAACCGGGCGGTAAGACCAGGCGCGTGGCGTGCCGGCGCGGTTCCGCCGGCCATCGGGATTCCCGGCCCGTTTTTTCAGCCTATACGATTCGCCGGGGAATGTGTATGATTGAGACGACCCGGTAATCGTCAGGGTTGTGAGGAGTCCGGCATGACCGAACCGTCGCCCCCGGCCGCTCCCGGCAGCGGATTAAGGGATGTCATTGCGCTAAGTTCCGATATATGTTCAATCGAGAATGGTGTGCTGACGTACCGCGGGATCAATATTGATGAACTGGCCGGGAACGGAACCTTTGAGGAAATCGTCCACCTGCTCTGGTATGGCCGACTGCCGCGCCGGGAGGAGTTGGAGGCGTTTCGCCGGGCCATTGTCCGGGAGACCCGTCTGCCCGACGCCCTGGTGGCGATCATGAAAAGCTTTCCGCGCCGCGCCCAATCCATGGAGGCGCTGCGCACCGCCGCCAGCGCCATGGCCATCTACGATCCTGAATCGGAAGATATGTCGCAAGCCGCCAATCGCCGCAAGGCCATCCGCATTCTGGGCCGGATGGCCGGCATCGTCGCCGCCTATGACCGCATCCGCAACGATCGCGAACCGCTGGCGCCGCGCGATGATTTGAGCCTGGCGGCCAATTTTCTCTACCTGCGCACCGGCCAGGTCCCCGATCCGCTGGCGGCGAGCGCCCTGGACAAAGCCTATATTCTCCACTCCGATCACGAGCTTAACGCCAGCACTTTTACCGCACGCGTCGCCGCCGCCACCCTCACCGATATGCACTCGGCTGTCATCGCGGCCATCTGCGCGCTCAAGGGGCCGCTGCACGGCGGCGCCAACGAGCAGGTGATGAAAATGCTCAACGAAATCGGATCCACCGCCGAAGTGGACCCGTACCTCCGCAACAAGTTCGAACATCACGAAAAAATCATGGGATTTGGACACGCCGTTTATAAGAACGGCGATCCCCGGGCCAAACATCTCAAGGAAATGTCCCGCCAGCTTGGCGAGCTTACCCGCCAGAAACACTGGTACGAGATGTCGGCCAAAATTGAGGATATGGTCGGGCAAACCAAGGGGCTTAAAGCGAATGTGGACTTCTACAGCGCGTCGGTCTATCACTACCTGAACATTCCCGCGGACCTTTTCACGCCGATTTTCGCCGTCAGCCGCACCAGCGGCTGGATCGCTCACATTCTTGAGCAGTACGCCCGCAACAAACTGATTCGGCCGCGCGCCGAATACATCGGGCCGCGTGATCAGCATTGGACGCCGCTGGATCAGCGGCAATAACGGTTTGCTTCGGACGGAGTCAAACGCCATGCGCGTGCTGGTGGTCGGGCCGCATCCGGATGACCAGGAGTTGGCGATGGGAGGAACCATCGCTCTGCTGGTTCATGCCGGCCACCAGGTAACACTGTTGGACGTGACCGATGGCGAGCCGACCCCGCATGGGTCGCGGGAAACCCGGGCTACGGAGGCCGCCGCCGCCGCTGCGGTTCTGGGAGTACGCCGCCGCGGGGCGGGTTTGGTCAATCGCGAGGTTCTCTATTCGTTGCCCGCCCGCCACCTCCTGGCGGCGATATACCGGGAACTGCGACCCGATATCATCTTTTTACCCTATCCCCAGGACGCCCACCCCGATCACCAGCAGACCACCCGCATTGCGCAGGACGCCCGTTTTGACGCCAAACTCACCAAGTCCGACATCCCCGGCGAGCCATTTTATCCGCCCCGGCTGATTTACTATTTCTGCACCCATCTGCGCCTGAATTTCCCGGCTTCTTTCTGCGTGGATGTTTCGGCCGTGATGGATGTAAAAATCAAGGCCATCCGCTGTTATGAATCGCAGTTTGCCCGCGCGGGTCCGGCCGGCGAGCCGTGGGCGCCGCTGGACTACGTATGCAACATCAACAGGTACTTTGGAGGCACGATTCGCCGCCCCTGGGCCGAACCGTTCCACGTTCTGGAGATGCTGGGCCTGGCGGGCCTGGACGACCTGGCGATCTAAGAACCAATATCAATATATAGCGATAGCCACGTTCGACCCCCGGGCGGTCAGATGCCGGAAAACGCGATGAGTAATATTGGAACAGAAATTTTGCGCCTTTGGCCTGTCCGTCAAACGGATCCGATCTCCCTCCAAACGCCATAAATATCTAACCGCGGATGGCGCGGATATACAGTTTTAATATCAGAGCCCGCTCGTAAAGCTTCTCATCCAAGCCGGGTTTGAGCTCGTTGACCACCACAATTGCCGAGCCGGTGATCCGGCGGCGCAATTGTTCATGCCCGAGTTCAACCCTCATCGACCATCGTCCCTGTCCGCGTAATCAGCGTGATCGGCGGTAAATAATAACTCCCGGCCACATTCGCCAGTATGGCCGCCAAGTATAAATGAGCTTTGAGCCTATCTCAATAGTTACCCCAACCTTCGCACTTTGGCCCTAAAAAATGCCCTGGCGTTCAACCAGGGGCAAAAGTCTGTACCATACGATGCCCGCCGCGGCAGCATTGCGGCAGCGCCGCGTGTTTCGCCGGCCTTCTCACCGGCGCGGGCCGGAAAGGCATAGCAGCAGAATCGTCAGGTCCGCCGGCGTAATGCCCGCCAGCCGCGAAGCCTGGCCGATGGTCCGCGGGCGGAACTTTTCCAACGCTTCGCGCGCTTCCTTTGGCAGTTGGAACATGGTCGTGAAATCGAACCGCTCCGGAATGACCTTGTCTTCCATCTGGCGCATCCGCGCGGCGACTTGCTTTTCCCGCTCTATGTAGGCGGCATAACGGGCCTCGGTCTGCACCTGACGCAGGAGCGGCCGCAGGACTGGATCGGCGAGCATGGCCTTGAATTCGCCGCCGGCGACAAACTCCGCGTCCCCCAACTGATCGATTTGCACATCCGGACGCCGGAGCAGATCGTACGCGTTTGATCCGCCGGAGAGGCGGGCTGCCCGGCTGGCGGCGAGCAGCCGCTGCAGCGCCGCGAGTTTTTCTTCCAGCCGCCGGAGCCGCGCCGGTTCCGCCATGTCGATCCGCCGGGCCAGGGGCGTAAGCCGCTGGTCGGCGTTGTCGCTCCGTAATGAAAGTCGATATTCCGCCCGGCTTGTAAACATGCGGTATGGTTCCGTCGGGGTTTTGGTGATCAAATCGTCGATCATCACGCCGATGTACGCCTCGTCGCGGCCCAGCACAAACGGCGGCTCCCCGCGCACCAGCCGCGCCGCGTTGATGCCGGCGATTTGTCCCTGTCCGGCGGCTTCCTCGTAACCGCTGGTTCCATTGATCTGCCCGGCCAGAAACAGGCCGCGGACGCGATGCGTCTGGAGGGAAGCGTCAATCTGGTGCGTGGGCGCGAAGTCATATTCCACCGCATAGCCCCAGCGCAGGATTTTCGCCTTTTCCAGCCCCTTGACGCCGCGCACCATTTGTTCCTGCACGTCCACCGGCAGCGAAGTGGATATGCCATTGCAGTAGATTTCATTTGTTTTAAGCCCCTCCGGCTCCAGAAAAATCTGGTGGCGCGTCTTGTCCGCGAACCGCACCACTTTATCCTCAATACTCGGGCAATAACGCGGCCCGCGGCTTTGAATCTGTCCGCTGTAGAGCGGGGCGCGATGCAGATTGTCCCGAATCAAATCATGCACGCGTTGGTTGGTCCAGGTAATGTGGCAGGGGACCTGGGGCAGGACGGGGAACCGCGCCGCCAGCGGCGAATCCGGCGTGCCGCTTAAGTCGCTGAACGGTTCCGGCGGTTCATCGCCGGGCTGGACCGGAAGATCGGAGAAATCAATCGACTCCGCGGCCACGCGCGGCGGGGTACCGGTTTTGAGCCGGCCGAGTTCTATGCCCAACCGCCGCAGCGATAAGGAAAGTCCCAGGGCCGCCGGTTCGTCCACGCGGCCGCCCCGGGTCTTTTTTTCACCCGTATGCATCAAGCCGCGAAGAAATGTTCCGGTGGTCAGCACCACACAGCGGCAACCGAAAATCGGGCCGGCTTGCAGTTTCACGCCGGTAATGCTCCAGGCACGGGAGCTTTCGTTATTGTCCGCCGCCGATGGCTCCGCCCGCAGTTCATCCACGATCCCGCTGACAATACTGAGATTTCCGCAGTAGTCGCGCAGCAGCGTCTGCACGACGGCGGAGTAACAATACTTGTCCGCCTGGGCGCGGGGCGATTGCACGGCCGGTCCTTTCGAGCGGTTAAGAACACGAAATTGAATACCGGCGGCATCGCCGGCATGCCCCATCAGGCCGCCGAGTGCATCAATTTCGCGCACGATCTGGCCTTTGGCCAGACCGCCAATGGCGGGATTGCAGCTCATTCGTCCGATGGCCGTGGAATCCATCGTCACCATGGCCACCGTGCCGCGCCCGGCAAGCAATCGCGAAACCGCCCATGCCGCCTCGGCGCCGGCGTGCCCGCCACCGATAATCACAACGTCAAAATATGCCTGGTATTCGACCAACGAATCTAACGCCTTAGTTCCACTATACCATATCGCGAACGCACATTTTCCCCGGCATTTTGCGAAAAATCGTCAGCGATCCATCGCCGGCGCAGCGCGGCCGCGTGCGGCCGGGCGAGCTTGGTCAAGTATAGTCGTCGCACGGCGGACCCGGCGTGCCGGGCGCGGCGGGAGAGCGCTCCTGGCAGTTTCAAATCCTCCGCCGCCGCAATTGCACGAATTTCCGGGGCGAAATACCGTAGATGCGGCGAAACGTTCGCGAAAACTGAAAGGGATCATCGAAACCTATGGCGCCGGCAACCTGCTTGACCAGGGCGCCGGGCATTTGCAACCGCTGGGCGGCGTCGCACATTTTTAATCGGATTAAATATCGGTAGGGACTTTGATGATCGTAGCGACTAAACAGACGGCAAAGATATGCCGGATCTATGTGGCATTGCGCCGCGACTTCGGATAGTTTCCGCATTTCGCCGTAGTGGGTTTCCAGGTACGCGCGGCAGCGCTGATAGGTAGCAAAGGCTGGTGTTGCGGCGGTTTCCGGAGAAACCGTGCTTTCGGCGATACGTAGAAGCATCTGCTCCACAATTGCGGCACAAATGGCCCGGCTGAAACGAGATTGGCGCAGACCCGTACTGATAAGGTCTTCGAAAAGCTGCTGAATTTGGTTGGGCAAGGAGTATGGCACGATCCGGCCGCGTTCGAGCCCCGAAGCTTTCAGTAATTGGCGCCCCCGCCGCCCCAGGAAATCCACAAAATATTTCACCAGGGGTCGATCGGGAAAGCTGCGAATATCGTGAGGCATGCCCGGCCCGTATGCGAACACCGCGCCCGGAGTCAGAGGACAGCGACGGTTCCGCAGCGTAAGCCATCCTTTGCCCCCCGCCACGAATTCGATGGAATAGTAGGGGAAGTCGGATCGATGAATCCGATAATCCGGCGCGCAGTATTCGCATCCGCCGCATACGATGACAAGTGGATTACGCCCGCGCACGGGGCCGAGATAAAACCGCCGCGCTTTGGAAATTTGAGTGGAAAAGAATTTTGGCTCACGGAAGACACCGGGGGCGCTATCTTTGGCTACCTCTGGAAATTGACAAACGCGCTGCGGCATGGGGGAACACCTTGTAAAAACAAGTCAATATTTGCCATGCTTTGGTCAAAGTTAGCTATGGTGTTTACGATTCGCAAGCGAAATACTCAAGGTGAGGATATCAGTAAGCGACGACGGGCGGGCGCAGGGGCGCGCCGAGCCGGCAGGCTATTATGGAGTTTCGATGATGGGCGGACAACGGCCGGCGGCGGCATGCAGCGGTTGGGCCACGGCTAAAACCACGGGGCTTAAGCCGGAAGAATTGATTGTCATTACGGGCGCGGGCGGATTTATCGGCGGGGCGCTGGTTCGCTACTTTCGGGAACAGGGCTTTAGGCGTATCCGGGCGGTGGACAAAAAACCTTTGCCCGAGTGGTATCAACGAACGGCCGGGGTGGAAAATCTGTGCCGGGACGTAAGCCATGCGGCCAATTGCCGGCAAGTCTGCCAAGACGCGGTGGAAGTCTACAATCTCGCGGCGGACATGGGCGGCATGGGCTTTATCGAACGATTCCGCGTGGAATGTCTCCGCAGCATTTTGATCAATACCCACATGATTGAAGCGGCCTACCAGGCCGGCGTGCAACGCTACTTTTTCTCTTCGTCGGCGTGCGCCTACAACATTACCAGGCAGAAGGCCCCGCGGGGGCAGGCGCTGAAGGAATCCGACGCTTATCCCGCCATGGCGGAACGCGGGTATGGCTGGGAAAAGCTCCTGTCCGAGATATTCTGCCAGGAATATTGGGCGGAACGCGGGCTGCGGACCGCCATCGCCCGTTTTCACAACGTATACGGTCCCTTGGGCACCTGGGATGGCGGGCGGGAAAAAGCGCCGGCCGCCCTATGTCGCAAGGTCATCGAAGCCAAAGATAAGGGACATGACTCCATAGATATCTGGGGCGACGGCAGCCAAACTCGTAGTTTCATGTATATAGATGATTGCATAATAGGAATCGACGCCATCATGCACTGCGCGGAACTGATTGCTACGCCGATCAATCTTGGTTCGAGCCAACTGATAACCATCAACGAACTGGCCCGTCTGGTGGAAGAAATCGCCGGCGTTTCCCTGCGGCACAAGCATGACCTTGATGCTCCCCAGGGTGTCGCGGGGCGCAATTCCGATAACACGTTCATCAAAAAAGTACTCGGTTGGGAGCCAGACACGCCGCTGCGCGACGGCCTGGCCAAAACCTACGCCTGGATCGAGCGGCAGTACCAGCATCGCCGGGCCGGTCGGCGAACCGGGGAATGAACTTAGTGCGGTAATGGCATATATTGGGCGGAAATTGGTCAAATATGGATCGTGCGTCATCCAACGGAGAAGAAGAAATCCCCTATCGCATGGCGCTGGCGGGCGGCTGGATCGATCAACCTTTTGTTTCACGCCTCAATCCCGCGCCGCCGGGAGCCATGGTGGTGGTGTCGCTGCAACCGACTTATCCGTTCATGGACCGGGCCGGCATGGCGACGGGAACGCGGAAAGTCGCCCAGAGATTGTGGAACGGAAAATTGCCGACGCGCAACCGGCGGGAATTGGTGCGGGAACTTTATGACGCGGAAAATCAGGGCCGCGCCGAACCTTCCGGTTCGCAGGACATGATCGGTTTGATCTATCCGGGCGTGAACCGACTGGATTATGACGCCGCCTACGAAGACGGCGTTTTTCCCCGGCACATTGAGTCCAATCAAGATCTGGAAATAGCGTCATGGATTGAAAAAGTGGTGCATCTATTGCCCGTTGGGCCGCGCCCCGAAGGGTACCATCCGCTCGGCGTAAAAAATCTTCATCCGCAATGGATCAGGCGGTTGGGGCAAACGGGCCGGGACTGTTACGAGGCGATCATCCACCGGAACCCGCAGGCCCTGGGCGCGTCGATGAACGAGTGCATGAAATGTTGGGAAGAACTTCTGCCCGGCACGGTGCGCCACCCCACCATCCATCAGGACCTGGTGGGATTGTTGCGGAAGTATCAAAGCGCTTATTCCGGCGCCATGTATTCCGGCTGCGGCGGCGGCTATCTGTATATCGTTTCGGAAACGCCGATCCCCGGTACATGGAATATCCAGGTACGCGCCACGGAGAAACTATGATCATGCGGCATGTGGCCGTTTGCGGCGATTTTGACGACTTGCGTTCCCGGCAGATGCGCTTCCTCCAGGAAGCCGCAAAATTCGGCGCCGTTTACGTGCGGCTCTGGTCCGATCAACTCTGCCGCATTCTGAAAAATCATGCGCCGAAATTTACACAGCAGGAACGGTTGTACTTTGTGCGGGCGCTCCGCTACGTGCGCAAAGCGACCGTGACAGACGGCCCTGGAGATTGCGACTCCCTGCCCGCCCTGAAACCGCCTCCGGATATCTGGGTGGTGGATCAAGCCGGCGATAACACCGCCCGGCGAAAGTTCTCTCGAATCCATGGCTTGGATTATCAAGTCATCACCGACGAACAACTCCGGGGATTTCCCTGGCCGGCGCCGGAGGACGGCTCCCGGGTCCGATCGAAAGTAATCGTGACCGGCTGCTATGACTGGCTGCATACCGGGCATATTCGGTTTTTCGAGGAAGCCGCCAAGTACGGCGAATTATACGTGGTCGTCGGTCATGACCGAAATATTCAGCAGCTCAAAGGCCTGGGCCATCCCTTGCTGCCGCAGGAGGAACGTGGATATCTGGTGCAGTCCATCCGCCATGTGCGGCGGACGTTGATATCATCCGGCGCCGGCTGGCTGGACGCCGAACCGGAAATCAAACAAATACAACCTGATATATATATTGTTAATGAAGACGGCGATCAACCGTCTAAACGCGATTACTGCCGGCAAAATGGCATCCGCTATCTGGTGCTGCGGCGGCGGCCCAGGCCGGGACTTCCCCGGCGCCGGAGTACCGCTTTGCGCGGCTTTTAGAGCCTGTCCGGAGAGGCACTTAAGCGCGTCTTTTATCGAAGATTACGGACGTTGATCCGTTCGAGCGGGGTGAAATCCCCGAGAAACCCGCGTAACAGGAGCACGGATGAAAAGATACGGCATGGTGATCGGAGCCAACGAGGAAAATATGCTGGAGTACAAGCGTCTGCACGCGGCGGTCTGGCCCGGCGTTTTGAAGACCATCCACGACTGCCATATCCGTAACTACTCGATCTTTCTACGGAAACTGCCGGACGGAAAGCATTATCTGTTCAGTTACTTTGAGTACCATGGCCGGAACTTCGCCGCGGACATGGCCAAAATGGCCGCCGACCCTCTCACGCAGAAGTGGTGGAACCTCTGCAAGCCCTGTCAAGCTCCTTTATCCGAGCGGGCGGAAAATGAATGGTGGGCCAATATGGAAGAGGTTTTCCATCAGGACTGATCAGGAGTAGCGTCCCATGTCTACAATGAATCGAAGAACCTGGAACTTGACTATGGGTTTGGCCGCGGCCGGCGTGCGGCACGGCGGCCGGCGGCGGCCGGCGGAGAAACCGATCTCTTCGCGGTTCACGAACCTGACGATATATGTCAGTCCGTCCGGAAACGATGGTTGGAGCGGCGTTTTGCCCTCCGCCAATCCCAGGCACTCCGATGGGCCGGTAGCCGGTATTCAGCGGGCATTGGAGATTATCCGCAAGCGGCGAAAAGCCCGGAATAACCGTGCCTTATCCGTCCGTATCCTCCTGCGCGGGGGAATCTACGAGCTTAAAAAATCCATCATTCTCGAGCCGGAAGATTCCGGAACGGCCCAAATGCCTTTGGTCATCGCGGCCTACCCCGGTGAAAAGCCGGTGATCTCCGGCGGGGTGACGGTAGGGAACTGGAAGGCGCGCCGCGATGGTTTATGGGAGGCTCCCGCCCCCGCAGCGATGAACGCCCAGGCCATCAATCAACTCTTTGTGCGGGGGCAACGCCAAGACCGTCCCCGGCTTCCCGATAAAAACTGGTATTTCATGGCGGGTCTGGTGGAGCGGCAGGAATTGCGCAATCGCGCTTTCCTTTTTGAAAAAGGGCAGTTGAATCCGAACTGGTACGCTCTGAGAGACGTGGAGGTTGTTTCTTTTGAAAGCTGGACAACGGAGCGGCAGTGGCTGCAAACCATTGACCCCAAAACGGATACGGCTTATCTCCAGAACCAGGGACATGATTTTGGAACTTTTGAAATCCGGCAACGCTTTTATATTGACAACGTGCGCGAAGCCCTCCACCACCCGGGACAATGGTATTTTGATCGATCCCCGCAAAAAATCCTCTATCTGCCGGAACCCAATCAACCGATCGATGGATTCAATGCCGTGGTTCCCATTCTCAGACATCTGGTTGAGTTCCGGGGCGATCCCGAGTCCCATGCCCATGTCGGGCATATCGCCATCCAGGGAATCTGTTTTCAGTATGCCGCCTGTGCGGTGTCGCGCGCCGCCCTGGCCAACGATATTCAAGCGGCGACGCGCGGCTGGGAAGCGGCAATTTTCGGGAATGGCGTCCAGGACGTGAAAATTCTCGGATGCGCGATCGCGCATGGCGGCGAGCACGCGATCCGGTTTATGGGGGCCAGCCGCCGTGTGGTCGTGGCGCAATGTCACATGGAGGACATGGGCGGCGGCGGCGTGTATCTGGGTTTGGACTGCCCGCTGGCGGAGTACTACCAACTGCCGCCCACAACCCGGTTTACCGGAGAATGTGTAGTTGACAATAATTTTATACACGATGGAGGTAAACTTTTTCCGCAAGCATGTGGGATATGGGTTGGACATGCCGGCGACAATCAGATCCGTCACAATGTGATTACAAATTTATACTATACGGGCATTAGCACAGGCTGGAATTGGGCTACGACTCCCAGCCCGGCGGTGCGAAACATCGTGGAGTTCAATCGCGTATATCAAATGGGCAACGGCGTGCTTAGCGATGCCGGCGGCATTTATACTCTAGGCGTTTCTCCGGGGACGCAGTTAAGAAACAACTGGTTATCCAACCTGGTTCCGTATAATGCCCAGCGGATGTTCAATGGCGTGTATCTGGATGAAGGCAGCTCTCATATCCTTGTGGAGGATAATATTGTTCAAAAGGCCGACGGCATGGGTTTGCTGCTTAACTACGGAATAAAAAACAGCGTGTTGAATAATGTTTTCGAACAGACCGAAGGAATATTCATCGAACGGAATACGGATACCTACGGGAAACGTATTCCGCTTAGCCTGATCTTCGATCGCAACATCGTGGTGGTGGATGGCCGCAACGTGCTGCCGCCTTATAGCCATGCGGGATGGCGGTTCAACCACAATGTGTACTGGAGTTCCCGGGGAATCGTGCCGACGATCCATGGTGTTAGCTTCAAGCAATGGCAGGCTACCGGTCAGGATAGTCGCTCGCTGGTTGCCTTTCCCGGTTTACACACAGTTCATGGCGTTATTCGGGCGGAACCGGGATCAGCCGCCAATCAGGCAGGATTCCGCCCCATTGAAACCGGAAATATCGGTTTATACGGCCCTGCCGCGTGGCGGGCGTTGCCCGGTACCATCAGACCGTTACCCATTGCCGACCGTACACCTTGTCCGATGCCGACTGCCAAGCCGGTGCAGACAACTTTTCAACGCGAGAAAGCAGGGGATTATCCTTACGGTGCGATCACCTGGGGTAACGGCAATCGTATCGCGGGGCCTGCGGAGATCACGGGGCGGCAATCGCTTCGCATAGGCCCCCATGCGGTGACGTATACTTACTACCAGCCGTGGTTGCGGGAGTCCAATCTTATCCTGAAGTTTTCAATTTTGATTCCGAAACATATCGGGACAACGCTTGTCGTCGAGCTGCGCGATTGGCGCAGCAATCCGTATATCACGGGACCGAGTGTTCGATTTGGATCGGACGCAAGCGTTCTGGCCAATGGTATCCCGGTCGGGAGAGTGCCCCTGGGTAAATGGGTGGACGTTCGTGTTCATTATGACTACCGGCGGGAGACTTCGCGTCGGCATTACCGGATAAGTCTAAGCTGTGCAGCCAAAGAGTTGGCATCCAGGAAGATTCAAATTTCCGGGGCCGCCGGGTTCGGTATTCTGACGTGGCTGGGGTTTATCAATCAGGGGAAGGTTGGGCAAGAGTGCTACGTGGGGTATATCGATTGCGGCGCGGAGAGTTGCTAGTTTTTTGTCATGGTGAATTCCGTTTCCAATTGCATAGAGGAGTGCCAATGGTACGATCGCGAAAAGGCCCGTTGCCGATACCCTGGTGGGAAGTCAAGAGAGAAATGCCGCCCGCCACGGATAAATTGCATACCGCCGACATGGCCTGGTGGGCAAAAGCGCGCTTTGGCATGTTCATTCACTGGGGACTTTACGCGATTCCAGGGGGTGTTTGGAAGGGCAAGCGAGTGCCCGGCGGGGGTGAATGGATTATGAATACGGCGCGAATCAGCGACAAGCGGTATGCACAGTTGGCGAAACAATTTAATCCGGTGAATTTTAACGCCGATCAGTGGGTGAAAATAGCAAAAGACGCCGGCATGAAATACCTCGTGATCACGACCAAGCATCATGACGGCTTTTGCATGTTCGATACCAAGGCCACCAACTACAACGTAGTGGCCGGGACCCCATGGCATACCGATCCTATGGCACTGTTATCCAAGGCTTGCCGGAAGCGGGGCATCCGTTTCGGCGCCTATTATTCCATTATGGATTGGCACAGCCCGGACCAGGTTGGCGCCGATCCCGCCGCGCATAATTACAACCCCGCGCACATGAAAAAGGGGCGAAACAGAAATTATTTGCGCTTCCTGAAGCGGCAAATCAGCGAGTTGATCCGGCAATATCATACGAATCTGATATTTTTCGATGGAGAATGGATGCACGGATGGAATCGCGCCGATGCGCGGGCGTTGTATTTCCATATCCGCCGGATGGCCCCCGCCGTGATTCTTAATGCGCGCATCGGTTTTGGCTATGGCGATTACCTGACGCCGGAGCAGAACATTCCCGCGCGCGGTCTGCCCGGGTCATGGGAAACCAATATGACCCTCAACAATACCTGGGGCTATGCATCGTGGGATCATGATTGGAAATCCTCCGCCATGCTGATTCAGCACCTGATTCATTGCGCCAGCGGCGGCGGCAATTTTCTTTTGAATGTCGGTCCCACCGATCAAGGGATGATTCCCCAGCCGGAAGCGGAGCGATTAATGGAGGTGGGCAAATGGCTAAAAGTAAATGGCCAGGCCATTTACGGGTCCGATCGCTCCCCGTTCAAGACCGCTTTGCCCTTTGGCTATGCCACGCAAAAGCCGGGCAAGGTCTTTTTGGAGGTTATTCGCTGGCCCAAAAGTCACACGCTGGCCGTGCCCATGACCAACCGGATCGCGCAAGCCTATCTGCTGGCCAATCCACGTATTAAACTGAAAACCACGTCCGGAAGCTCCGGCCAATTGGTCCACCTGCCGGCCCAGGCGCCGGACCCGGCGGCCAGCGTGGTGGTGCTTAAAATCAAAGGGGCGGTGAAATCAACGGAGGCGCAGGCTCCATAAGAGCCTGTCCGAATAACTAATGACTCCGCGATGAGCCGGATAGTGTACGGGCGTGCGCGGGAGAAGCTACGGCCGGTTTGAGACATGGTAGTATACACTTGACGGAAATTTTTATGACGAAGAGTTTGGTCTTTCCTTATCGCCGGCGTGGCAATATTTCCGGGCAGCAGCCGAATTTCGCTAATACTACAGCGCATAACATGCTCAAGTTCTTACCGTGTGCAAGCCGATAGACCAGTCAGAGAATAAGGAGATTCTCATGACGGTCGAAGAAATGAGCGAACTTGGGACGGCGTTGAGTGTGTTTCTGTCTCAGTTCCGCAGGTGTTTTTCGCACGCACCAACGTTTCGGCTTTTCGGGCTGTATGTTCGAGGTCTGCTCAGCGACCTGCCGCGCAAGAGCGTTGAGCCGATCGCCTTGGCTGCGGGCTCTACGGTTCGTACGCTGCAGCAGTTCCTGACGTTTCATCGCTGGGATGCCGATGCGATGCGTGATGATCTTCAGCGTCGCATCGCGCGGGATTACCTTCCGGCGCCGGGATCGTCGCAGCGGAGCGATCCGCTGGGCGTGGTGGGCTGGGTTGACGAGACATCCGTGGCCAAAAAGGGGGATAAAACGCCCGGTGTGCAGCGGCAGCATTGCGGGGCCACCGGCAAGATTGATAACTGCATCGTTACGGTTCATTTGGCGTGTTGCCACCACGATTTTATGGCGTTTCTGGATTCTGATCTGTTTCTTCCGGAAGAATCATGGAATTCGGACCGCCAGCGTTGCCGACGCGCCCACATTCCCGACAGTGTGGTGTATCGACCCAAATGGCAGATGGCCCTGGAGCAGGTAGATCGCAGTCGCGGCAATGGCATCCGCCTCGACTGGCTGAGCTTTGACGAAGGCTACGGTAGCAAGCCTGGTTTTCTGCTGGGTTTGGATCAGCGCGGTCAACTGTTTGTGGGAGAAGTTCCCCGCCAGTGGGCCTGCTTTCCAACCCTGCCGCACTATCATTCCACGCAGGCCCCACATGCCGCCAAGCGTGCGGACCATGCCGCTCGCCACGGCAAGCCCTTTCAGGGAAAACGCTGGCAAAGAGTGCGTCTGGCCCGCAAGAAGCTGCCCGACCAATTTTGGCATTACAAGGCGGGGCGTGTTCACATGTCCAGCAACGGAAAGCCGGTGGAAAACGATTATTGGCTGATCCGGGCCAGAAATCATGATACCGGGGAAGAGAAGTATTTTGTCTCCAATGCGCCGCCAGGTACGGTGATAGATTTGCTGCTGCGCGTGGCGTTCACCCGGGCCGGCGTGAAGCATGTTTTTCGCGTGGTCAAAACGGAAACGGGATTCGAACATTTTGAGGGACGCAGTTATGTGGGGCTTATGCGACATACGGCGCTATGTCAGGTGGTCTTTCTTTTTCTGGCAATTCATACCGACCGCATCAGGAAAAAAAAATCCGGACATCACCTTGGAGCAAGTGTCGCGGGCCCTGTACACTCTCTGTCAATGCTGGCTGCTCCGCAGATCGCAACACTCCGCATCTGAAAACCGCCGCCATTATGTCACGGGGCGCTTCAAAACCAGCCATGTCGGGGCGCAATTCGGGAGTTCAAAACCAGCCGCTTTGAGGCGAAGGAGATTTGCCCCTACGGTTCACACCTTTGCGTTTGCG
>JAJYDU010000199.1 GCA_021790475.1 Planctomycetota bacterium | reverse complement strand
CCGTGAGGTCCGTTGGACAAGACGTCCGTGTCATGTCCTATAGAATATCAGCTTTTAAAGACTTTTCACACAGGCTCTTAACCGTTTAGCCGATTGCGGCCCAGGAAATAGTAAATCAGCACGCCGAGGTACGGCAGCACCACGATCGCTATGATCCAGGGAAGTTTGGCGCTCATGGCGGCATTGGTCTTGAGTATCTCCAGGATCATCACAATATCGATCAACACCACGAGAATAACAAGTATAATCCATATCATTGTCATCGTTCACCCATCCTTTCCAAAATGGCGGACGCGAAAACGTCTTGCGCTCCGCCGGTATGCGGCGAAATACGCCGCCAAATTCGTGTTTATCGCATCACCCAGTTCTTACTTAAAAGCCGGGAGCGGGGCCGGATGCGAATGGCCTTGCCCGGAATCCAATAGTGAAGCACCAGCGTCTTATGGAGTACGACCGGTTTGTGCGTAAGGGGATTGATCTGCACGGCGGTTTCACCCGAAAGGCCGCCAATGAAAATTCTCAAGGCGCGGGCGGAGACCGGAATGCCGGTAAATACCGCCACGCTTTCCCTGGCGTTATCCGCCCCCTGGAGCAACCTTCCCGCAATAAGAGCCGGGTTGATGATGAACGGGTCGCCCGTCGCCTTTCTGATTTTTTTGAGGATTTTGGGAGAAACGGTTATCACCGGCGGGATGATTTTCCCGGTATCGGCGACCAATTCAAACCGTGGGATAAAAAACAGGTTCCGGTGGGTATTGTTGGCGACGGTGTAGCGCAGAAACCAGAAAGTTTCCAATCGGCGCCTGGCGCCCGGGCCGACAAACATCATAAGGCGCATCGGCCGATGCCACGTGAACGTGATCTGCCAGCTTCGGGTTTCCAGCCCCGGCGTCGGATAGGGATGTTTGGCCCGTGCTGTTTTCGTGACGCTCGCCCCGGCCGCGGCCAAGGCGACCATCGTCAATAGCAGAGCCACACCTGGTAGTTGTTTCAATGTCACCGATACCTCCATTTGCCTGTATGGGCGGGGCGACATCCTACGGAGCTTTTGCGCCTGGCCGTCGGGCGGGCGGGCGACTGCTCCTCCGCCTACAATAAACTAACTTTGCCAAGCCAATTGGGCAAGGAGTCCTCCCGTGCGGTGTGAGCCTTGCCAAATCCTAAGCTGTCCAGCTCGCAGGCAGGGATGGAAGCCCCCGGCCGGCCGTAATCGTCTTTCCATCGGGGCTATACGGTTTCGCCCGCCTGGTAGCGGCTGCGCGTGGCGCCGGTGGGCGAAACGCTGCTTTTGAGATCGCAGGCGTGCGCCTCGGGTCCCAGGCCGAAGTCGCTTTCCACGAGTTCCTGAATTTCCCGCATCTCCTGGGGGAGAAGCGGTTTGCCCTCGCAGGCGGCGACAAATTCCGTCAGTTCCGCTTCGGTGGTAATGTTCGGCTCGATGCTTAAACAGGCCGGCCAGGCGAGCAGCCATTTCATGGCCAGCTGGCCCATCGTGCAGTTGTGGCGTTTTTGAATATGGCGAAGTTTTTCAACTTTTTTCAGGCCGTAAACAAGCCAATTGCGATCGCGAAACTTGCGGTGATCGGTGAAGTCGCTTTGCTCGGTGTACATATCCTGCAGGATGCCGGAGCAATGCGGCACGCGGCTGATAATACCGCCGCCCGTTCGCGCCGCGATCTCGCAAAACTCCCGTCCCGGATGCTGCTCGAGCATATTAAAGACGGTTTGCACGGTGGCGGCTTCCCATTGCGCAAGGGCCCGCACGCCTTCTTCGCGCCAGCCGATGGCCGGTCCCAGAGCCACGCCCCAGGCGCGGATTTTTCCCTCTTTGCGCAGACGATTGAGGGTGTTGCGCAGGTCGTCGTTCATCTGGTGAAGTTTGAGATTGTGCGCCTGCCATAGATCGATCCGGTCGGTCTTGAGCCGTGCCAGGGACTTTTCCAGGGCGGCCTGGATGAATTTTTCGGAGAAATCCTGGCGCCGTTCGCGGTGCGAGTCGGGGATTCCCGGATCGGAGTAAAAGTCATAGCCAAACTTGGTGGACAGAACAATATGGTCGCGACCGGCGTGGCGAATGGTTTCGACCATCATTTTTTCCGCCCGGCCGTTGTCGTAGGCGTCGGCGGTGTCAAAAAAGTTTACGCCCAGGTCCCACGCGCGGTTCTGGAGGCGAATGCCCTCCGCTTCATCCGCGGGACTCTTGCCCCACATGAAGCTGCCATAAATGAAATTTCCAAAGGCCAGCTCGGATACGCGCAGATCGGTTCCGGGAATATGGCGGTACTGCATGGAGTAAAATCCTGTTTGGGCCGGACCCGGCCGCCGGATGGCGAATATTGCCAGTGTCCTGGCGTTTCGCGGCGGCCATGCCGGACGGTTCCATCACGCTCCCTGATTTCCCGGAACCGAGTTTACCAGAATACAGGGGATGCGTGAAACCCGGTATGATGAAAGCACAAACAGGCGGGTGTGGCCGTTTTTTTTGGCAACAAGGCAATAACCGGCTTAACACGGTGTTCACCTCTATGAAGAGAATTCCTTTTTTCGGCTAACGAGGCGGCTGGGACCAGCTTTGCCAAAAAATATGGCCACACCCCAAACAGGCTCTCCGGCGACATTGGACGTATACTGGTCGGCGGATGCCGCTGTTCCTGCACAACTTCCTGACGCGAATCGCCACTTACTCATGGTGGGTGGTGGCGGTGGAGTTGCTGCTGATCGGTGTGGTGGTGTATTCCGTGCTGGAATTTCTCCGCGGTACGCGCGGGGCCAGGCTCATCAAAGGAACGGCGCTGTTTCTGATCATCTCATACACGGTGATCAAACTCGGGGGAGACAAGCTGGTGCGGGTGGAGTGGCTTTTCAGCCGGCTGCTGGTCTTTACCAGTTTTGCCATCGTGGTGGTATTTCAACCCGAGCTGCGCCGGGCGTTGATCCGTCTGGGCGAAGCGCGATTCTTCCGGCTGGGGAGATCGGCGTCCCAACGGCTGATCGATAACCTCTGCCAGAACGCGGAATACTGTTCGCGCAACCGCATCGGAGCATTGATTGCGGTGGAGCGCGAAGCGGGATTGGGAGGGCTGACGGAACAAGGCACGCCGATAAACGCCGATGTCAGCGCGGAGCTGCTCAACACCATTTTCTGGCCCGGTTCCATGCTGCACGACATGGGGGTGGTGATACGAGACGGACGGATCGCGGCGGCGGGCGTGCAATTTCCGCTGGCGGAGGGAGTAGAATTGAGCCAGGAAATGGGCGCGCGGCACCGCGCGGGACTGGGCTTGTCGCAGGAGTCGGATGCGGTCGTTATTATCGTCAGTGAAGAGACGGGCACCATCAGCGTGGCCGAGCGCGGACAACTGATCCGGGGCGTTTCCGGCGAGCAACTTCGTAACCTGCTC
>JAJYDU010000198.1 GCA_021790475.1 Planctomycetota bacterium | reverse complement strand
TATCAGCCGGACGAAAGCGTCAACCGCGAGGCGGCGGCGGCCGAAATTAACGACCTTCGCAACCGCATGGCCCGCCTGGGCAACGTAAATCTTGAGGCGATCAACGAGCTGGACCAGCTTGAGCAGCGCCAGAAGTTTCTTGCCGCCCAGATCGCCGATATTCTCGACGCCCGAAGCCAGCTGGCACAGCTTATCGCCAAAATCGACGAGGATTCCCGCAGCCGCTTCACCGAAACATTCGAGACGGTGCGGAAAGAATTTCAGGAAATGTTCCGCAAGCTTTTCGGCGGCGGTAAGGCGGATGCGATCCTGGAAAATCCGCAGGATATTCTCGAATCGGGCATCGAGATACTGGCCCGGCCGCCAGGAAAGGAACTTCAATCCATCAGCCTGCTTTCCGGCGGCGAAAGAGCGTTGACCGCTCTGGCACTGGTGCTGGCGATTTTCCGCAGCAAACCCTCGCCGTTCTGCATCCTGGACGAAGTGGACGCCCCGCTGGACGAAGCCAACACCGGCCGTTTTGCCGCCATCATCAAGGAATTTCTCGTCCAGAGTCAGTTTATTTTGATCACCCATAATAAGCGCATGATGACCGTGGCGGATATCCTTTATGGCGTGACCATGCAGGAACCGGGGATAAGCAAGAAAGTGGCCGTGCGCTTCGACCGCGGCGCCGCATCCGAAGCGGCGTCCCCCGCCGCCGTAGCCGCCGCCTGACAACCTGGAGGCGATTCTCAAGTAATTACGAATCCCATACAGGAGACCATCCCATGTCGAATGTGAGTCGCCGGGATTTTGTGAAGTTCATGGGTTGGACGGCGGCGGGGCTGGCCGCCTGCCAGTGGCCCCCTTTGGCCGGAGCGAACGAAATCATCGCGCGCGAAGGCAAGGGATATCTCGAACGAATCAATGGGAATCTCGTTCTGCACTTGGCGGGCGGTCCGCGGGAAATGGGTTGGCAACATGGCGTGCTGTTGCGGCCGCATGTGCGCGACAATGTTGATAACCTGCTTTATGTAGAGGGTTTTGCGGCGACGCTCGCAACGGGCGAACCTTTTCTGGGCTGCATTCAGAAGGCCTGGAGAGATCTGCAACCGCACATTCCACCCGCGTATATTACCGAGATGAATGCCCTGGCCGCCGGCGCCGGGATGCCGGCACGGGAGATTCATTACGCGAATGTTTTCCCGGAAATGTTTCACTGCAGCGGCTTTGCGCTCATGGGCAGGGCGACGAAACACGGCGTACTGTATCACGGACGCATCCTTGATTATCTAACGGGTATGGGTCTGGACAAAAATGCCGTGGTCATCGTGTCTCGTCCCGATTACGGATACGCATGGGTCAACGTCGGTTACGCGGGCTTCATCGGTTCGGTCACGGCGATGAATGAAAAACAGATCGCCATTGGCGAACTCGGCGGACGCCACAGCAAAAAGTGGAACGGGATGCCGATGGCCGAGCTGGTGCGCTATGTCATGGAGCACGCGGCCACCCTGGAGCAAGCCGTAGCAATCATGCGTCGCGCTCCGCGCACCTGTGAGTACTATTACGTGATCAGCGACGGCAAAAGCAATCATGCCGTCGGCGTCCATGCCACGCCCGATGTGTTTGCAACCGTCCGGCCCGGAGAATGGGGTCTTGAGGTTCAGGGGATTCGCCCCGCGCCGTTCGAAGATACCATTATTTTGTCAGCCGGCGAACGTTACAAGAAGCTGGTCGAACGCGTGAAGAAGAATTATGGCCGCATCGACGCCCCAACCGCTATTGCGCTGATGAAACGTCCCGTGGCCATGGAAAGCAATCTGCAGTCGGTGCTGTTCGCTCCCCGTTCCCTGGATTTCCAGGTGGCCAACGCCCGCGGGCTGATTCCCGCCTGCAATCAACCCTACACCCATTACAATCTGGCCGAATTGCTGCGCCGGCGTATCCCGATAGCCAACGGGATTCGCCGCCCGGCGGGCATAAGAAGCCCAACCGAATAACTACATGGCTCCGCCTGGGCCGCAAAAGCCGTCGGGATACAGACAGCAACTCCGGCGGTGGCGATGGAGTGGCCATCGCACGATCACGATCTCAAGATTCACCTTAAAACCCGTTATTTTCGTCTTCCTTCTTGATCGGTTCGTTGACGAACCGCCGCCAGACGGCCAGAACGGGTGGGCCTGCCCCAGCCGCCTGCAGCCGTCGTCGCACCGCACCGTCACAGCGCTGAGGCTGCGGAAACTTTAGCAGCAGCACGGCAATGTCACGATGATCGGTAAATGATCTCGGCTGGCCGGAACGATGATGAAACGCGAACACTTTAACCGCAATGAGTTCCTCCGGAGAAACGACTGCGATGCCGCCTATTTTTCGTATGGGCGGTAATGCGTCCACGATACGTATATCCGCCAAGTGTCTGGCCGCCCCCCTGCGTGTCTGAAAAATCCGGAAACCGCGGCCCGCCGCGATTCGGCACACACGAACCACCAGGTGAAAACGTTCGCGCAGGTGATCCCGCAATTCGCCGGCCAATTCCGCCGCGTGCACCGCGAGAATGTCCACATCCTGGGTCATCCGCAGCTCGGAAACGTAGGCGTTAACGGCTTGGGCGCCGAACAAGGCGGCATCCGTCCGGTCGCGCAGAAAAGCCAGTACGGCTTCCTGCACCACGGCGAGGGAGTAACCGTTCACGCACAGGGGTTTGCCACACCCGAGACCACGGCTGCAGGTTGCCACCACGCGGCTGCGGGCAAGGTCACCGTCGCCCGGATATTCCGCGGCCATGGGTGGAAACCCATGACCGTTTTACGCACAACGCCGTGAACGGTTACGCGAGGGGCAATGGTTCATGCACGACAAACTCCTGCAGCGTTAATGAACCGTTTCCAAACATCAAGGCTCCCGCAACGACGTCTACGATGAGCATTTTGAAAGCCGCGGACGTAATTGTCCAATAAAAAAACCGATCGGCGCCGGAAGCGCCGATCGGTTCAAAATGTCAAGCAAACATGGTTATTTGGTTTGGGCTGTGTGCCGAAAGACACACGGTCAAGGACGCCACCCGACGTTGCGTTGCCGCAACCGGCCCGGCGGGCGAAAAGCCAGCCGGACGAGCATGTTCTGACGTTCACGGACGGATTGCTCCGTAAATCCCGAATTTTACGCCGAAGCAAGGCGCTTTAGCCTTGTTCTTCCGCAATTTTGCCGGCCGCTGTGCGGGACCGGAAAATTTCCACTCGATCACTGAAGATCCAGATCAAGACCATCTAGCGAGCGGAAAAGAGGCGGATGTTTTAATCAATAAACTACGACGTCGAAAAAAACGGGACCGTGTTCTAGAAAAATCCTCTAGAAAGGAGGTGATCCAGCCGCAGGTTCCCCTACGGCTACCTTGTTACGACTTAGTCCCAGTCACCGGTCCTGCCGTAGCGCCGTGAGGCGTTTCAGGCATTACCGGCTCCCATGACTTGACGGGCGGTGTG
>JAJYDU010000197.1 GCA_021790475.1 Planctomycetota bacterium | reverse complement strand
TGTGGATGAAATTCCAGCCATAGCGGATATCGTCGGAAATCCACCACTGATTGATATCCTTGTGGAAACGGGGCTTGATACGATAGACGCGGCCCTGGTTGTGCTCAATGAAGATATTCTCGCCGCCGCTGGAAAAAGGCGAAATGCTCGGCGATTTCTTGAGAAACCATACGCGCTGGGTAAACAGAAAATCTTTATCCAGCAGCGCTCCGACGGGACAGATGTCGATCACATTGCCGGAAAGAGGATTGTCCAGCGATTGGCCGGGAAATACATCGATCTCTTCTTTATGCCCGCGTCCGAAAACGCCCAGCTCGCCCGTGCCGGAAATTTCCCGCGTGAAGCGCACGCAGCGGGTGCACATGATGCAGCGGTCGCTGTAGAGCAACACGTGCCTGCCGATATCTTTCTTGGGTTTTTTGGCCTTGTCTTCCTCGAAACGGCTCTGGGCGCGGCCGTAGCGGAAGCTGTAATCCTGCAGGTAGCACTCGCCGGCCTGATCGCACACGGGGCAATCCAACGGATGGTTAAGCAGAAGGAATTCCAGCACCGCTTTCTGATTGGCCACGGCCTTGGGCGACTGGCCATGCACCTTCATGCCATCCACGGCGGGAGTTTGGCACGCCGGCAGCAACTTGGGAATTTTCACCAGCTTGCCCGGATCCTTTGGATCGGGATTTTCCACTTCCACCAGGCAAATACGGCAACTGGCCACGATCGAAAGACCCTGGTGGTAGCAGTAATGCGGCAATTCGACCCCGTTGTCGAGGCAGGCCTGGAGAATCATCTTCCGGCCTTCCCAGGAAACTTTCTTTCCATCAACTTCCATCGTGGACATAGAGAAATCCCTTAATCTTCAGAAATAGACAAGTGTTCGTGAAATAGTTCATATTTCTTAATGATTTTCCAGTTGCAGCAGGTTATCCACCGACAAATTCATCGTCGATCAGCGGCCAATGAATGCCGTAACCATTCGGCGATAGCTCCGCATGCCGCAGTTCTTGAGCTGAGGCCCGCGCCAATCGTGGCGAGCAGCGTTCCCAGGGGATTCGCACCCGGCGGTCTTTGGCGACAATGACCAGAGCAGCAAGGGTTGTTTCAATTGCTTGTGCAAATGCTTGTGCAAAAACCGGCTCAGTTGTCGGCACAGTCGGAACTCCCAAAATGCCTGTTCCACTCTTCTATTATAAGGTCAAAGTTGCTGAAAATAATCCTTCGTATCTCACGGTTCAGCGGGGCGTAAGGTTTCGTGCCCCAGCCTCGCGCAGTTCAAAAATTTCCGTGTCGAGCCAATACTTGCATTCCGCCTCGCCTTTTCCACAGTGCACATGAACCGGCTCGTTATTTTCGTTCGAATAGAAAAACAAACGCCAACCATAAATTACCACTACCGTCGGCATTAAAAGGTTCCCGGAAATTATAATCCAAAGTGTTGGGCTTACTCCGCGGACGGCGGCAGACCTCATCCCGCCCGACCCAGTTACACCGCCACTGCGACCGGGGTGATATTCACCCCCCCCACCTGTTGCGGCTTGAGCCGCGCCTTGAATTCCTCCGGGAACTTCTGCAGGAAGGTGCGAACCGCCCAGTTGGCGCCATCGGCCAGGCCGCAGATGGTCGTTCCGGGCATGGCGCCCATGCTAAAAGCCACTTCCATCAACAGATCGAAATCACGCGGCTTGCCAAGGCCGGCCACGATACGGTTGAGGATTTTGTGCATCCAGGCCGTACCTTCGCGGCAGGGCGTGCACTGGCCGCAGCTTTCGTGAGCGAAAAACCGCACGATATTGCGCAGTGCCCGCACCAGATCGGTCTGATCGTTCATCACAATCACGCCGGCGGTGCCCAGTCCGAGCACGTTGTATTTTTTACCGATGTCGAAATCCAGCGCGGCGTCGTATTGATCGGTTCCCAGAATGCCCATCGATACGCCGCCGGGAATGGCCGCCTTGTATTTCCCGCCCTTGACGCCGCCGGCGTATTTTTCAATAAGCACCGACATTTTGATGCCTAACTCGTTCTCAAACACACCGGGCCTGTGGACGTGACCGCTGACGCCGAAGAGCTTCGGCCCGGCGGAACTCGGCGTGCCCATGCTCTTGAACCAGGCGGCGCCGTGGAGCGCGATGGCCGGCAGGCACGAGAGGGTTTCCACGTTGTTGATGATGGTCGGCTTGGCGAATGCGCCGGCCACGGCGGGGAACGGCGGCTTGATGCGCGGCCAGCCGCGCTTGCCTTCGAGCGATTCGAGCAGTCCCGTTTCTTCTCCGCAGATATAGGCCCCCGCGCCGCGATGCACATAACAGTTGTGGATGATGTCGGTTCCCGGATGTTTCCCGCCGAAAACACCGTGGGCATAGGCTTCGGCGATGGCTTCTTCGAGCACCCTGGCCTGACGGTGGTATTCGCCGCGGATATAGATGTAGCTGGTGGAAATGCGATTGGCATACGCGGCGATCGCGATGCCCTCCAGCAAAACGTGCGGGTCATGATCGATCAGGTAACGATCCTTGAACGTCCCCGGCTCGGATTCGTCGAAATTCACCGCCAGGTAGCGGGGATGCACGTCTTTGGGCAGGAAGGTCCATTTGGTTCCGCAGGGAAAGCCGGCGCCCCCGCGACCGCGCAGTCCCGATTCGATCACCAGCTTGATGACATCCTCCGGCGGCATGGACTGGGCTTTTTTTAACCCTTCGTAGCCGCCGGTGGCGTTATAGTCCGCCCAGCGGTACAGCTTGCGCTGCGCCGGATCGGCGGGAATTCGTTTGAGCAAAACTGGACCGGCAAACGCCATGGATGACCTTTCCTTTTCGTGCTTGCGAGCCCGCCGCTAGCGGGACAATTCTTGCAAACGCCGGACGAATTCCTCCGGCTGGAGGCAACCGTGCAGTTCTTCATTGACCAGGGCGCAAGGGGCCTGTTCGCAGGCGCCCAGACATTCCACTTCCAGTACGGTTATTTTATGATCCGCGGTGGTTTCACCGGGATCGATTCCGAACGTCTGGCGAATCTTCTCCAGCACCGCGTGATAACCCAATAACTCGCAGGATATGGACCGGCACACGTTGATCACGCAGGTTCCGCCCGGCTGGAGGCGGAATTCCTCATAAAATGAGACGGCGTCCTGCACTTGCGCCCGCGCCAGGCCGAGAAATTCCGCCGCTTCGTCGATTGCCTGCGGAGCAATGTAACCATATTCGTGCATGATAATGTGAAACAGCGGCAGCAGCGCGGCCCGTTTGTTCGGGTAACGCGGGAAGTACTTTTCCTCCACCTGCCTGCGGATGGCGGGGGAAAGGTACGGTTCCGATCGCGTCGGCGAATACGGCTTCAAACGGTCTTCCACGATCCAGGCCATGATGATTCCTCGCGGTTTTTAACGATCCAATTCGGCGGCGATGATGTTCAAACTGCCCAGCACCGCGACCACATCGGAAATCATGTGGCCTTCCATCATCTTCGGCAACACGCTTAGATGAATAAACGATGGCGGGCGGGTGCGGG
>JAJYDU010000055.1 GCA_021790475.1 Planctomycetota bacterium | reverse complement strand
CCTTGCGGCTATTTTCCAATTGGGAGTAACCCCCTTAAAAAAAGAGAAATTCCAGTTGCCCGTCCTACCGGATCATTGCTATACTTATTCGTGGCAGTCGATCGTATCTGAGATATACAGTACCGTTGCGTGATTGCACATCAATCTTCGCGGGATCGGATACGACAACCATTCTCCGGCAAATACGAGGGCAGGTATGAATGGCGACCTACATATTACCGGTGGTCCATTTCCGCTGGACCATGATAATCCTTTTCAGATGGCTTTCTTTCAGACGGCGGCAATATGTCTTATTTTGAACGCCGCGGACGGACGCATCCTTGAGGTGAATGACGCCGCCGCAACATTCTACGGCCACAGCCGCGTGGCAATGCGAAACAAGTACCTGCGGGACTTTCATCCTCTATTACGGGAACCATTGTCGGAACGAATGCCCGGCGCCGCGGATGATCAGGCGTTCCGTATTCGAACCCAGCACCGCGCCGCCCAGGGAGAAATTCGCGAGGTTCTCATTTTTGGCGCCGCCGTTCATATCGGCGGAAGCTTGCTGCATTTCTGTATGGTGCAGGACTTGTCTCTCTATCAGGCAGCGCAGGAGCAACTCCTCCGGACGCAACAGAAGGCGGAGCGCAACGCGGAGATATTCCGTCACTTTTTCCAGGATAACAGCGCCGTCGCCCTCATTGTTGACCCGGTGGAGATGCGCATCGTTGACGCCAACCACGCGGCCGAGGTTCATTATGGCTGGTCGCGCCGGGAATTGATTGGCAAGTCGATCCGGGAAATTAATACGCAGCCGCGGCGCCAACTGGCGGAGATGTACCGCCGGATCATCCAGGCCGGTTCCGCCCGCGTGGAGACGCGGCATCGCCTGGCCAATCAGGATATACGTGATGTTGAGATATATATTACAGTATTTGAAGAAGCCGGCCGCCAGCTGCTCTTTGGAATCATTCACGACATCACCGAGCGAAAAAAAAACCAGGCGTCGCTCCAGCTGGCCCATAGCGCCCTGGAGGCGACGGTCAACGGCGTCATTATCTGCGACGCGCAAATGCCCGATATGCCCATCATTTACATGAATGCCGGACTTGAAAAAATCAGCGGTTACCAGCGCCGGGAATGTCTGGGGCGAAATCCACGATTCCTGCATCGCGGCGATCCGAATCAGCCCGGTATTGAACGCATCCGCCAGGCCCTGCGTTCCGGGAAGCCCGTCGGAGCGGAACTGCGCAATTACCGCAAGGACGGCACGCCGTATTGGACTGATGTGTACATATCGCCGGTGATTGATTCCGACGGAAAAGTAACTCATTATATCGGCATTCAGAAGGATATCTCGGAACGAAAGCGGGCGGAAGCGAGAATGAACCGGCTGGCGCTCTTCGATTCGCTTACCGAGCTGCCCAACCGGCAATTGCTTCTTGATCGGCTGAGTCATGCCCTGACTCTGGCCCAACGCACCGGCAAATCCGGCGCTCTGGCCTTCATTGATCTGGATCATTTCAAGAACATCAATGACGCCGAAGGGCATTCCATCGGCGACCAGCTGCTGATCGAAACCGCCCACCGCCTTCGCAACTGCCTCCGGCAGGAAGACACTCATGCCAGGCTCGGCGGCGACGATTTCGTGATTCTTCTTACCGGATTAAATGAAGATCTGGAAAAGGCGGCCCAGGAGGCCAGCTATATCCTCGATCGCGTGCGATTCTCGTTGGAGGAGCCGTTTGCCATTAACGGTGGTTGCCACCGGCTCGCGGCCAGCATTGGCGTTCGTATCTTTCCCGGCGGTCGCGAGAACCCCGCCGAACTCCTCCAGCAGGCGGAAACCGCCATGTATAAAGCGAAGACCGCAGGGCGGGACACCATCACCTACTTTCAACCGGCCATGCAAACCGCCGTGCAGGAACGCTTGCGCCTGGAGCGCGAAATGCGTGATGCCCTCGCCCATCAGGATTTTCAATTGTTCCTCCAACCCCAGGTTGATCAGGCCGGCCGTATCATCGGAGCGGAAGCCCTGATACGCTGGCAAAAACCGGACGGCTCTCTGGTTTCACCGGGGACGTTCATACCGCTGGCGGAAGATAACGGCCTGATTATTCCGATGGGTGAATGGATGATCCAGCGGGCCTGCCGGACAATCGCCAGGCTGCAAGATCATGGCTGCCCGCTCCGCATCGCCGTCAATGTCAGTCCGCGCCAATTCCGCGTGGGCGATTTCAAGGATCGCATCTCAAAAATCATTGGCGATACCGATATCGCTCCCGCCCTGCTGGCGCTGGAGGTTACCGAGGCGGTGATTTTTGACAATCTGATTGACGCGGCGCGCGCCATGCACGAGATCAAGCGTCTTGGCGTCACGTTTTCAATAGATGACTTCGGCACAGGATACGCCTCGTTGAGTTATCTCAAGAAATTGCCGGTTTCCGAGATCAAGATTGACCGTTCCTTCATCCAGGATGCTCCGCGAAATCCCAACGATGCGGCTCTGGTGGAGGCCATTCTGGCCGTCGCCAGACTGCACGGCCTCCAGGCCGTGGCCGAAGGGGTTGAAACCGCTGAGCAGGGTGAATTTCTGAAACAGCGTGGTTGTCCTCTTTTTCAGGGCTTTCTGTTTGGACGCCCGGTTCCGGCCGGCGAGTTTGTGGCCCGGATGGAATCCGCCGCTCCCGCTCCGCCCAATTAGTTGTATTAAATATTAATATTAGTATATTATCATAGAGATATTTCTTCCGGCCAGGGGCGGCCCAGCCGGTGCGGGCCGGGGTGATTCCGCGAAAGGACGGCCAATGCCGCCAGCGCGGCCACGTAGGGCAGCATCTGGAAAACCTCAAATGGCACGCTTTGCAGCGCGTGCAGCGCGGCGTAATGAGATGTATAGCGGGCGGTTTGCAGCGTTTGCTGAAGACTATTGATGGCGCCAAAAAAAAGGCATCCCAGAATCAGTCCACCCATCGACCACCGCCCGAAAATGACCAGCGCCAGCACGACAAACCCCTGCCCGCCAGTCATATCCGTGGCGAAAGCGTGCGTTCGCATAATGCTTAAATAGGCCCCGGCCGCTCCCGCGCAGCCACCGGCGAAAAGCACCGCCAGCCATCGCCACGTCCGCACGGCGATGCCGCACGCCTGACAGGCCTGGGGCGAATCGCCCAGCGCCCGTAGAATCAGTCCCATGCGGGTAAAGCGAATGATCCCCCATACCATCGCCGCCAGCAGCACGGTGGCGTAAAACAAGCTGTATTGATCAAAGAAAACCGGCCCGAAAAACGGCAAGCGGGCCAACGCTCCAACGGCCAGCCGGCTATAACCGGCGCCGTGCGGCAGAGCTGTGGATAGATCGTGGTTTCCCCGCCAGTTTTGATACAAACTCCAGATCGTGCCGCTCAGGCCCAGCGCCAGCAGATTCAAGGCCGTGCCGGAAACAATTTGATCCGCCCGGCCGGAAATAGTTGTCGCCGCAAACAATGCCGCCACCGCCATACCGGCGAGAATCGCCGTCGCCAGCCCCAGGGAGCCATGACCGGTGGCGCCGGCGATGGTGTAAGCGGCAATGCAGCCGGTAAGCATCAGCCCTTCGATGCCGATGTCAATAACGCCGGCCAACTCGCTGACAAGCTCGCCGATGCCGGCCAATATCAGCGGCGTTGCCGCGGAAACAGTCTGACGGGCCAGGAAAGTCAGCAGATTCTCATGGGCCGGGTTCATAGTTTGTCGCTCCCCCGATCGCCGGGCGGAGAGGGGTCAACCTGCCGGGTTCGCAATTTGCGTCCCAACAGGTAAGCGCTCAGCAGCAACATCAGCAGAATCACCACGGCTTTCACCACATTGACCACGGCATGCGGCAGCGCCAGCGAACTTTCCTCCACGCGCAGCGCGCCGGTATCCAACATTCCAAAAAACAGAGCCGCCCCGGCGATGCCCAGCGGATTCAGCCGGCCCAGCAGAGCCACGGCGATACCGGCGTAGCCGTAATTTCCGAAGGAACCGGTCATAAAATGCGTCACGCCGAGTACCTGCAGCGCGCCGCCGAGGCCGGCGCAACAGCCGCTCATAAACATCACCAGAAATTGTTTTCTGGTCACGCGAATACCCGCCAGTCGTGCTGCGCCGGGGTTCAAACCGATTACGAGCGATTCAAAGCCGAAGGTGGTTCGCTGGTTGAGCGCATAAAACAGGACGGCTAATACGAAGGCAATGGGAATCCCAAGGTGAAAGCTGGTAAATGGAATAAATACGGGCAACCAGTAAGCGGGGGCGATCTGGGGGCTTTGCGGAGCCGGTGTTCCGCCGGCTTGCAAGGGACCTTGCAGAATCGCGCGAACCACATACAAGGCCACGAAATTGAGCAGAATGGTAGAGAGTACAATGGGTACCGATCGGTACCGTTCCAGTACGCTCGCCAGCAGAGCCCACAAACCGCCGGCGAATGTTCCAGCGAGAATAGCCAGGATAATAACCGGCGGTGCGGAGTGAAAAATCAACCACCGGGTGCTCAAACCCACGGTAACCATCGCCCCAAGCAGAAATTGCCCCTGGGCGCCTATGTTCAAAACGCCGCCGCGAAATGCGATACCCGCGGCCAGCCCGGTCAGCAGCAACGGACAGGCGTCGGCCAAACTGTTGGTGAGCGGATAGATTCCCCCGATAGAGCCATCCACCCAACGGCTCACGATGGCCAGTGGCGGATAGCCGGCCAGAGCCAATCCACTCAGAACAAGGCCCAAGGCCAGTCCGCAAGTCCCGATAGTTAGCGGGAGCAGCGCTACGGCGCTGATCAGCCGCGAGAAACGGCCCGCATGGCGTCGTAGGGGGGATGAAGAATGAAAGGTTGTCATCATTTAAGCTATGCCCAGCATCATTTTTCCGATTTGTTCGCGCGACGCGTCCGGCCATGATGTTTCCTGTAATTGTCCGTTGTACAACACCGAAACCCGGTCACTGATCGCCAACAACTCGTCCAGATCGCTGTGAACCAGCAGAATCGCCGCGCCCTCACGGCGGGCGGCGAGCAGTTGATTCATTACGAACGCGCTGGCTCCAACATCCAGGCCACGGGTTGGGTTAACCGCCAGGATGAGGCGCGGCTTTTCGCCGAGTTCGCGGGCTACCACCACCTTCTGTTGATTGCCGCCGGAAAGCGTACCGACCGGTGTTTGCGCATCAGGGCAACGAATATCGAATTGCCCGATCAGTTCAGCGCTTCGTTGCCGCCACCGGCCGAATCGGCACAGCCCCATCCAGGCGAAGGGGCTGGTATGGTAGCGTTTGAGCATAAGGTTGGCCTGCACAGACAGTGGCAGAACCAGCGCCTCTCTGAGCCGATCTTCCGGAATATACCCGAGCGGCGTTCCCGACCTGGTTCCCGGGGTTTTCCGATGACTATCGGGACTATCGCCAAAAATCACGTTTCCATCGGCGGGTTCAAGCTGGCCCAGGATGCAGCGGATCAGGAAATCCTGGCCGTTTCCGTCCACCCCGGCGATGCCATGAATTTCGCCGCTCCGTACCGACAGGTTCACATTCAATAGCGGCCAGGCTCCATGGCGTGAACCACGGATCGATACGTTTCGCAGTTCCAACCGCGGGGGCGCCAATTCGCCGCTATCCCGCCGCGGCGCGTTGTCCGGTTGCTCCTGATGATCCGTCAGGCGCGGAAATTTCAGCCGAGCGCCGATCATTTTTTCGGCAATCTGGCCGGCATCCAATTCATTGATGGCGCCTGTATAAACCACGCGGCCCTTACGTAGGATCGTAATGCGGTCGCAGAGTTTTTGAACTTCCGCTAATTTATGACTGATGAAAAGCACCGTCATTCCCGCCGCCGCCACCGCCCGCAGCGGCGGAATCAGTTCGGCGACTTCCTGCGGCGTCAGGACCGCGGTCGGTTCGTCCAGTATCAGCAGCTTTCCACCGGTGCAAAGTGCTTTGACGATCTCCACTCTCTGCCGGCGACCAACGGCCAAATCGGCGACTGGTTTCTCCAGGTCCAGATTCCAATGGAGTTTGTCGGTCCAGGCGCGAATTCGGCCGATCAATTCACGGCGCCCCGGCGACCAGAGTCCGCGGGCCGCCGCCAGCGAGATGTTCTCCAACACCGTTAATGATTCTACCATCTTAAAATGCTGGTGAACCATGCCGATTCCAAGCCGTTGCGCTCTCACCGGCGAGACGATTCGCACCCGCCGACCGTCCAACTCGATCTTTCCGGTGTCCGGGTGCGCCAGGCCGAAAAGAATGTTCATGAGTGTCGATTTACCCGCCCCGTTTTCGCCCAGGATGCCATGAATGGCGCCCCGCCGGAGAGAGAGCGTCACGTTGTCCAGCGCCGCCACCGGACCGAAGCGTTTGGATATATTAATCAATTGGAGCATACAAGAATGGTTCTGCGCCTGTCTCAATAGACAGGCGCTTATACCAGGTCACACGCTTCCGGCGGCATCCAATGATTTTCCTTTCCCCGCCACTTGACGTTGCAGCCGATCGGATTGGTCATACTTACCCTGGGCGTTCGCCCCGCCAGCATGGCATCGACGGCGTCGCGCAGCTCCTGGGTGGTCTCCTGCCCCGGTTGCCGCGGATTATCATCCATCCGGCCGGTGTATCGCAGCCGGCGGTCCGTATCAAACACATAGAAATGTGGTGTTCGCAGCGCGCCGTACGCCAGGGCAACCTCCTGCGTTTCGTCCCGCAGGTAGGGAAACTTAAACCCTTTTTCCTTCACCCGCTTTTGCATGTTTTCAAAGGAGTCCTGCGGGTGCTGCTCGGTCTCATTGGAATTGATGGCCGCCAGCGCGACTCCGCGCGGCGCGTAATCCGCATGAAAACGTATGATCCTTTCTTCCGAACCGATCACGTAGGGGCAGTGGTTGCAGGCAAAGACAATCACCAACACCTTGGCATCTTTGAAATCGGCCGGCGAATAGCGCCGTCCATCTGTTCCGATCAGATTGAAATCCGGCGCCTTACTGCCCAAAGTCAGTGTGAAAGCCATCGCGCAGCTCCTTTTTCCGAATTACAAACAACAAATATCATGATGACATCATCCAAATCTGTTCATAAAAAGTGTCTCTGAAAAATGGAAAAACCGGGATAATGCCTGTCTCAATAGATAGTCCCGGCGCCGGGAACCCAAGTCGCTCCTCATACCATCTCACACACTCATGTCGTCATATCCCCCGGTATTCGACTTTGCCACGCCTATTCATGGCCAGGTTGGCCAGTTCGTCAGGCCTGTGGTTATCGTCACGGTACACGTGCACAATGGACCATTTTGGAACACGACGCAGCAGATCGATCGCGCGCTGATAAAGCGGCCGTAAATCGGGACTTTTCACCCGGTAGCGCCCCTGGATCTGCCGGACCACCAGTTCGCTGTCGGCACGAATAATCAACTGCCCAACGCCCAGTTCGCAGGCCATTTCCAGGCCGCGGAGCAGTGCCGTGTATTCGGCCACGTTGTTGGTGTGTCTGCCGATAAATTCGCCGAGTTCATAGATTAACCGGCCCTCCGGGGTCCGCAGTGTCAGACCAATTCCCGCCGGGCCGGGGTTGCCCCGGGATCCGCCGTCGAACTGGAGAATGAGTTCGCTGTGATCTTGCGACATGGTTCACTCGCCATCGTCCGAAAAAATTTGTACCGTCTGGATTCCGAGTCGGCGGATGATGGCGTCCCGCCCCCTGCGGATCATCCGGGAGAAATCACATCGTGCGGGATCATTTCCGGCAGGTATAGAATCCGGCCGCAAGAGTGGCAGCGGCGGACCTCGTCGCGACCCCGTAAAAGGTTTACGTCTTCCATGTTCAGGCTCATGAAACAACCGCCGCAGGTGATGGTGTCCAGGTTATTGTCGTCGAATTCAACCGGGGCCATGACCTGTCCGGGATATTTTTTTCGGATGCGCTCGTACTGCTGCGCCGCGTCGCGGGGGATTTTAGCCAACGCGATTCTGCGGGATTCCCGCAATTTCTGCATTCGCGATTCAATCTCGCCAACCCGCTGGGCATTGAGCTTTTGTAATTCCGCGAGGGCGGCTTCGGCGGCGGCGAGTTGCCGGTGGGCGGATTGAAGGTTCTCCCCGTTTTTCTGCTGCTGTTCCATGCACTCAAGGACCACATCTTCGACTTTTTTATTTTCCGCTTTTTCGGCGGAAATCTGCACCAGGATGGCGGAATACTCCTTGTTGGTTTTGGTGGTGTTCAGGGACGTTCGCATCTTTTCCACATGTTCCTGACGGGCCTTGATATCCAGCTCGTGTGCGGCCATGGTCGCCTGGATTTTTCTGCCTGCGGATTCCATCTCCAGTATCTCGTCTTTGATCCTGTTGATGTCCGCTTTTGCCGCCACTTGATCTTTGAGCAGCGTGTTCAGGCGATGTTCGAGTTCATGCAGTTCGTTGTCGATTTGATGGAGGTTTAAAAGGGAAGGCAACATCGTAAAATCCGGCATCCGCACACCTCATTTTCTCGTCCCATTGAGTTTACCAGAAGGTGTGGCATTCCGCCAGTGGGGATAATGGCTTTCCCGACAGCGCCCCGACAGCCGGCGGGGTTTGGATACGACGGGATCATCATAGTCGCATGTTTCCCCAGTCACGGATAACGCGTGTTCAGCGACACCTGCGGCACGCGATATCCCTGCCGATACTGCCGGATCAGTTTGGTCGCCAGATTCAGGTAGTAGTAACCCCATCCGTCGGAATAAGGACCTTCCAGCCGGTGAACCACGGTTGGCTCAATATCGTTGCTGGCTTCCACACTATATTGATCCGGCGAAGCGAATTCGTTCCATTGTTGAATCATGATGACCTGGGGTTCATAACGGAAAGCCGCGGCTAAGTAACTTACCAGCGTGGCCCCGGAACACCGCAGGTGGGCGTCCCAGACGAGCCAGGCGCCCCCTCCAGCCTCATTGCCGGGCAGGGCCACCGATGCGACCACCTGCTCGTTGCGTGTGAAAGCCAATCCACCAAAACCCAGCCACTGGCTCTGTGGAAGATCGGCGGATGAACCGGCCCTTGCTTCAAAAATAACCCGCCGGCCGAGTAAATCATTCACATCCCATTGCCGCATTGTGAACTGCGACATGCCGGGGGGGAAAGCCTGGCGCAGAATGGCGCCGGTGGCGGCGTCGCGTAAAACAAAAAGGGTTTGGTTGCCGGGAATTTTTCCGTTGGGAAATTTTATGTTGGAATATACCGATAAATCCAGGCCGCTGTGGTTAAAGGTGATCACACGTTCCGTCACGGTAAAGGGCGGGCTGATCAGCGCGCCACCGGCCCCACCCGCATGAGTGGTGGCGTAGACACTGATATTTCGTTTTGGTTTGCGCCCCAACGACCAGCCCGGTCCCGCCTTCCAGGGCCGCAGGCTATGGTCCTGGAACGGGAAAATCGGCGTTGTGGGACCATTAACAATCGGCGCACGATCGACCCAGCTCCACATCCCATTCGGATTGAGGGTGATTTCATGGAACGCGCTCACGAAACGTACGGTGAAATGCGGATTGGAATAAATTGGCCCGGCGCCGAATAACGCGCCGGTGAAAATATTTAACAACGGCTTGCCGTCAAAATGCTGCCATAAACGGACATATTCAGGCTTAGCCAGGATTTCCCGTTCGATGCGTTGAATCTGCGCGTGGAACCGCGGCGTGGCGATGCTGCCGTTATCCAACCCCAGCAGCAGTACGAACTTCGGATGACGTTTCAGGCGCGTATACTCCGCCAGCAGATGCAAGGTGGCGCCTGCAATTCCTTCGGCGACACCGTTGGTCCAGTTGGCGCCGAGATTGTTCGACCAGTCGATCAGAATAAAGTCGAAGCCGGCGTCATGAATCCAACGGGCGTGCTGACGGATAACCTTCGGGTCCAAAGAAGAGTAATGGCCCAATACCGGCCGGGCTTCCGCGGCGCCCCAACCGCCGCCCCCAACTCCCGGAACATACCAGGTTTCATAGCCGATGCCAAAGAGAGTTTTCTTTCGTGCTTCCAGAGCCGCCCCGGTCAACGGCGGCAGGGGCGACGGCGAATCATCGGATAGTAACGAATACCGCATTCGCGGCCCCACTCTCGCCATGGCGTTGGCGCCACCTGCCGACGCCGCGGCAATACCGGCGGCGGTCAAACCGGCGTGCTGGAGAAAAGTCCGCCGGGCCATAGTCCCCGAACCATCATCCGCTGGTGTGACCCGATAAGTTCGCATGAGGGAAATCCGTGTAATCAGTCGGGGAATCCTGAAGACCGTAAAAGCCTGTCCAGCGTCCGCGGATTTTTTGTTCGCACTCTCATCTACGGGAGCGGGTCAAATGAATTATCGACAGGTGGTCGCATCGTTACCGCACCACAAAATCAACATGCGCCCGCGCCGCAATGGCACGGTGCAGCCGGTGCGCTTCCCGAGTATAGGAAATCCGGAAACGGCTCCGGCAGCCAACCGCGCGCAATTCCAGGGTATGTCGACCGGGCGCTACGCCTCGCAGATCAACCGTATAGGCTCGCCGGAGCGGGGAAATATGGCGGGCAATTATTTTTCCATCGAGCCGCAACGAAAAACTTTTGGGCGCTTTACCGACACAAACCCAGCGCATGGTTATTCGCCGCGGCTTGATTTTCTGACCGCGGTGCGGCAACCCTATCGCCATGACGCTTGTGCTCGGATGTTTCTGGTGATACAGATGAACACAGGCCCGCGTCAGATTGAGATAGTAGAACCCCCAGCCGCCGCAGCCGCGGTAGGCGCAATCGGTGAGCGAAGTCGGCTCGATGTCATTATTTAGATGCACATTGTAACAGTCGACATAAATATTGTGTTTGGGACCGTAGCCGGCGCCGATGGGCTGGCCGGCGAATTCATTCCACTGGCAGATCGTCAGGAAATGCGGGCGGTATTGGATCGCGGCATTGAATTCCCTTAAATATGTGAACCCATTGTCTCTGGCCCGCGCCTCCGGGAAAAGCCAGCCGCCCTTTCCGAAAAACGCCGGTGTGATTGTCAGCGACTCGCATTGGCCGTGGTTGTAAGTTGGAATCGGCCGAATTGAGCCGTCCATCCACGACCAGTAACCGGCATGGACCAGGGCGGGCGATTCCTGCAACTGCGAACCCATCCAGCGAACCGTAAATTGCCGCTGATTGATCGGCGGTTCCCCGCCGGCCAACTTGCCGGCTAAAAAGGCCGGGCCCATGCCGTTAAACAGCACGATCAGCGGCTTGTGCCGGTAATGGAGCCACAAACCGGCCATTCGAGGGTTCTGAACGTAGTTGCGGTTAATCCACGCCATCTCTTCGTTGAGCGCGGTGGTGCTGGCGGGCGCCGGTCCATTAATAAGCCCCAAAAGTAATGTGACTTGTGGTGTGACAATGCCCTGGCGCCTCATGTTGGCGTATGTTTTCATCAGCACGGTGGTCGCGTGGATCAACTCCCGGACGTTTGGCTCCCGCTGGCTCCAATGGTTCTTGCCCCAAAGGTTATTTGACCAGTCTATCAAGATATAATTAATCCCCATTTTATCAAGCCAGAGAGCATGCTGGCGTATGACCAGGGGATTGATGGATGGATATTTTCCGAGCAGCGGTATCGCTTCGGCCGTGCTCCAGGTTACGTTCAGCGGCGTGAACCACGGTTCGTAATCAATTCCCACCAGATGTCGCCGTGGCGCCGGGACGCTGAATTTACGGGCCGTTACACGTACCGGAACAATATTGGATATCAACACTTTAACCGGCAGCGGCTCTCCGACCGGAAAGTTCCATCTATAGATGCCCGGCCATCCCTGAATGGATCCGCCCCATACACCCCCCCCGACCGGAGCGATTACCTGCACGGGTTGCGCGAGTTTTGTCGCTCCCGCCGCGGCGGCAGGCCAACCGGCGGGTTTGGCCGCAAAACAACGCCATGCGCGATTGGTGATAATCACTTTTGTGCCGGCGGTGGTATGAATGGTCAGCCGCGCCAGCAGACCCGCCGGACCAGTGTCGTTGTAACCCCGGACCGAGAGTACATTTTCACCCGGCTTGAGGAAGCGTCCCAGATGATGAAGATGGGCCACACGCCACAGAGCGCCGGAACCGATCTCGTGCCCGTTGAGCCAGGCCGTGCACGTGTCGTCGCATAGCAGCAGCATCCCCGCCGCCCGGCCACCCCGGCCAAGATGAAATTGTTTCTGGAAATAAACTTTTTGATGATCCGCGAGTTTGTGGGACCAGATCCAATCGGCGGGGGGAACATGCCTGGCGGGGGAGAGGGCAACTTGAATCCGGGCGATCCCCGGCTCTGGCAGCGGCAGCGGCAGAGTCGCCAGGCCGGCTTGATTTGTCCTGGCCGGCGCGCCCCATTGCTTGCCGTTGAGATATGGCCATAATGTAACATTTTGTTTCCGCCGGCCGCGTCCCGGCGCCAACCTGGCCGAGACGAAAACCGTTTGCCCCTCGCCGGTCGTGGCGCGATTGACGCTGATGTGCAGGATCGCGGCGCCGGGCGCCCGTTCCATGGCGCCGAGCAAAATGACCAGGAAAACCGCGGTAAGTAGTTTGTAACAGCGCGTTGTCATGGGGATGATCCTCCCGGGTAAAACGCCGGCGCCGGCGGTTGCGCCGGTCGAATGACTTCCATCCCGCCCATGTAGGGGCGGAGAGCGGCGGGAACCGTCACTGATCCATCAGAGTTTTGATATATTTCAATAATCGGAATCAGGAGACGCGGGCTGGCCGCCACGGTGTTGTTCAGGGTGTGGCAGAAGAGCGTTTCGCCGCCGGCGGTGCGGTAACGCAGGTTACAACGCCGGGCCTGGAAATCATAAAGCCGGCTGGCGCTGTGCGTTTCGCCATAACCGTGGCGCGAAGGCATCCAGGTTTCAATATCAATCATGGAGGCGTTCTTGGGCCCCAGATCGCCGGCGCAACACTGCAGCACGCGGTAGGGCAGATGCAACCGCTGAAGCACCAACTCGCTGTTGGCGAGAATCTCCCCGTGCCAGCGGATGGATTCCTCGCGGCTGTTGCGGCAGATAATCACCTGCTCAACCTTGTCGAATTGATGGAGGCGATAAAGGCCGGTGGTGTCCTTGCCGTAGGTTCCGGCCTCGCGGCGGAAGCAGGTGCTCATGGTGAGAAGTTTCAGAGGAAGTTCGGCTTCATCAAGAATCTCGTCCATGCGCCAGGCGGTCAGGCCGACTTCACCCGTGCCGGTAAGAAAGCGCTCGTCCTGTTGCGTTTCATGGACCTCGCCGACACGATAAGCCTGTTCACGGCCCGCGGGAAAAAAGCCCGTGCCGCTCATGGCCGCTTCGCGCACGAGTACCGGAACCGTCAGGGGCGTAAAGCCCTTTTCCAAAACCATGATGTCCCAGGCGAGTCGCAAAACGGCCTGGTGGAGCATGGCGCCGGCGCCGACGAGGAAATAGCTGCGGGAACCGGCGATTTTCGCGCCGCGCGGCGCGTCGATCATTCCCAGGCTTACGCCCAGGTCCACATGCCCGCGGGCGGTGAAATCGAACTGCCGTATCTCGCCCCAGCGGCGCAACTCCACGTTGTCCTCCGACGATTTACCGGGGGGGACGTCCGCATCGGGCGGGAGAGGAACCGTCAGCAGCATATCTTTGATTCGCGGCTCGATGATCCGCAGTTCTTCTTCCAGCGAACCGGCTTGTTGCTTGAGTGCGGCGGATTGATGGCGCCATTGCGACAAGTTGACGTCGGCTTCCAGTTGCGCCTGTTTTTGCGGATCCTTTTCCGTCTTGATGCGTCCCATGAGCGGGCCGATCCGCTGGGAAAGGCGATTTTGCTCGGCGGCGATATCCTGGATCCGCCGGGCCAGCTCGCGGCGGCGCGCGTCGAGCGCGAGCAGCGAATCCAGATCAATCGGAATGTTTTTTGCCAGGGCGCCCCGCCGCACAAGGTCGGTATGCTCGCGAATGAATTTGATGTCCAACATGCACGCGTCCGCAACCGTGTACTGGCTCTTGTCACCGCGCGGGTATGATCAATCGTTCGCCGACGCGGATATCGCCGGGATTGCTCCCAATGGTACGGCGATTGGCGCGGTAAATGCGTCGCCAGAGGGAAGCCCGATGATAGAACTTCCGGGCGATGCGATACAGGTTGTCGCCCCGGCGTACAATGTAACTGTGTGCTCCGGTGCGGTGGGAAACGCCAGGGGCGATCGTGCCGGTGTGCCGCAATGCCAATGTGGAGGACGGAAGCCGGATTCGCCGTCCTACCAGCATCCGTCGCGGATCAAGGCCTGGATTGGCCCGTTCGATCGCCCGCACCATGCGGGAACTTCCATAAACATGCTGGGCTATGGACGTGAGAGTGTCGCCGCGGCGCACCACATAAGTCCGCGCGGCAGTACGATGTCGACTCGCCGTAATTCCATGACTACCTCGGCCGGCGGTTAAGCGAGTCCGATGATGATGATGTGTGGCTCTAATTGAAGTTCTCGAAAGACTCGAACCGCCAACGGCTCCACTCCCGATGCCGGTGTTGGAAGAGGCCGTTCCGGGTGTCTCCTGGGGCGCCGGTATTCCCTGATTGGACAATGTTCCCGTTCCGGCGGACGTGTTGCCGTTGGACGGTTCCGCGGGTTGCACCGCGGACGTCGCCAGAGAACCATTGCTCGTTACACCAGTGGCCGAGTTGGACGGCGGGGGGGCGCCGTCCGCCGGCTCCACGGAAGCCGGTTGCGTGGTGGCGGCGGGTGGATTGATAACGCCGGTGAGTTGATCGGCCTGGCTTGTTTGACCCGATGAGGGGGCCGCAACTTCGGCGCCTGGTTGGGAAGTCGGCGTCGACGAGGTCGACGAGTTGGTCACCGGAACCAGGGCCGGTTGCGGACCTGGCAGCATATTTTCGGAAGTTACGTTCCGGGAATGTTTCGCAAAGGAAAAATAAACCACCACCAGAAGAATGACTACAAAAACTGCTACCAGTCCGACCTTTACATCAGTACGCATGAGACACCCCGAACCTGGTTGCACTCGGCTAAAACCCCCGGAAGCCTGCCGATTTTGCGCCAGCGGCAACCTTTTGCTGACAGGCCCTTGGCCAGACGCGGTTCCGGCACACGCCGGCATCGCGCACGACAGATAATACATTAGTCCAACGGCGGGTAATCAACAAGCGACTATCCCCTGTCGGCTTTTGGCGGGTGTGGCCGTATTTTTTTGCAACAAGGCAAAAACCGGCTTAACACGGTGTTCATCTCTATGAAGAGAATTCCTTTTTTCGGCTAACGAGGCGGCTGGGGCCAGCTTTGCCAAAAAAATATAGCCACACCCTTCGCATAACGGCCGGGTACGCGCGGTCAAACTGCCTCCACGGATTGCAGGGATTTTCACTCGCGAAAAATACGAAAGTTGAAGCGCCTTTTCAGCCTCGGCGCGGCAGGCTATCATCCTTCCGCGGTATATGTTGTGTTTTTCAGCCGGGTATGGATGTGTCGGAGAAAATCCAGCAACCAGATGATGGATGTCGTCCCGATGACCGGGACGGCCGGTCGCGCCGCATTTTGATGCGGATGTTGCGAAGCGGCGCGCTGCTGGCGGCGCTGGGCGCATCGGGCTTGCCGTCGTTGTTGGCCCAAAGCGTGCCGGCGCCAATTTCACCAACGGTATTTCCCGTCCTTCATCCGCACAGCAGCATCAATATTCCCATGACCGTTTCGGCTGAGCATACCTCTGTGTGGGTCACCGCGGATGGAACCCAGCATATTCTGCTCGCCGGCGACGTGCGTATCAGCGTGGGGTATCGTCGGCTGTGGGCCAGGCAGGCCGCTCTGTGGCTTATGCCTATATCGCCCGGCGCGACGGGAGTTTACAAGGCCACGATCTATTTGCAGGGTAACGCGGAGGTCAGCGAGGGACCTCTCGGCCAGGCTCTAAGCACGGCCCCGGAAATGCTCATCAGCACCCGCATCAGCGCGCGGGTGCGACTCGCGGGCCCGGCGCCGGTGGCGCAGGTGGAATCTTCCGCGCCGGCGGTGGAGCGCGGTCGCGCGATCATGCAACAGCTTGCCCGGCGGCCCGCGCCTCCGGCGTTTCTCCCCACGATTGAAATTCAGCCAATGGAACAGGCGTTGACGCAGGGCTGGCTTGCCCGCGGGTCGAATAATCAACTGATCGTCATACCTGCACGCATGGTCGCCCAAAAGCCACCGGCCGTTCCTCCCCGGCATCCGTCCGGCGCGCCGGCGCCGAGCGTCCTGGTCACCGGGAAAGTGATTCAGGTTCGCCGGATCGGCAACCAGAGAATCACCGTGGTGCAGGGGCGGTCCTTTCTGGTGCGCCAGAATCACCATGGCCAACCGCCTCTGGAACTGCGGGCCAACGACGCCGTGCTTTTCAGTCCCGCCGGGACCGCCGCGGCCGGCGGAAAATCCGCGGTCGGGCCCGGCACGGGGATTTCACGGAAGGTGCAAGGCGTTTATCTGCAAGGCGACGTGACCATCACCCTGGGAGACCAAACCGTCCATGCCGACAAGGTTTACTATGATTTTACGACCAACCGGGCCATTATGCTCAATGCGGTTTTAAGCACGTACGATTTGAAGAATAAATCGCCGCTATACATGCGGGCCAGAGAAATTTTGCAACTGGCGCAGGGGCGGTTCGCGGCCAGGTCGGTCAAACTCTCCACCGATGAATTCTACGTGCCGCATTATTACATCGGCGCCAGCGCCATGACCTTGCGAAGCATTTCCGGACCGGTGCGGCGCGCACCGGGCCCCCTGCGCCGCAATGTTTACGCTTTTACCGCCACGAACGTAACCGGTAATATCATGGGGGCGCCATTTTTCTACTGGCCCTATCTGGCCGGAACCACGCGGCGGCCGACCACTCCGCTCCGTCGGCTCAACGTCGGTTTTTCGAGCATTTACGGCGCCACGGTTGAAACCGGCTGGAATCTGTTTGAACTCATCGGCTACCCGGCGCCCAAAAACATCCACGCCAGACTTAATATGGATTATTTCTCCAAACGGGGACCGGGCCTTGGCGTGGATTCCCGGTATCAATTCCATGACGCCCATGGCGTGATTCACAGCTTCATCATGTACGATAAAGGCACCGACAATCTGGGCGCCAACCGCGAAAATCTGCCGTTACCCACGCATGTCCGGGGATACATATCCGCACGACACATGCAAAAGCTCTCCCGCGAATGGACGCTGGCGGTGGAAGGATCCTATATTTCAGACCCGAACTTTCTGGAACAATATTTCCCATACGAATACGCCACTTCCTCCGAACAGCAGACCTCCATTTATCTCAAGCAGCAGC
>JAJYDU010000054.1 GCA_021790475.1 Planctomycetota bacterium | reverse complement strand
GATGGAGTCCGGATACTGGGCCTTATAGGTCTGGTATTGACGCATCGCGGGAGTCAACGCGGCGGCGTCGATTGCGGAAATATTTTGCTCGCTCATGGATTTGGCCATGGTGAAAGATTATACAGCGCCTTGGGGAAATAGCCCCCGTGGTATCCGGATGTCCGGTGGATATCAGTTGTCACACCGTTGGCAAGATGGCGAGCGTCTCCATTTATCTTTCACGCCGGTTCGCGTATTCTTTAAAGTTTCCGAAAAGGAGCCGCCGGGAATGAAAATACACGAATATCAGGCACGCGAGCTGCTGGCGAAAATTGGTATTCCCGTTCCGCCCGCACAGATCGTTGAATCAGCCGTTGCGGCCGGACAGGCGTTTGCAGCCAACGGCTTTCCGGTCCAGGTGGTCAAGGCCCAGGTGTTTGCCGGAGGGCGGGGCAAGGCCGGTTTCGTCAAGCTGGTCCAATCGGCGCCGGAGGCGCAGGCGGCGGCGGAATTCATGCTCAGCCATCGTATGGTTTCGCCGCAAACCGGTCCGGAAGGAATCGCGGTGAAAAAACTGCTGATCGCCGCCGCGGTGGACATCGCCCACGAATATTACGTTGGCTTGGCGCTGGACCGGGCCAAAGCCACCGCCAGCGTGATCGCATGCGGCCAGGGCGGTGTGGAAATTGAAACCGTTGCGCGCGAGCGTCCGGCCGCTATCATCCGGGAGCCGCTGCATCCCCTGCTGGGTCTGCAGGGGTTCCAGGCGCGTAAAGTGGCGATTGAACTGGGCTTCTCAGGCAAACACGTCAATGTATTTGCCGATATTCTCCTCAACCTGGCGCGGTTCTTTTTGCAGCATGACTGCAGTCTTGTGGAGATCAACCCGCTGGTGTGCACCAAAGAGGGACGGATTCTGGCCATTGACGCCAAAGTGAATTTCGATGACAACGCCCTCTTCCGCCATCCCCACCTTGCCGCTCTGAAAGACGACTCGCAAACCGATCCGCTGGAAATTCGCGCTGCGGCGGCCAATCTCAACTACATCAAACTGGACGGCGAAATCGCCTGTCTGGTCAACGGTGCCGGTCTGGCCATGGCCACCATGGATGTGATTCAACTGCATGGCGGCCGGCCGGCGAATTTTCTGGACGTCGGCGGCGGCGTAACGGATGAAGGGGCGATTGAAGCCTTTCGCATCATTCTTTCGGATGAGAATGTCCGGGGCGTTCTGGTGAATATTTTCGGCGGCATTGCCCGTTGCGATCGGATCGCCGCGGCGCTGATTCAGGCCGGCCGGGAAGTTGGCTTTGCAACTCCGGTGGTGGTGCGGTTGGAAGGCACGAACGTGGAGAAAGCGCGGGAGATGCTCTCTGCGGCGCGCCATGAACTTCCCACGCTGCAAATCGCGGACGATCTGAACGATGCGGCGCGGAAAATCGTCGCGGCGGCGGGGAAATCGCCATCCGCCGCGGCACTCACGCCGGCGCAATAACCACCGCGCGGCCGCCCGATTTGCCGTAGGTGGGGCCAATGCTGCTTCGGCCGTGGCATGGAACCGTAAAAATAAATATTTCCGCCGGGACGGCGCACCGGACGCCTTGCCGCTTTTCCGATTCCTTCCCTAAAAATTGCCGCTCCGTGGCTATTTTCTAAAAAGATGACCGCTCGCTCTCTTTGGCGATAGGTTCTACAATATAATTGGCTGGCCGATGCGGAAGCTCGCATAGGAAACAATCCGGCGAGCCCAGGAGCATCGCCTATGAATTCGCTTCAAAACAGGTCGATCCACCTTTTCCGTCTGTTTGGTATTGACGTCTACTTGAACTGGATGTGGATATTCGCCGTCGTTTATTTTGTCTTCCTGGCCGGTCCCGGTCCCAAACATGGTAAACTTCAGTTTGAATTATGGAATGTCGCCTCGGTGATCGCTCTGTTCGCCATTGTGTTGATGCACGAGTTCGGCCACGCGCTGGCGTGCCGGTCGGTGGGCGGAAAGGCGGACACGATTGTCCTTTGGCCGTTGGGAGGGGTGGCATTTGTGTCGCCGCCATGGCGGCCCGGCGCTATGCTCTGGAGCATTCTGGCCGGTCCCCTGGTAAATATGATTCTGATTCCCATTACCGCCGGTTTGTGGCTGCTGGTGCTGCGCCAGCACGGCCTGTTGACGGCTCATCCCATGGCGCAATTGTTTGAGCCTTCTCTCTTGGCGCGGGTGGGCAACGTCGGACACTTTGTCTATTCGCTTTTCGAAATCAATCTGGTTCTGCTGATATTCAATATGCTGCCGGTGTATCCGCTCGACGGCGGAAAAATTCTCTGGTCGGTCCTGTGGTTTTTCATCGGGGAAGCCCGCGCTCTGCGGGTGGCGTCGGTCATCGGCATGATTGGCGCGGCCGGATTTCTGATCCTGGCGTTCTACGCGGGAGATTTTCTGCTTATAGCCATAGCTGTTTTCATGATGATCAACGCGGTTTCGGCGTTTCGCCAGGCGGGGATCAGGCAAAAAGTCCAGCAAATACCACGCACGGCCGGTCTGGCTTGTCCAGCCTGCGGCCTGGCGCCGCGCCGCGGCAACTTCTGGCAGTGCGGCGCCTGCGGCGTTCATTTTGACATGTTTGCCGGCCATGGCCATTGCCCGCAATGTTCAGCCAATTACATGAGCGTGCCGATACAATGCTTGGATTGCTCAACCACGGCGCCCGTATCGGCCTGGTTTACCGTGGCGACAGTGGATCCCGTGGAGGCTGGCAAACCGGCGTAACCGCACCGTCGCCGAGACCTTGCACCGGTCCGCCGCCCGAAAATCCTTGACGCATGGCGGGAACAACGACATGATGCCAAACGTGGAGAATGTCCCCACTTCATCGACCGTGGCGAACCCTCCGTCCCAGGATGCGGCACAGCGCCTGGTTTCCGGGGCGCCCCTTTCGTGGAGAGTTAGACGCCTGCTCTGGAGCATTCTTGAAAATACCCTCTATCGTTATTCTTTCCACACTTGGTCCGGCTGGCGGGCGTTTCTCCTGCGGTGCTTCGGTGCCAAGATCGGAACACGCTGTACGATCCGCCGCACCAGTCGTGTGTATTATCCCTGGCTTTTGGAAATGGGTGATTTGTCCGGCATCGGCGATGATGTGACGGTTTACAACATCGGGCGGATTGTTATCGGCGAGCGCTGCACCATCAGCCAGGAAGCCTATCTTTGCGCCGGAACACACGATTATACCCAACTTTCCATGCCGCTGAAGATCGCGCCTATAAGCATTGGCGCCGACACGTGGATTTGTGCCCGCGCGTTTGTGTATCCCGGCGTGACCATTGGCGAAGGAGCGGTCGTGGCGGCCTGCGCGGTGGCGACGCGCGATGTGCCCGCCTGGACGGTGGTCGCGGGCAACCCCGCGCGGGCGATCCAGTCGCGAAATCTCAATCAGCCGATGGCTCTACTGGAAGATGCCCAAGATGCCCAAGAATAGTCGCCGTGGATTTTACAGGGTGCAAGGGCCTGCACGCCAAGCGGAAACTGGATGCTACCGAGCGCCGGCGATCAGGACGCCGTCGCCGCCTCAAAATGGCGGCGTATTTTATCTAAGACAACCCGCGTGACATCGTCGACGGAACCGGAGGCGTCGATGGTTTTGAAATCTCCCTGTTGGGCGTAATAGGCGAATAACGGCGCCATACTCTCTTGGTACGTTTCGATCCGCTTGCGGACCACGTCGGGCATGTCATCCTGCCGGATAATCAATTCGTGAGAGTCGTGATCGCAGACGCCGGGAATTTTTGACGGCATGGTATCCACGTGATACACCGCCAGACATACCGGGCAGATTCTGCGGCCCTCGAAGCGCCGGGCCAGTACTTTTGGATCCACGACAAAATTGAGCACCAAGTCGAGCGGCATGTCCGCCGCCTGGAGAATGCGCTTGAGCGCCTGGGATTGCGGCAATGTCCTGGGATAGCCATCCAGAACAAATCCATCCCGCGCGGCCAATACGCGTTGCTCCATAATCTGGATCATCAGATCGTCGGGGACAAGCAGACCATTGTCGATGAAATCGCGGATGCGGCGGCCGAGCGAAGTGCCAAACATCTTCTCCGCTCGCAGAATGTCGCCGCTGGAAAAATGAATCAGATGAAACGTCTGGCAGATGCGCGCGGCCTGCGTGCCCTTGCCCGCGCCCGGCGGACCCAGCAGGGCGATTCTCATACCGCGGATCCTTTAACCTGGTCGGAACCCAGGCGGGAGGAGGGGACGTCCGGCCGGGTCGCCGGCCTGCGGCGCGCGGACTGGGAGGATTCCGGCTCCAGCAAGCCGCCGTAGTTCCGCATGATGAGATTCGCCTCCACGCGATTGATGAAGTCGAGAAGGACGCTCACGACGATCAGCAAACCGGTGCCGCCGAGAAACTGGGTAATCATGAAATTGACGTTCATATAGCGCGAGACCACGGTGGGCACCAGGGCGATAACGGCCAGGAAGGCGGCGCCGCAGTAAGTGATGCGGGTCATCACGTTTTCGAGATACTCGGCGGTGCGTTTGCCGGGCCGCAGGCCCTTGATGAAGCTGCCGTAATCGCGCAGCTGATCGGCCATTTCCTTGGGGCGGAACTGAACCGTATTCCAGAAGTAGGAGAAAAAGAAAATCAATATAATATACAAAACAACATATATATAGTGTCCCGGTTCCAGAGCGTCGCGCAGCGTGAAAAACAGGTTGATCCGCGCCAAGCCCGGCGTAAGCCACTGGAGAATCACATTCGGTATCAACATCAGCGAGCTGGCGAAGATGATCGGCATCACGCCGCCGTGATTCACACGCAGAGGCAGGTACTGGGTCTGTCCCCCATAGACGCGATTGCCGCGGATGTGCTTGGCCTGTTGAATGCCGATGCGGCGCTGGGCCTGTTCCAGGATGATCGCGCCGGCGGAAACGCCTACGAAGGCGGCGGCCAGAAATAAAATCGTTCCGACGCCGTAGCGGTGGGTTTCCGAACCCGCCACGCGGAAGGATGAATGTTTATATAAACTGTAGACCGCGCTGGGCATACGGGCCACAATGCTGGCCATGATGATCAGCGAAACGCCGTTGCCGATACCGTACTCATCGATCTGTTCGCCCAGCCACATCAGGAAAATACTGCCGGCGGTCATGGCCGCCAGCCCCGTGATCCAGAAAAGCGTCAGATGGTTGTAATAAGTGTTGGCATACAGAAAACCATGGGGAAAAGAGCGCGAAGACGAGGTCAGATACCGCAGCCAGACCACTGCCTGGATCACGCACAGACCGACCGTGGCGTAGCGCGTCCATTCGTTGATTTTCCGCATGCCCGGTTCGCCCTCCTTCTGGAGCTTTTCCAGCGAGGGAATCACGGTGCCCAGTAGTTGAAAGATGATCGCGGCGCTGATGTAGGGCATGATGCCCAGTCCGAATATGGTGCTCAACCCGAGATTGCCGCCGGAAAACAGCGACAGGTAGTTGCTGATCTGGCCGAGTGCGGAAGATCCGGCGTTTTTTACAAACGCGCTAAGGGCATGCGTATTCACGCCGGGCAGTGGAATGAAATAACCGATGCGGTACACGCAAAGCATGCCGATGGTAAACAGAAGCTTATTGCGAAGCTCAGGTATGCGGAAAATGTTAAGCAGAGTTCGGAACAAGATCGCCTCATTGGATTGCCGCACGGAAGCGGCGTTGCCCCGGATCCATCATCATGGCCGGCGGGCCGGAGCACACCACCGATTCGGTTAGTTTAACCAAACGCAGTCCCTGCCGCCATAAGATATTCTTGAAAATCGGAGGTTCGGTCAGAAGAAAGCCCGTCACGCCGAAACTCTCCCGACATCGTTACCACAAAAAACACGCATTTATCTCCGCCCTGCGATGCGGCGGGACGCACCTTTATGCGGGACCAATTTCGGCCGCCGGCGGCGGGCCGGTCCTTGGCGTTCTGGCGGGACGGAATCGGCCGGTTTTCGGGTCAACCTTGTCTTTGTTGCGATCCAGTTCGATTGTCCGCATGGCGCCGCCGGCGGCGGCAATTTTAGCCGCCGCCTGCTTGCTGAACCGGGCGGCGATAACGTTGAGCTTACGGGTGAGCGCCCCGTCGCCGAGCACTTTCACCGGGAGACTTTCATCGCGAATCAGTCGCTGCGCAACCAGAGCGGCGGCATCGACGGTCTGACCATCCTGAAAGCTCCGATCCAGATCGCCCACGTTCACCACACTGAATCGCCGGGTGAAATAGTTGTTATTAAAGCCGCGTTTGGGCAATCGACGGAATAACGGCATGTTGCCGCCTTCGCTGCCGAAAGCGGGTCCTCCGCCGGCACGGGCGCCGCTGCCCTTGGTGCCGCGTCCGGATGTCTTGCCGCATCCCGAGCTTTCGCCGCGTCCGACGCGCCGCCGGCGCTTATGGGCGCCGGCCCCGGCGGTAATCTCGTGGATCATCATCTGCGCATCTCCTGTCAACTTAGAGCCTATCCGGACAGGCTCTTATATGGGTTGCCGCCACCGGGGTTCCCATCACGATCCTGGTGAACACGCACCGGCTCCGCGCCCCTGCTCAATCTGTTCACGGGTTCGCAGCGCCTGCAAAGCCGTCAGAGCGGCCTTGCACAGGTTTTTCTTATTGGTTGAGCCGTATGCCTTGGTCAACACGTCGCGTATGCCGACAAGTTCCAGCAGCGGGCGAACGAAGCGACCAGCCTTGATACCGGTACCGGGCCGGGCGGGAATCAGCTTGATGCGGCTGGAGCCGAATCGTCCTGTGACTTCATGGGGAATCGTGTTTCCCACCAGGGCCACGCGAATCATACGGCGGCGGGCATCCTTGGTAGCCTTGTCGACGGCCGCGGGTACTTCCTTGGCCTTGCCATAACCAAGGCCGATGCCGCCGCCGCGGTCACCGGCGACAACCAGCGCCTCAAAGGAAAAATTCTTTCCGCCCTTGACAACCTTGGCGCTGCGAAATACGCCAACCGTGCTGGATTCAAAACCACGTTCTTCTTCAAACTGTCGCTGGGCCATGAAAACTCAAGCTCCATAGAAATCACCGCGAACCGCCAGGCTCTCCGCCCCGCACGGACCGCGGATGGATTCACATCAGAATTTCAAACCGGCGGCGCGGGCCGCGTCCGCCAGCGCCTTGACGCGACCGTGAAAGCGGTAAGCTCCGCGATCGAAGGCAACCCGGGTAATATTTTTTTCGCGGGCTTTATCCGCGATGAATTTTCCGATCAGTGCGGCGGCCTTGACGTTTCCTCCGCCCCCGCCGAGGGAACCGCGAATGGACTTGTCCATGCTGCCGGCCGAAACCAATGTGCGCCCGCTGGCGTCGTCAATGATCTGGGCGTAAATATTTTTCAGACTGCGAAACACCGAAAGACGGGGAAGATCGGTCGTACCGCGGATGGCGCCGCGAACGCGGGCCTGGCGTTGCGCCTGGCGGCGTAGTTTGATGGTTGCCGTTGAACTCATGTTACATTCCTCTCAACGCGGGCCTATATCGTCCCCGTCCACAAAACTCCCGCCTCGCTTACGCGGCGGCGCTCCGCCGGGAAGTCATATCAAACCTCCTGGCGCGGAACGAATCGTCCCCGCCTACTTGGCGCCGGCGCCGGCAAACTGTTTGCCGGCCTTGCGACGAACCACCTCATTGGCGTAACGAATGCCTTTGCCCTGGTATGGCTCGGGCTTGCGGGTCCGGCGGATATCCGCCGCCAGCTGGCCGACCGCCTGTTTGTCCATCCCGCTGATGTTGATGCGGGTTCCCTGGCCGTCGATTTTCACGGCCACACCGTCGGGGACAGGCAGTTTGATCTGGTTGGCGAAACCGACCGAAAGAAACACCGCATGATCCCGCATTTCGGCTTTGTAACCAACACCCTGGATTTCCAGGTCGCGGGAAAATCCTTCCGCCACGCCCTGGATCATATTTGCAATCAGCGCACGGGTAAGACCATGAACCGAACGACTGATTTTTTCATCGTTGACGCGCTCCACCACCACCTGGTTGACGCCGCCGGCAACGGCGGCGATCACCCGGACGTTGGGATGATGCGTCAGCGAAAGCTTCCCCTTTGGACCTTCCACCTGAATGTCGCGCCCCTGTACGCGCACTTTTACATTGGGAGGAATGGAAACAGGTTTTTTTCCTATACGGCTCATGATTAACCTCGTCGCGACACGGGTCGCGACAATAAGCCCCGGTCATTCCCGTCGGCGCTGCGAAGCCGGGGCGGGACGAACGTCCAGGGGCGCCTTTCGTTTAATACACCGTCGCCAGCAACTCTCCGCCGATGTTCCGCTGGCGAGCCTGACGATCGCTCAACACACCGCGGCTCGTGGAGAACACGGCAACGCCCAAGCCATTGATAACCTTCGGAAATTCATTCACGCCCCGATAAATCCGGCAACCCGGCCTGCTGGCGCGCTTGATATCCTGAATGATCGAATCGCCCGCCGGCGTATACTTGATCGTCAGGCGGATCAGCCCCTGGTGCGTTGCGTCATCCAGGATGCAATAGTCGGCGATGTAGCCCTCCTCCTTGAGCACGCGGGCGATGCCCTCGCATATCCTGGAATTCTTTACATCCACTGTTTTATGCCGCGATCGGGCGGCATTGCGCAACCGGCATAGCATGTCGGCAATTGTGTCGGTCATGGGTTCCTCATTTTCACAAGTTTCTTTTCCAGGGAGAACCGGCCGCCCGGCATCTTTTCTTGATATCGTGTTCGTTCATAAGGACCGGGGCGACTCCGGCGGCACGCGTGGCCACGCGTCTACCACGAACTTTTCTTAAGACCGGGTATCTTGCCGTCGGCGGCAAGTTGCCGAAGCACGATACGCGATATGCGGAATTTACGATAATACCCGCGCCGGCGTCCCGTAATTTCGCACCGGCGAGCCAGCCGCGTGGGACTCGAGTCGCGCGGCAATCTGGAAAGAGCCGCATAATTTCTTTCCTTTTTGAGCTTGGCACGCTCCTGGAAGTATTTGGCCACGAGCGCCTCGCGCCGTTTGAACCGATTTTTCCACGCTGTTGTCGCCATAAATCACACACCTTTTATTATAACAGATTCCATTAATTTTACCCGGCCTTGCGAACCGCCGCCTCCTCGCGGCGGAATGGCATACCCAGCCGGCCAAGCAGGGCAAAGCCGATCTCGTCCCTGACGGCGGTGGTGACAATGGTAATCGCCAGCCCCTGGTGAAAGGTCACCTGGTCGGCATGCACCTCCGGGAACACGGTCTGTTCGGTCAAGCCCAGATTGTAATTGCCGCGCCCGTCGAACGCCTTGGGCGAAAGTCCGCGGAAATCCTTGACACGGGGGATCGCCAACGTGATAAGACGATCGAGGAATTCCCACATGCGTTGACCGCGGAGGGTGACCTTCGCGCCGATTTCCATGCCTTGGCGAAGCTTGAAATTGGAAACACTCTTGCGGGCCAGGCAGAGCACGGCTTTCTGGCCGGTAATGGCGGTAAGCTCTTTGATCGCCGCTTCGAGTCGGGGCTTTTCCGTGATTGCCTTGCCCAATCCCATGCTCACGACAACCTTGCTGATGCGAGGCACGGCCAGCCGATTCTTAATTCCCAGATCGCGCATCAGCGCGGGAGTAATCTCATCGCGATAACGCCGGTAGAGACGTGGAACATAACCCGGCGGAAACGGCTGGGGCGGCGCCTCTTCCGATTCGCGGGCGGGTTTGGGCTTTTTGGCGACGGTGTGCCGGGAGGCGGGGTGGTCCGCGGGCCTCTGTGCCTTGGCGGCCGGCGCCTTTTCCCGCGGGCCGGCCGCGGGCGATTTCTTTTCATTTTCTTCGGTTGACATATTCATTTACCTTCACAATACGCAAAGGAGGCGTCAGGCCTTTCCAACAATGCCCAGATCGCCGCCGGTTTTTACCGCCACCCGGCGCTTCTGGCCGTCCTGGATGACGAATTTGACCCGCGTGCCCCTGCCGGTTTTCGGATCAACCGGCTGCACCTTGCACTGGCGCAGGGGAGCCGGCTTTTGAAGGCGGCCGCCGCGGCGGTTCTTCTCGCTGCGATGGATGTGCTTCCATACCAGGTTGACGCCTTCCACGAGCACGAGTTCCCGCTCCGGATAAACCGCCAGAACCTTCCCTGTTCGGCCGCGATCACGGCCGGAGCGGACGTACACAATGTCGTCCTTGCGAATACGCGCTGCCATAAGCGTCATCCTTCTTATTGTGTGGACGGGGAATAGCTCCGCCAACTTCAGTTTCTCAAACCACTTCACTGGCCAGGGAGACAATCTTCATAAAGTTTTTCTCGCGAAGTTCACGGGCCACGGCGCCGAAAATACGGGTGCCCCGCGGACCGCCTTCATTATCGACAAGGACGGCGGCGTTGCGGTCGAAACGAACGTAGCTGCCGTCCGGACGCCGCGTAGGCTGCTTGGCGCGGACAATAACCGCCTTGGCCACCTCGCCCTTTTTCACATCGCCGCCGGGCAGGGCCTTTTTCACGGCAACCACAATCAGATCGCCTATACCGGCGGTACGACGGGTAAACTTGCCCCGCGCGGAAGAACCACCGAGAACTTTGATGCACATCACCTGTTTGGCGCCGGTGTTGTCGGCTACGTCAAGTCGTGTTTGCTGCTGAATCATCGTTGCACCGAAATCCGGATTATCCTCTGGCAATCAACATTTCGAGAGAGCGCGGCCGCCAGAAACCGCGAAATTCGCCACCCCCGCAGACCCGCCGCGGCGGGTAAATCATGGCATGCTCCGACCCGAATGCCAGCCGTTTTTTTTAACCCCCGGGGGTTTCGGCCCCGGCCGATTCGGCCGGCGGCTTGTGTCGCTCAAACATTCGCGAAGCTTCGCCCTGTATCGCCGAGAGATCGACCGCCAGTCCGCGGCTGACGATGCGCACCAGCCGGTAGGACTTGGTCTTGGAGTACGGGCGGCACTGCATCACTTCCACGTGATCGCCCAGACGGCTCTCGTTTTTCTCATCATGCACGTGCAGGGCGGTTCGTCGCTTGACGTATTTGTTGTACTTGGCGTGGCGGGCCAGATACTCAAAGACGACCTTGCGGGTCTTTTGAACCTTGTCGCTGGTCACCACACCGATAATCCGCGGCCGGAGGCGACGCCTGGCGCCGGGCTTTTGGCTGGGAGCATTTGTCATAGCAATTTCCGATCAACCGAATAAACTGGTCCTATTCACCGGTTCGCGACCAGCAGCCGGCGCTGGCGAAGCAGCGTCTGAATCCGGGCAATTTCCTTGCCGGCCTTGCGGAACTGCGATACATCGGCGATTTTGTCGGTCACGGCCTGGGATCTCAAATCGTAGAGCCGCCGACGGAGTTGGGCCTCGCGCTGCCGGCATTGTGTTTCATCGAGCGCCCGGAGTTCGGCCATCATCTGTTTGCGTTTGGTCGCCATATCGCACCTGATTGTAAAGCTCATGCGGCGCGGGGCCGAATTCGCCGGCCGCCGCAAACTACATCCATCCATGGTCACATCGTATGCCGCCGGTGAACGAACCGGCAGCGAATCGGCATTTTGCAGGCTACGCGGGAAAACGCCCGCTTGGCCACCGCTTCATCCACGCCGGCAATTTCAAAAAGGATCGTACCCGGCTTGACTTCGGCGGCCCAGAATTCCGGCTCCCCTTTGCCCGTACCCATACGCGTCTCCAGCGGCTTTTTCGAAAAGCTCTTGTGCGGAAAGATGCGGATGTACACGCGGCCTTCGCGCGCCAGGTAATGGGTGCAGGCCATGCGGCCGGCCTCTATCTGCCGGCCGGTGACGCGGCCGGCCTCCAGCGACTGGAGAGCAAATTCTCCGAAGCTCACGCGGTTTCCGCGCGTGGCATTGCCCTTCATCGTGCCGCGCTGTTGCTTTCTCCATTTTACCCTTGCCGGCATCATCGCCATGATTCCATCTCCATTGGGCGCCGCATTAACTCCGGCGATCCAAACTCATCCAGACTCCCGCCGCGACAACACGCGAAACCGAGTCCGCCAGTGTAAGGGAGGCCTTGGATCATCTGACGCGGACGTCCCCGCCCGCGACATTACTCCTGATTTCCGACCATCCGCAGCCGATCACAGGGCCGGCGGAATCGTCCTGGCCGCTACCGTCGCCGCGGTCTTCGCGGCGCCCGCCCGGCGCCGGCGGCCTCGGCCGCGGCATCCAACTCGGCGTACAGTCCGCGGTATATCCACACCTTGATGCCGATGACGCCATAAGGCGTCCGGCAATGCACCAGGCCGTAGGAAATATTCGCCTGCAGGGTGTGCAGCGGAATGCTGCCGTTAATCTGTTTCTCCACCCGGGCGATTTCCGCCCCGCCGATGCGGCCGGAAATCTGTATCTTAATGCCCCGCGCGCCGGCATTCAGAGAAGCTTCCGCTTTCTGCTTGAGAACCCGCCGGAAAGAAGCCCGCTTCTTGAGCTGTTCGGCGATTCCTTCGGCCACCAGACGGGCGTCGAGGTCCGGGTTGGCGATTTCCGCGATTTCTATTTTTATCTTTCTCTGCGTGAGGTTTTCCAGTTCGTCGCGGAGTTTATCGACTTCCGCGCCTTTGGGACCGATCACCACGCCGGGCCGGGCGGTATGCAGTATGATCTTGAGTTCCTCGCGCGTGCGTTCAATTTCCACCCGTGCCACGGCGGCGTACGGCGGCTTGCGGTTGAGCTTGTCGTCGACGAAATTACGGATCTTATGGTCTTCCACCAGCAACTCGCCGAAAAGCTTCTTGGGCGCGAACCACCGGCTCGCCCAGCCTTCCGTAATGCCGGTCCGAAAACCGACCGGATTTATTTTCTGACCCATGATGAACCTCTTACGCCAAGTCCCGGAAATTCCGCGGCCTTCAGGCCCGCGCCGCTGCGGAGGGCGCGGCGCCGCCGCCCGTTTGATCCGTCTTTCGTGCCGCCGGCGCCTTTTTTTTCCGCTTGTTTTCCCGGACGCCTTCGTCGACCTCCACGGTAATATGGCAGGTCCGCTTGAATATCGAATAACTCTTGCCGCGATCCTTCGGTTGAAACCGCTTGAGGATCGATCCGGCATCGCAGAAACTCCGCCGCACGTAAAGATCCTCCACGTCGGCTTCGCGCTCATCGGCGTTGGCGATGGCGCTTTGAAGCACCTTGCCCACCATCACCGCGGCGCGCCTGCGGGAAAACTTCAGCAGGTCCAGCGCTTCGCCGACCGGTTTACCGCGAATCAGATCGGTCAGCAGCCGGGCCTTGCGCGGAGCGATCTTTGCATAACGCCATGTCGATATATAAGGCATAATCCACCTCGTTCCACAAGCAACGCCCCGATAGTCGGGATCGTCAGGTCTTGGGTTCCTCTTCCTTTCTGACCATGGTGTGGCCCCGGAAAACGCGCGTCGGGGCGAACTCGCCCAGCTTGTGGCCGACCATGTCCTCGGTCACGAAAACCCGCACGTGCAGCCGACCGTTGTGAACCATAAACGTATGGCCGACAAAATCGGGAATAATGGTGCTGGCGCGCGACCAGGTTTTGACCGGCTCCTTGGAATGGTTTTCGTTGAGCCTGTTGACCTTCTCCAAAAGGTGATAGGCCACGAACGGACCCTTTTTTGTACTGCGACTCATACCGGCCTCGTTCCAATCGTTTCCATCATTTCCTTTCTATCTTTGCCAAACCATCCGCATCTTTCCAACACACAGAAGCCCGGATCGCCGGGTCGGCCGCCGGAACGCTTCGCCCAACATGACTCTTACCTTCTTCGCAGAACCGACTCGCCATAACGCACCGTCATACGGCGACGGATGATCTTTCCGGATGAATTCTTCCGTGGATTACGAGTCTTTCCACCCTTGGCCGGCACTCCCCATTTGCTCACAGGGTGGCGCCCCCCGCCGGAACGACCCTCGCCGCCGCCCAAAGGATGACTCACAGGGTTCTGCGCCACGCCGCGTACTGTCGGACGTATCCCGCGGTGGCGGTTCCGCCCGGCCTTGCCCCAGCGAATATTCGACCAGTCCGCATTGCCAATCTGACCAATGGTGGCCCGGCACTTCCAGTGGAACTGACGGACTTCGCCGGAAGGCAACTGGATGGTGGCCATTCCGGCGTCTTTACCGATCAACCGCGCCGCGCCGCCGGCGCCGCGGACCATGCGGCCGCCCTGGCCCGGGACGGTCTCAATGTTATGAATTTCCATACCGACGGGAATAATTTCCAGCGGCATGGCGTTGCCGGGGGTTTTTTCAATGTCAGCGTGGGTTGCGCTTTCGATGGTGTTGCCCACGCGCAGCAACTGCGGCGCCAGAATATAGCGTTTTTCACCATCCTCGTAATGCAGCAGAGCGATGAAAGCAGAACGGTTTGGATCGTATTCGATGGATTCCACCCTTGCCTTGACGGCGTCCTTGTCGCGTTTGAAGTCGATCCGGCGGTAGAGCTGCTTATGGCCGCCGCCGATGTGCCGGCAGGTGATCCAGCCGCGATGGTTGCGCCCGCCGGTCTTTTTCTTCGGTTCCGTGAGCGACTTTTCCGGTTCGGAACGAGTCAGTTCCTCGAAAGCGTTTACGGAACTCAAACGCCGTCCGGCGGAGGTTGGTCGGTATTGTTTAATCGCCATGATTCACTCTCTTTTTCAGGCACAGATCAATAAATATCGAGCTTTTGCTCGGCATGCACCAACACCAGCGCTTTTTTCCAGGAGGATGTCGTCGTGTAACCGGTGCGCGTGCGACGGCATTTTCCGGGCATGACCATCGTGCGAACCGCATCCACCCGGACATGATAAATTTCTTCGATGGCCTTTTGTATCTGGGCTTTGTCGGCCCGGCGATCGACCTCAAAGCTGTACGTATTGCGCTGCGTGCCCAAAAACGCGCTCTTTTCGGTGATCAACGGCCGCTTGATGATTTGCGTCAGTTCCAGTTCCATATCCAAATCCTGTCAACGTCGTTTGACGGCGTGCGATCAAGCCTCCGCGCCGGTGGATGATCCCATACCGGCGGCAGCCAGCAGCCCCTCAAGGGCGGACCTGGTCAGCAACAAGGTACGGTAAGTCAGAATGTCGTAGGCATTTATTTCACGGGCCGGTTTGATGGCGGCGGCGGGGATGTTTCGCGTGGACAACAGCAGATTGCGGTCGGGCGATTCCGTGGCGATCAGGACGGACCGGTTGATTCCCAGCGCCTTGAGCAGGCCGGCGACCTGTCTGGTTTTCGGTTTTTCCACGCCAAGCTGGTCGAGAATTTTAAGGCTGTCGGTTTTGATCTTGGAAAGAATAGCGTTGTTTCGGGCGAGACGGCGTTGGCGGGCCGGCATTAACTGGCGGAAATCGCGGGGCTTTTTGGCGAACGCCATACCGCCGCCCTTCATGACATTTGTGCGGATGTTGCCGCGTCGCGCATTGCCCGTGTGCTTCTGGGCGTACAGCTTGCGGGTGGAGCCTTCCACTTCGCCGCGCCCGCGCGTGGCCACCGTTCCCTGCCGCCGATTGGCATGGTACATCACCACCGCCTGCTTGAGCAGCGCGGGACGCACTTCGCCGCCGAGCAACGCCTCGTCCACGGGCATTTTGGCCACTTCCTGGCCGGCTTGATTGTATACCGGTAATTCAATCATGTTTTCAGCATCCATCGGCCCAAACCGCCTGTTCGCGGCTCGCCGCCATTGCAAATAAACGAGCACTCTCGTCGTGACGAAATCGTTGGGTATCTCATCCTTTTCCAAATCCTGTTTGCCGGGGCACACGGTTTGCCCACCGCCGCGGGCGATTTCTCCCCTGGACATCAAAAATTTCACTCGGCCGCCGGATCGGCCATCGTTTTCGCCCGCCGGACAAACACCAGTCCGCCGTTGGCGCCGGGTACCGTGCCCCGGATCAAAAGCAGATTCTTTTGCTTGTCCACGCCGACCAGGGCCAGGTTGCGGGTGGTTATCCGCTCCATGCCCAGATGGCCGGCCATTTTTTTCCCTTTCTTGATTGCCCGCCCGTGACCGCGTGTGCCCTGACCGCCGCCGATGCTGCCCGGCGAACGGTGCTTGCGTTCGGTGCCGTGCGAGGCGGGCTGACCGCCGAAGTTCCAGCGTTTCATCACGCCCTGGAAGCCTTTGCCTTTGCTGGTTCCAATCACGTCCACCCATTTGACGGACTCAAAATTCGACACGTCAACCATGGAACCGGCGGCGATGGCGGATTTGGCGGGCAATCGTACTTCCCGAAAAAAACGCTTGGGCGTTGTATGGCCCGTCTTTTGACAGTGGCCGACGATTGGCTTGGTGCTGCGCCGTTCCTTAACGTCCTCAAATCCGAGTTGGACGGCGTTGTAACCATCCTTGCCGTCCTGGGTTTTCACCTGCGTGACAACACATGGACCAGCCTGTACGACGGTTACAGGAACCACCGTCCCGGCCTGATCGTAAACGCGGGTCATCCCAACCTTGCGGCCGAGAATGGCGGCAAACAGCGTACTCGTACCATTGTCGCTCATGGCATTCCTCTTAGCGTCGATGAGGCCTCGCTTGGGAACCCGTTGTCCGCCAGCGTCAGCGGTTTCAGGTTCTCCCGGATATCCCGTCCGGCCGTGTTGAAAGCAACCCCCGGTTGCTTCAACTTACGCCGGCTTGCCGAGGCGGGATTGGCGATTCAGAACACGTCTCATGCGGTTCGGAATCAGACAACTCGCCCGATATCACACAGGTGGCGCCGTTTCGACGGAAAACCAACCTTTTCATGCCACGTGCAGCGGCGGACTGGCGCCGCTTCACGCCTTGATCTTCACGAACACCCCCGCGGGAACCACCAGGCGGTTCAAGGCCTCAATGGTCCGCGACGTAGGTTCAAGAATATCGATGATCCGCTTATGTGTGCGGATTTCAAACTGCTCCCGGCTCTTCTTGTCAATGTGCGGCGATCGGAGAACAGTAAATTTTTCAATACGGGTTGGAATGGGAATCGGTCCGAGTACCTTGGCGCTGGTGCGCTTGGCGTGATCAACGATCTCTTTCGCCGACGCGTCCAGGGCGCGATGGTCATACGCTTCCATTCGGATGCGAATTCGCTCGTGCTGATGCGGGTGCGTAACTGTCGCCATAATTTCCCGTTTCCCGGTAACTTCCGCCTGTTTCATCGTCGGGACGACTGCGCTCCCGACCGACGGTGCGGGAGTTGTCCCCAAGGCGGAACGCAGCAGTTTATCATTTTCCCGGATACTGTCAAACGGTACCCAAGATTTCTAGAAAACACGGGTGCGTGGCATGATTTGCCATAGGTGTTGCTACAATAGGTAGAGGTGCGGCCTAAGGATGGGTCGCCGCAAGATTGCGGGAAGCAGTACAAGGAGAAAGCCATGGCGGGCGAAATGACCAGGCAG
>JAJYDU010000053.1 GCA_021790475.1 Planctomycetota bacterium | reverse complement strand
CATTTCGCCGCAATGAATAAAGCTCAACTCTTTGCCCATTTCCTTCATTTTGAACCGGGCATAGGTGGTGTCCAGCCGGACTTCGCGAAAAGCGGCAAGGCCTTCTTCCACATTCCCCAACAACAAATTGGCCGTTATATAAGTGTTGAGGGACCACCAGGTATGCCAAAAGGCGCCGTTCTGAACCCGCCCCGCCTCATAGGTCTGCCCTTTTACATCGGTGTAGGAAGGCGACCAGTGCGGATCGAAGAATTTCAAACCGCAGGGCGTAAACAGGCGCTCCCTTATCGTGCGCATCGCTTTCCCGGCCCTGTCGCCTTCGGCCACCCCCCATAACACCGCAACCAAAGTGCCCCACGAGACCATTTGACGGGAAAATAATTCCGCATCGCCATCGTCCCTGCCGACTTTGCCGATAGCCAGGCCAACGCGATAATGGCCCCGGTCTTCCATCCACAGTTTTTCGTTAATGGTTTTCTTGAGCTTCTCCGCCCGGCCGAGAAGTTTCCCGGCGTAGTCCATTTCTCCCAGCCAGAGAGAAAGGTCCCGCAGCTCCATCATGCCCTTAAATGCGGCCGCGGACATGAATACCTGCGGGCAATGGCCAAATCCGACGGGCCAGTCAAGGGCATCGAAACCGAAATCCCCGCCGGGAAAGATCAATCCTTCTTTTTCATTGGCCAGTGTGGCGTCCAGAGCCTTTTTCAAGGAAGGATAGACATCCTCCGCAAAGGACCTGTTCCGCATGATTTTGAGGACCTGGCAGATTGAAATCGGATAAAGAATGGTTTCCAGCACGCTAGCGACTTTCCGCTCCCGCCAGGATTTCCCCTGCGTCCAGAGCGGAAGATTGGGGATAAAACCATCCGCGTGCTGGTGACGCCGAAAAAGATTAATGCTGTCGATGATCGGCCCAAGATCATGCGTGTAGGCATAAGCGGGCAGGACCGCCTCGGAGTCGCCGCAGACCCAGTTGTAATAGTGGGCGGCGGGCAAGAATGCTCTATTGGCGGCGGTGTGATGCTCATTGAGCTTCATGAAAAGATTGTAAATGTTGAACTGGGCGTTCAAGACCGGATCGGGAGTTTCGACCTTCACCCCTTTAACCAGCGGCGTTTGGTAATAGGTTTTTGTTTCTCCAAACGCATTCTCGGAAACTCTCAACGCCTCGAGAATTGCGGTAGTATTCGCAACGGGTTGATAACCAACGACCGCGGCGATTCTCCGTTTTTGGCGTGGCCGGAGGGAAATCCCGTGGAGAAATGCGCAGAAACTGTCATCGGATGCTTCTTCGTTGGTTAATTCGAGCGCGTCATCGACATAGTCCGCTCGACCGGGACGGTAACCGCGCAAAGGGGTCTCGAAACTGAATTTACTCCGGTCCAGCAGCCAGCCGGTCGGGACCTGCGAAGCGATGAACCCGACTCCGCGATTTCTCCGGTCGGACACGAGAAAAATCGTTCCATTCTTCCGGACCCTTATCATGTCATCCCTGGGCACGTCGCATTTTCTTCCCATCCCTGAATAGTCGGCGGTCGCTTCCTGAGTAAACCCCTTGCAAGCCATCGGGGCGGGATGAAGTTCAAAATCGGCGGCAAAAAGAACTTTTACCTCCGCGGTCCTGTCCGATGTGTTTTCCCCCGACACCGTCAGATACAGGAGGCTCTCCTCCACATGAGGAAAGACTTTGATCTCAACAACCACGCCGTCTCTCCGGCCGGCCAGTCGCAGGTAATTGGCCCCGTAGAATGTCTGAAGATTTTCCAGAACATTGGTCACGGGACCGGCAGTTCTGTTGACTCGAAGATAAAGCCCGATTCGTTTGAGGATTCTCATCCAATTGGGCAGATCCACATCGTAACAAAACCAATCCAGATTGGTTGGGATAAGGGCCCAGCAACGATTGCCGCACAAAGGGACATACGTAGGATGCCGCGGGTCACGAATTTCCATTTCGCGGGTGGTTGTATTCCAGTTCAGATCAAACATATTTTACCGAGGTTCAATCACCACGCGCTCCGCTATCGCCCCACACGCGCTCTACTTTTCCGGCGGAGGGCGCCGGAGCGCAGCGCCCGGGCCGGGCAGAATCCGCCAGAGAAGCAAATCCCCGGGCGCGATATGCAAGGGAACCCGCAACTCGCCGCGCGTGGCGAAACTGGCGATGGGCCGGCCGGTTACGGCGTTCATGATGTGATAGTGGCCCCGGGGCAGCCCCAATCCTCTTAAATGGAACGTAGCCATACCGCTGTATGGATGAGCGGGCCGCCAGCCGCTCAGGGTGATCCAGGCGCTATGCTCCGCCCGATTCACCGTGGGCACCGCTTCCACCCGGTCGCCGGAAGGGGCGAAGGTAAGATAAGCCGGCGCATATTGAGTCAACTGCGATGCGTGATCCAGAACGTGCCCGCCGTGTGCCGCATAATTGGTAATAGCCCGATCATGCCGGCCGTTTAACGGGAAGATGGCGCGGAATTGCCCCAGCCGGACAATTCCCGCCGCTACTTCCCGGTCGGTAACCACAGTAAAGGCCAGGGGCAGTTTGCGCCATATTCCGGCCAACCGGTCCGCCATGCCGGCCAGCGCCGCCGGATGGGTAAAGACCGGCCGGTAAGAAACATAGATCGCCACCGGCTGGAGAGGGTAAGAGCCGTGAATCCGGCTCAAAATCGGAATCCAGCGCACATAAGGCGGGAAACCAATCGCATATTCCCGTGCTCCATGATAGAGAAAGAAATCCATCCCCACCTCCCGCGGCTCTCCGAACCCGTAGTGGCCGAGAAATTCGGCTATCTCGGCGTGCATCCCGGATGGCCGCGGTGTCCACTCTTGAAAAAGGCTTACCCCATAGGCTCTGGCCAGGCTGTTAAAGAGAAGCCCCAGACCGGTATGATCGGCATCATCCAGGCATACGGTTACGTGATAGCGGCGCGCGAGCTGAAAAAAAGAGTCGGGGAGATTAAAAGCGATACCTGCCCCGCCGTATCCGCCGCCCCAGTAATAATAAAGCGGCGCCGCGGTTTCCCGGCGAACCAGCGCCGTCAGGCGGCTATAGGTCTCAACCACGCTCCAGTTGCGAAAGTGCTGATATACATGGAAGAGCGGCTGCCCGGGGGCCGCCGCGGGAATCGCATCCCAGGAAGCGTAATGGACGCCATAGCGCTGATTAAAGGCCCGCAAGGAATGGTAACGCGCAGGCAGCCAGCGGTGGAATCGCGCCACATCCGCAGGCGCATAACCATTCACACCCTTGCCGCCCGGCGGCGGACCCCACATATAGTCGAGCCATCCGAAGTCCAGAAATGCTCCGCCAAAGCCGGGATTGTTCTTCAGATGCGCAATGGTGGTGGTAACGTAGGTGAAGTACGCACGGCGATTGAACCGGTTCCACCAGGTGGGCACGCGCGATGCCGCCCCGGATGGTCCTGCGTCATAATGAGTGATCCATGCGGGAGGATTGCCGGGCCATACCGCGTTCCAAAAGAGGGGAATTACGCGAACGCGCGCCCTGGCGGCATTGGCCAGCGTCTGATCCAGCGCCTGAAAATCGAATCGGCCGGGGGTGGGTTCCAATGCCGACCAATCCATATTGACTTCGGCATAGTGAATGCCGCGCGCCGCGAGATGGGAAAACGTCCGCTCCGACCAGACGGCGGGCGGCCTGGTCGCCGCACAGGTCACGGTGGCGTAGATAACCGCGGGGTGGGCAAGAAAGAGTTTGCTTCGCCGGCTCAGGCGCAAATAAATGTAACTGGTTGCCACCTTGTTGGCGAATATCTCCGCGCTCCGGCCGGCGATCCGGCCGCAAGTGTATTTGCTGTCAAGGGCATTCCCGCCGGCGGCCACCTGTTTCATATCGCGATCGGTGTTGGCGGCGGCTATTCCCGCGCGGCCGGTATCGAAGATAATGCCGGCCGTGGGACCGCCGGTCCCTTTCCGCCCATTGCCCGCCCTTCCCGGCGGCTCCAGAGAAAGGGTAACCTGGTGCACGGCGATACCGGGCGAACCGCTGAGGCGCAGATCGGCGCCGGCGTTTTGCCGGCCGGTAAAGTCAACATGTGTGAGTTTCCATGTATAAACATGCCAGATATCTTTGCCGGTCGGAATTTCAACGGGAGTGGACCTATAGGCGCCATGGTGCGCAAGAGAACGGAGGCTGGAATTGTAGGATAGGTGAAGCCCGATGGACGACGGCGTGAAGGTAAACTGCGCGGCCCAGATGGGGGATTTCACCCCGCCAGGCCGGATGCGGACAACCCGCGCGTGCCCGGGCGCATCCGGATTGGCCGGGGGCGACAAACCAGCCGCCACCGACAAGCCGGCCGCCGCAATCGTCAATACCGCCGCCATCAAAAACAATGAGAATCGTCGCATAGAAGGTTCTCCTTTTCTTCGGACAGGCCTTTGATCCGGAACTATTGCAAGCCTATCGGAATGCTCCAAGACCGCAATCGTCCCGGCGTGCGCCTTTCCGGATAACCGTTTCGTCCGGCGGTGTCAACCGTCGTCGGGCGTGGCATGCTCGGGGAAGCCCCGCGCAACATGAATGTTGCGGTTAAGAAAATGCGTGGCGGGCAACGCCCCTTCGGGGGCGCTTCTGAAAAAAAAGATCGCCGCAGCGCCGCGGAGACGCGCCGGTGTGGCCACCGGCGGCTGAACACCACACGCGGGCCCCGCCATTTATCGGGATGGTCCCAGGCGCTCCCGAAACAATTGCCGCAGTTCCGCTGTTTTCTCCGGACGGTTCGATTGACAACGGCGCCGCCGGACTTTATTTTGTCTATAGATGGTTGTCTAAGTGTTGGCGAACCCTTGCCAAGGAGTCTCATTCTTATGCACACCATGCGACAACTGGGCGGATCATCCCTGCGGGTGACCCCCGTTATTTTCGGAGCCTGGGCCATCGGCGGTTGGATGTGGGGCGGCAACGATGAAAACGACTCAATCGCCGCGATTCGCGCGGCCCTCGACGCCGGCGTCAACGCCATCGACACCGCCGCGATTTACGGCATGGGCGCCAGCGAAGAACTGGTCCGCAAGGCGCTGGCGGGCATTCCCCGCGACAAGGTTGTCATCGCCACCAAGTGCGGCATGCGATGGGATGATCCGAAGGAGGAAGGATCCGACCCCTGGCCCCAGAAAGACAACAGCGGCCGGGATTGGACCATCCGCAGGAACGCCAAGCCGCACAGCATCGCGTATGAAGCGGAGCAAAGCCTGCGCCGGCTGGGTACGGATGTCATCGACCTGTACCAGCTTCACTGGCCGGACAAAACGACGCCGCCGGAGGAATCGTTCGCCGCCCTGGAAAAACTGCGCCGCCAGGGCAAGGTACGGGCCATTGGCGTGAGCAACCACGATGTGGAGGGGCTGCGGCGCTGCCGGCACGTGGGGCAACTGGCCAGCGTACAGCCGCCGTACAGCGTTATTCAACGCGGGGCGGAGAAGGACATCCTGCCGTTCTGTCGGGAAAATGGCATCGGGGCGATTGTGTATTCGCCGCTGGAGCGGGGGCTTCTTACGGGCAAGGTAAGCCCGGATCGCCAGTTTCCGCCGGGCGATCATCGCGTCAACCACCGCCTGTTCACGGTGGAATTCCGCCGCCGGGCGCTCACGGCGCTGGAGAGTTTGCGGCCGATCGCGGACAAGCACAAGGCCAGTTTCACACAAATCATCATCAACTGGACGTTCCGCCAGCCGGGCGTAACGGCCGCCATCGTCGGGGCGCGTAACGCCCGGCAGGCGGCGCACAACGCCGGGGCGCTGGGCCTGAGTTTGAGCGAAGAAGAAGAAAAAACCATTCGCGCCGCCTTCGACGCCATCAGCGCTGATGCCGCCCGGATACGGAGCAATTAACGTGATGCCGCGCTTTCGTAACCGTTCCCGGCCTGCGGGCATGGGGGCGGAAACAGGGCGGCCTGCAAAAGACGCCTGCATGGCCAAATATAGATAATCCCGAGGCTGTCGAGAGTTGCTTGCGCCACAGGAAAAATAATAAGCGGCTGTACCTGTTATTATACATCCATCGCCTTGCGGGGCGATTGGTTATGCTTCAAACTCGGACCGACATACTCCCGCCTGGCGAATAATTGACTCAAGTGTGCCAATTCTCAATTCCGTATGGTTCGGAACCGGTACGGTAACTGTCGTAGCAGCAAGCCGCTTCTGCATTACGATATGGCTCCCTCGCCGGCGCACTTCCACGATCCATGGCGCATGAGAATGGCGCAGACCTCCTTCCCGGAGGGAACGCGGAGACGATTTTGAACCGCCAAGGACGCCAAGGAATATTTGGGGAACCACCGAAACGCGGTTTAGCCGCGGGACCTGTCCCGCGCGAGGATGGCGAATACGCGCACGGAGGCGGCACGACGCGGGCCGCCGCCGCGGCCCGGCTAATCAAGGCTAATGCAAATCGTCAGTGGCATCCCCGGTTTTCATCCGCAGGTGTCCGGAGAGCCGGACAGGTTGGACTGCGCATGGCGTTTACTGCGTTACGGCGCCGTCGCAGGCCGGGCCGACCATCCGGGCGTATTTGGCCATTGCGCCGTGTTTGTAGAGCGGCTCTCTGGGCTTCCACTGCCGGCGGCGCGCCGCGAGTTCCTCGTCGGAAAGTTCAACGTGAATGGTTCCCTTCCCGGCATCGACCGTAATCATGTCGCCATCGCGCAGCAGGGCGATCGGGCCGCCGGCCTGGGCTTCCGGGCCGACATGACCGATGCACAAACCGCGGGTTCCGCCGCTGAAGCGGCCATCGGTAATCAGGCAGGTGTCATAGCCAAGACCCTGGCCGACGATGGCGGCGGTGACGGCGAGCATTTCGCGCATGCCCGGTCCGCCCCGGGGGCCTTCGTAGCGGATGACAACTACATCGCCCTTGCCGATATGGAACGATTGAACGGCCTTCATCGCCTCCTGTTCGCTATCGAAACAGCGGGCGGGACCGCGATGCCGGAGTTTTTTCACACCGGTGATCTTGATGACGCCGCCTTCCGGGGCAAGGTTCCCGCGCAATACGCGCAGTCCGCCGTGCGGGCTGATGGCCTTTTCAACCGGTACAACCACATCCTGGCCCGCCGGCAGCGTCACATCTTTAAGATTCTCGCGCATGGTCTTGCCGGTCACGGTCATACAATCGCCGTGGATCAGATTGTTATCCAGTAAAACTTTGAGAATCACCGGAATACCGCCGGCATGATAAACGTCCAGTGCCACGTAACGACCACCGGGCTTGAGATCGGCGATAGTGGGCGTACGGCGGCTGATGCGATCAATGTCGTCGAGCGTGAATTTCAGACCCGCTTCATAGGCGATAGCCGGCAGATGGAGAAAGATATTGGTGCTGCCGCCGGTGGCCGCTCCGATGGCGGCGGCGTTTTCCAGTGCCTGGCGCGTGATGATGTCCCGCGGCCGAATGTTCTTTTCCAGCAAGTGCATGACCGCCTGGCCGGCCTGGCGGCAGAATTCATCGCGCGCGGTTTCCACGGCGGGCGGCGAACCCGATCCGGGCAACGCCATACCCAGCGCTTCGGCCACGCAAGCCATGGTATTGGCGGTGAACTGCCCGCCGCAGGAACCGGCGGAGGGACAGGCGCCGCATTCGAGTTCGTAAAGCTCCCGGTCCGTCATTTTGCCGGCCGCATGGGCGCCGACGCCTTCATATACATCAACGATGGTGACGTCGCGGCCTTGAAATTTTCCCGGCAGAATGGTTCCCCCGTAGATAAACACACTGGCGAGATTCAGTCGCGCCATGGCCATGAGCGCGCCGGGGAGGGATTTATCGCAACCGGCCACGCCGACCAGGGCGTCATAACAGTGCGCCCGCATCATCAACTCAATGGAATCGGCTATGACTTCCCGGGAAATCAGCGAGGCCTTCATGCCTTCGTGCCCCATGGCGATGCCGTCCGAAACGGCAATGGTGACAAATTCACGGGGCGTGCCGCCGGCTTTTCGCACACCGTCGCTGACGGCGCGGGCCTGGCGGTCCAAAGTGATGTTGCAGGGCGTAGCCTGGTTCCAGGAGCTGGCAACGCCAACCCAGGGCTGATGGATATCCCGATCGGTAAGTTCCATCGAACGGAAAAACGCCCGCTGCGGGGCACGCTCGTTGCCTTCGGTAACTTCCACACTGCGGGGGCGATTGGTCACGAGAAATACTCCTTGGCTATCCCGGTCCCGATGGCCATCGGATAAGGACAGGCCTTTTAATCGTACAAAGGGAGAGTACTACCATGAATTTTCCGGAAAATAAATAGCGCGGCAGCCCGGCGCTTCGGTAACTTGCACAAGCGCAATCCGGGCCGGCGGGACAATCCGCGGCGCCAACAATGCCGCGATGCGTTGTGCGACGCGTTCGGCCGAGGGATTTACCCGCTGGTCAAACGGCGGGATGTCGTTGAGATTCCTGTTTTGCCACGGTTCGATGATGTCCGCCAGCGCCGCCTCCAGGACGTGAAAATCCAGAACCGTTTCCAGTTTATCGAGCCGGGGGGACCGTACCCGGACCCGCACCCGCCAGTTGTGACTGTGTCGCGGTTCCACGGAACCATCCGCCAGGCGAAGCTGATGTGTGGCGACGAATTCTCCGGTTACTTCTATGGCGTACATCACGCACACGCGATTGCGTCAGAGGGAGAGTTGCCGGCCGCGTTCTTGTGCCGCCGCCAGGGCCGCCGCAATGACCTCAAAAAACCGATGACTTTCCAAACTTCGGATCGCCGCCTCGGTGAATCCGCCGGGACTGGTCACCTGGCGACGCAGTTGGGCGGCTGAATCCGGCGATTGCGCCAGCAATTGACCGGCGCCGATGATGGTTTGCCGGGCCAGCGAATCGGCCGTTGCCTGGTCCAGGCCCATCTTCACTCCCGCCGCGGAGAGCGCTTCGACCAGGAAGAACACATAAGCCGGCCCGGAGCCGGACAAGCTGGTTACGGCATTCATCAGGTTTTCCGGGACTTCGAGGGCCAGGCCACAGGCGCCGAAGATGCGGCGGGCGAAGGCCAGGTCATTGTCCGTGGCATGGGCTCCTTTGCATAACCCGCTGGCGCCGGCGCCGACCAGCACCGGCGTGTTGGGCATCACGCGAACGACGCGCGTTGGCGCCGGAAGATTGCTTTCGATATAGCCGGTGCTTACCGCCGCGACAATGCTGATCAGAAGATTTTCGGTATCGAGGGTCGGTTTGATCTGGGCGAGAGCTTCGGCGATTTTCTGCGGCTTGACGGCCAGGAGAAGCGCCTGCGCCCGGCCGGCCACGAGAGCCGGATCTTCCACCGCCTGGATTCGAAGCTGTTGCGAAAACAGATCGCGCCGCGCCGCGCTGGGATCGGCGCAGATCATCTGCTCCGGCTGGAACAACCCGGCCGCGAGCACGCCGCGGGCGATCGCCTCGGCCATGTTGCCGGCGCCGATAAAGCCAAATGAATAGATTCGTGCAGGCATCGCTGTTTACTTTGTGCTGTAGCTGTCGCCGGTGGCCTGGCGCACCACGGCCTGGGCGGCCGCCAGGCGGGCGATCGGCACGCGATAGGGCGAGCAGCTCACGTAGTTCAGGCCGGCGCGATGGCAGAACTCCACCGAGGCCGGATCGCCGCCGTGTTCGCCGCAGATGCCCACTTTGAGATCCGTCCGGGCGCCCCGCCCTTTTTCCATGGCGATCTTGATGAGTTGACCCACGCCCTCCTGGTCAAGCGAGTTGAACGGGTCCCGGGGCAGAATTTCCATTTCCACATATCTGGGCACGAACGAAGCCACATCGTCGCGGGAAAACCCGAATGTCATCTGCGTCAGATCGTTGGTGCCAAAACTGAAGAATTCCGCTTCGCGGGCGATTTGGTCGGCGGTGAGGGCCGCCCGCGGCAGCTCGATCATCGTGCCGACTTTGTAGTCAATCCGAAGGCCCGCCTTGCCGAACACTTCCTGGGCCACCTGGCGCACCCGGGGCAGCAGGAACTGGAGTTCCTTGACCGTGTTGACGATCGGAATCATTATTTCCGGCAATACTTTCACACCCTTGCGGCTGACCTCGCAGGCGGCCTGGAATATGGCGCGAACCTGCATCTCCTGGATTTCCGGGTAGATGACCGCCAGACGGCAACCGCGGAAACCGAGCATCGGATTCGCTTCGTGTAATTCCGTGACGCGGCGCTTGATCTTTTCCAACGGCACTTTCATCTGCCGGGCCATTTGCCGCTGATTTTTTTCCTCATGCGGCAAAAATTCGTGCAAGGGCGGATCGAGCAGGCGGATTGTCACCGGCAGACCGTCCATTTCCTTGAAAATGCCCACGAAGTCCTTTTTCTGATAGGGAAGTAATTTCTTGAGGGCTTGGCGGCGGTCTTTTTCGTTTTCAGCCAGAATCATTTCGCGCACGGCAATGATCCGGTCGCCTTCAAAGAACATGTGTTCCGTCCGGCAGAGACCGATACCCTGGGCGCCAAATTTACAGGCTACACGGGCATCGTTGGGCGTATCGGCATTGGTGCGAACCTGCAGTTTGCGGGTGGCGTCGGCCCATTGCATCAGCAGGGCAAAATCGCCGGAGACCGTAGGTTTAACCGTGGGTACCGCGCCGGCGAACACCATCCCCGCCGAGCCGTCGATGGAAATGATGTCCTTGCGGGTGAACTTGCGCGTTTTGCCGTCGGCGCTACGGACCGAAAAAAAGCCCGCCGGGGCGTCGATGTGCAGCTCGCCGCAACCAGCCACGCAGGATTTGCCCATGCCGCGCGCCACCACCGCCGCATGGCTGGTCATGCCGCCGGTACTGGTGAGAATGCCCACCGCCGTCTGCATGCCGCCGATGTCTTCCGGCGAAGTTTCCTTGCGCACCAGGATCACCTTTTCGCCCTGCGCAAAGCGTTCTTCGGCCTCGTCGGCGGTAAACGCCGGCTTGCCGACCGCCGCGCCCGGCGAAGCCGGCAGGCCCTTGGCGAGCGGATCGCGCCGGGCCGCGGGATCAAAGGAAGGATGTAGAAGCTGGTCCAGGCTGGCCGGATCCACCCGCAGCAGGGCGGTGTTCTGATCGATCAACCCCTCCTTGACCATTTCCACCGCGACGCGCACGGCCGCCGGCGCGGTTCGCTTGCCGTTGCGAGTTTGAAGCATGTAGAAATGGTTATGTTCGACGGTAAACTCCAGGTCCTGCACGTCCCGGAAATGCTTTTCCAGAACGTCCTTGACGCGCAACAGCTCGGCATAGGCGTCGGGCAGCACGTCGCCCATTTTTACGATCGGCTGCGGCGTGCGGATGCCGGCGACCACGTCTTCTCCCTGGGCGTTGATAAGAAATTCACCGTAGAACCGGTTTTCGCCCGTGGACGGATCGCGCGTGAAGCATACGCCCGTGGCGCAATCCGCCCCCATGTTGCCGAACACCATGGCCTGAACGTTCACCGCCGTACCGGCCAAACCGGTGATTTCATGGATTTGCCGGTATTTGATCGCCCGCGGACTGTTCCACGATTGGAACACCGCCATCACCGATTGGAGAATCTGATCGCGCGGATCGTCCGGGAATTTCCCCTTCGTCTGTTTTTCATATACTTTCAGATAGCGGGCGCAGACTTCCCGCAGATCTTCCACGCTCAGTTCGGTGTCGAGCTTCACTCTCCTTTTCTTCTTGACGGCGTCCATTTCCTGCTCGAAATGCTTGTGCTCCACTCCCATCACCGTGTCGCCGAACATGTTGATCAGCCGCCGCCACGCATCCCATACGAAGCGCGGATTGCCGCCGGCTTGCGCCAGCGGCTCAATGTTGTCCGCGGTTAATCCGATATTCAGCACCGTGTCCATCATGCCGGGCATGGAGACGGCGGCGCCGCTGCGGCAGGAAACCAGGAGGGGGTTTTTCGGATCGCCGAGCTTTTTGCCCAGAGTTTCTTCGAGCCGGCGCAGGTTTTCATCGATCTGCTCGACCAGCCCGGCGGGAAATTTCCGGTCATTTTGGTAATACGCGGCGCAACATTCCGTGGTGATGGTGAAACCGGGCGGAACTGGCAGACCGAGGTTGGTCATCTCCGCCAGATTGGCGCCTTTGCCGCCCAGAAGAACCTTATCCTTGGCGCCGCCTTGCGCCTGGCCGGCGCCGAAAAAGTAGACCATTTTGTCAGCCATAATCGCATCACCTCTGTGGGAATAAACGCCGGATGACGTTTATTCAGGAAAATTACACACACCGCTCTGTCAATTCTTCAGGCGGGAACAAACTCTTGAAAGTATAAAGCCGCCGGGAGGGGAGTCAAACGAGGTAAACGCCGGTAGTGTATTCCGCATCCTCTCAGGGCAATCGCAGGCAGAGTTACAAGAGTCGACCCGCACTCACGGCGGCTTTCCACCACCGCCAAGAATTGGACTTCTTAGCCCGGTCCAGGTGTGGCCAGAATATTGCGAGCGGTGGCGATAGCCCAACAGTACCAGGAGCATTGCTCGCCGTTGCCGGGATCGCTCAGATAAACCTTCCCGTGGGGCAGAAACCAAAAAGACTCTGCGAGGATCGGCAACTTGGCATTCCGGAGAAACTTCCGCACGTTTACATGCATCCGATGAAGGGATTGAAGAACGATAGCCGCCGTATTGGCTTTCCGGAGGAACTCCAGCATGTGGCACGCCCGGTCCCACTGTTTCTGTTGCACGGAGTAGACAAATGCCCAAGCCCATTCCTTGCCGCTGAGCGAGTGCCCAATTCTTGCCGGGCGGCTAATCCTCTTACGTATCCACACCCAGCCATACTTCTTTCTGACGGGAATGTGCGCAATTCTTGATGGTGGATTCCATTGAAATCCCAGGATGTGAAATCCATCCCAGGTGAACACGGCACGTTTCCAATAGGCCGCCACCGTGGCTTTTAGAATTTTGGGATTCACGCCTTTCCATCCTGCCGCGATCGGGGAGAGATTCACCCAGGAAAGACCGGTATAAATTTTTCCTCCGCGACTATTGGGTATACGCATCTCGGCATAGATGGTCTTGCCATCCAGCCGGCGCGTGAGGTAGTAGCGAATCCCGTGCTGGAGTTTCTTTAATGCCCTCCGCCATCTGATCACGTGTGCCCAATCACCCCGGGCGCGGGCAATCGGAATCATTTCCCGCCAGGCCTCGGCTGTGAAAACCTGCGTCAGCAGATCGTAGGTATCCCAGTAACGGTCTTGCCGGGAATGCTCAAAGCAGGGGTTGCGCACCAGATTAGTGGTTGTGGTTCCCCAACCGTCGTTGAGATAAGGCGTTCGCGTGGCCTGATCGGTCAGCCGCGCAACCTGGCGATAAGTTTCATTTTCAAAGGCGGTATCATGGGTGGTGTGAATATAGCGAGCCCAGGCGAGTATGACTGAATACTGGCCGTCGGGCTGAGAGACGTTGCTGAACCCCGGTATCACCATCTGTCGCTTATATTTAAGGGTGCCGTAATTGAGGGCAAAGGCGGTGCGATAACCCGGATGGAGCCGCCAGCCAAGGGGCGGCTTATCGTAAGAGTAGGAACCTCCGTAAGAATTTTCCCTGACGTGGTTGATTCCCCACCACTTGACGCTGCCCTGGCCAGCAAAGCGGAGGCGCAAATCGTAAACAACGCCCTTTTGGAGCGACACCGGCTTTTTAAATAGTACCCCTACCCAGCCCCCGGATGCCCGCATCCGGCTGACGGAGATTATAGCCACAGCCAGCGGGTGTTGCGCCGGCGGGGATCGTACAATCTCCACCCGCAATTTCCCTTTCGCATGGGCGGATATCCACATATCCACTCCATGCAGCTTAGCGCCCCCGGCCTGGAAAGGTTGGGCGCCGCCATAGTTCGGCGACAGGAGATTGTAAAGGACAATCGAGTGCAGGATTTGCCCGGGATTGGCCGAATCAACCTGCGGAACCAACATGACATGGCCCGCCCCCCCAATCACATGAGGAACCCGATGGAGATGGGAAAGCCTGGTGGCTTCCAGAGTGAATTGCAAAACTCTTTTGGCTACCCCCCACTGGTGTTCTTCCAGCATCAGAAACACATAAGGCCCGACGGTGCGCGGAAACATGCCCCCATAAGAGCCCGTGAGCGATTCAGGTAAATAGCCGTCCGGGGCGAGACGATGCAACAAACTCTCGTAGGTATTGTGAAAGAGCATTTTCTGAAAAGGGCTGTTGAGCAGCTTCATCACATCCTGGCGGGTGGCCGGTGCTGCGGCTCGAATGGGTAAGGGAAATAACAATAAAATGGTAAGGATGGTCAGATACGCTGTTTTCCAGTGGGATGATCGCATGGTACGTTCCTCTTTTATGCAGGCCTTCTGCGCGCGAATTTTATCAGCCGCGGCGACGGACTATTATATTGTGGCGATATGGATTGAAAACGTGACTCGGTTTTATTCTCGCAGGCGTTCGATAAGTTGCCGTGCGTAACGCTTCGTAGCGCCTCGTTGGGCCGCCAGACACGCGCTGGCCCGCCGGCCCATCTCTCCCGCCGCCCGCGGATTGGCCAGCCAGGATTCCACCTGCCGGGTCAATTCCGCTGTATTTTTAACCGCCACGGCGCCGTCGTCAGCCAGCAGCAACTGCACGATCTGGTCGAAATTATAAGTGTGCGGTCCGAAACAGCACGGCTTGCCCATGGCTGCCGCTTCAATCATGTCGCTTCCGCCCAATTTCACCAGCGAACGGCCCGAAAATACCATCGTGGCCAGGCTGTAAAGCTTTTTGAGCTCCCCCATGGTATTCAGCACCAGCACGGCGTCCGGGCCTAGCCTCCCCGCCGGCGGGACGCGGCCGTCCGGGTGTTCGCTGCGCAGCAGTGGCGCCAGGCCCGCTCTCTTAATATCCGCGATCACACGCGGGATTACTTCCGGTTTGCGGGGAGCAATAGCCAGGCGCAACGTCGGCTGCTTCCGGCGCAGCGCCAGGTAACATTCCAGCAGCGACTCCTGTTCGCCCGGTCCCGTCGAACCGCCCACCAGCAGCGCGTGTTCCGGTATAATCCCCACCGCGGCCGCCAACTCCGCGGCGCCGGGAACCGCATCGGAAAAATCGGCGGTGTCGTATTTGAGCGTGGGAATCACTTCGATCCGGTCAGCCGGCGCGCCCAGGGCGGCGAAGCGGGCGGCGATGGACTGAGTCTGCACTCCGAAATGCTCAATCCGCCGGAACATGGCGGCCATGATCGGCCGCACCAGGCGATAGCGACGGAACGAGCGCGCCGTTATGCGGCCGTTGATAATCCGGATCGGAATGGAGCGGCGGGCGGCGGTGAAAATAAAGTTTGGCCACGTCTCCAACTCCACCAGCACAATCATATCCGGTCGGATGTTCTTAAGAAACCGCCGTACGGCAAATGAAAAATCCAGCGGATAGCGCACCGTCCGCACGCGGCCGGTGGCGTCGTCCGCGTATATCGCCTGCGCCCGTTGTACACCGGTGTCCGTGGTGGTGCTGATGAATATGATCAGCGCCGAGTTCAACCCCAGCAGTTCCTCCACCAGCCGGCGGGTGGAAAGAAGTTCGCCCACCGACACGCAGTGAATCAGCAGCCGCCTGGCGGGCGGTGAATTGACGCTGCCGGCCGGCGCCATACGCGCCTGCTTGTTGATTCGTCCCAGCCGCCCCGGCCAGTCGCTACGGTATTTACCGGTGCGCAGACTTTTGACCAGCAACGCGGGTGAGACCGCCAGCAGCCCGAGCAGGTAAAGAATATCGAGTATCCAGCCCATGGCTGAGCATGATATACCCCACGCCGCTTTTTTTGATATATTTCCGGGCATCATTTCAACGATGCAACGCGGCGCTATTCCCTTACCAACATGCCGCGACCGGGACTGCGGCAAGCGCGCCGCGGCAGCGCGAAGCCGCGGGGCTGCGACCCCGCGCGTCGCGCCGCCGGCCCGATGGACGCGGGGCGGCACGGCGGCCCGGCTTCGCGCCGGACAATTGCACCAGGACCGATGGGAGCATCAGCTCCACATTGCCGGCGCAGCGGCCCGGCTTGGCGCGATACGCCGCGGCGGTACGCCATTACCAACATGCCGCGACCGGGACTGCGGCAAGCGCGCCGCGGCAGCGCGAAGCCGCGGGGCTGCGACCCCGCGCGTCGCGCCGCCGGCATCTTTTAGGAAATCGGTGTTACGAAACTCCACCATTGCCGCGGCAATCCTTGTTTGATTGGATTATTCTCCACATAACGCACGGCATGGGAAATATCATCAATCCCCAAAAATACATTCCAACTCCCAACCGCCCAGGCGGAAATCCGGCGTCTACCATCCCAATCCTGAAAAGGATGCAGTCCTTCGGCGTAAAGTTGCCGCGTGGCGGCGAACTTAAGCTCGGAAATAATAGACTCAATCCGCCGCGCATGACGGGCGATCACCAGGTGCACATGATCGGGCAAGATCGCATAGGCGTGCACGGCATATTGCCGCGTCACGATGACTCCGGCCATCCCTTGACCGATCGTCCGGGCCTGAATGCCGGTGAATTTTACCGGCTGAGCTTTCAGGTGGCGCTTGACCGTCAGACGGGCGCTTCGATCATGCGGCGCCGCGGCGACGGAACGATCCGTATGAATACGGGTAGCCTTGCCCCCGGCCAGGAGCAAATCCCATGAGCCGACAAAATCAGACCATGAGCCGCGGGGATCGTTGGGCAGCCAGAAACCGTACGCGCTGATGATGCTGTGGTAGGCGACAACCGGCGGCATGAAGTTCTCCCCAAGAATATAAGTTCGCTTTCTGTGAATTCATGGACGCGGGGCGGCACGGCGGCCCGGCTTCGCGCCGGGCAATTGCACCAGGACCGATGGGAGCATCAGTCCTACATTTCCGGCGCAGCGGCCCGGCTTGGCGCGATACGCCGCGGCGGTACGCCATTACCAGCATGCCGCGACCGGAGCGGCGGCCAGCGCGCCGCGGCAGCGCGAAGCCGCGGGGCTGCGACCCCGCGCGTCGCGCCGCCGACCCGATGGACGCGGGCCGCCGCGGCGGCCCGGCTTCGCGCCGGACAATTGCACCAGGATTGATGGGAGCATCAGTTCCACATTATTTCCGTCGCAGCGGCCCGGCTTGGCGCGATACGCCGCGGCGGTACGCCATTACCAGCATGCCGCGACCGGAGCGGCGGCCAGCGCGCCGGACAATTGCACCAGGACCGATGGGAGCATCAGTCCTACATTTCCGGCGCAACGGCCCGGCTTGGCGCGATGCAACGCGGCGGTATGCCATTACCAACATGCCGCGATCGGGGCGGCGGCCAGCGCGCCGCGGCAGCGCGAAGCCGCGGGGCTGCGACCCCGCGCGTCGCGCCGCCGGCCCGAAGAACGCGGGGCGGCACGGTAGCCCAGCTTCGCGCCGGGCAATTGCACCAGGACCGATGGGAGCATCAGTCCTACATTTTTGCCGCA
>JAJYDU010000196.1 GCA_021790475.1 Planctomycetota bacterium | reverse complement strand
GTTTGAGAATGTCGCTGAAACGGATCAGGGTGGGAAGCTGGATGCCGCGGAGAATGAGTTGATCAATGAGTTTCTTCAGATCGATGGAACGATCGGTATTTTTGTCGGGATGAACGGCGACGTTACCTTCGGCGTTGATCGAAAAATAGCCTTTACCCCACTTCTGGATATTGTAAGCCTCCGCGGAATCCTGAACCGACCAGCCCTTGAGGATATTCATCACGGATTGCGGCATCCTATACACTTCTCATAAAAGAATCCGCCGGGAAAAACTTTCGGACGCTACTATAACAACTTCCCCGCCAATCAATATACCGGGCAATTCCTGTCCAGGGCCTGTGGGGAAAGATAGCGGCCCCGCTATCATCTCACACCGGCACTGTAGAGCGTTACGGCCACGGATGCCATTGCCGAAGTTATCTTTCTTTGTCTGAACTCCGGCCGGGCGGAGCGGGGATTCCCGCAATTTCTTTCCCGGTGGGCCGCTGGTAGACCACCCGGCCCGCACGGATGCTGTAACGCACGGCGCCTTTGACGAGCCGGCCGGCAAAGGGAGTGTTGCGCCCTTTGGAGTGGAACTTTTGCGGATCCACACGCCAGCGCAACTCGGAATCAAATACCACCACGTCGCCGCGCAAGCCGGGGGAAAGCGAACCGCGGTCGCTCAGGCGCAGAATTCGGGCGGGATTGGCGGTCATTTTTCGAATTAACTCCAGCCAGGAAAGGCGGCCGGAATGAACCAGCGCTTCGGCATAGAGGGGCAGGGCCGTCTCCAGACCCACGACGCCAAATGGGGCCTTGTCGAATTCGAGTTCCTTTTCTTCGCGGGTGTGCGGGGCGTGATCGGTGGCCAGGCAGTCGATGACGCCATCGACCACACCGGCGAGGCAGGCCTGCACGTCAGCTGCGCCGCGGAGGGGCGGATTTACCTTGAAATTGCTGTCATAGGAACCACAGGATTCGTCCGTCAACAGCAGATGATGAGGGGTGACTTCGCAGGTTACCTGGTGTCCGCTTTTTTTGGCCTGGCGGATCAATTCAACAGCGCCGGCGGCGCTGATGTGTTGAACGTGGTAGCGCGCGTTGATGCGGCGGTTGAGCAGGAGATCGCGGGCGATCATCAGCTCCTCGGCCACCGGCGCCGCACCGCCCAGACCCAGCCGCAGGGCAGTGGCCCCGGCGTTCATCACACCGCCGGAAAGCGCCGGTTCTTCGCAATGCTGGCTTAACAGGCCGTCGAACATTTTGACGTATTGGAATGCTTTGAGCATAACCGCGGCGGAACCGACGCCCGCGCCGTCATCGCTGAAGCCGATGGCGCCGGCTTCGGACATGAGCATCAGCTCGGCGAGTTCGCGGCCTTCGCGGGCCTTGGTGATCGCGCCGAAGGGCAACACGTCGCAAAGATCCGCCCGCGCCGCCTGGGTGAGAACAAATTCCACCTGGGCTTCGCTGTCGATGGCGGGCGTGGTGTTGGGCATGCAGCAGACGCTGGTGAACCCGCCGGCGGCGGCGGCGGCCGAGCCGGAAGCGATGGTTTCCTTCTGTTCCTGGCCCGGCTCGCGGAAGTGCACGTGCATGTCGATCAGGCCGGGCGCCACATAGCCGCCGGCGGCGTCGATGATTGTCGCCGCGGGCGCCTGCGCGCGTAAACCGGGGCCTCTGGCGGCGATAAGCCCGTCCACAATGAGCAAATCGACGGATTCCGGCCGCTCCCGCGCGGGGTCCAGAAGGGTGCCGTTGATCAGCAGCAGTTGGGCCGGGTTCATGGCTATAAGTATAAACGCCGTGCGGGCCGACGGCGAGCGCATGCCGGGACGTGTCATACACCGCCCGTGGAGCCGTCGTCCGTGGCGGTTATACTCCGCAACATCTTTAACGCAGGCCGGTCTCTCCAGGTAAGCGCCACCGCTTCAGAAGAGAGTTTACCCGCGGGAGCGATGTTTCATGTGCGATGCGAATCCGGACGTACTGATCGTTGGGGGAGGAGTCATGGGACTTTCCTGCGCGTGGCGTCTGGCACAGCGCGGCGCACGAACGACGATTTTGGAGGAAAACCGCTGCGGCCACGGCGCCAGTCGGGCCGCCTTGGGAGCGCTCTGGCCGTCGCCTCTGGCGCGCGCCGGTCCGCTTCAGAATCTCCAGCGGGCCAGTCTCTGGAATTTCGAGTCTTTCGTGCGGGAATTGCGGAGCGTATCCGGACTTTGTGTGGACTATCGGCGTCCCGGCAAGCTGGAATTTCTCAACTCGCCACGGGCCCTTGAAAACGCCCGTTGCCAAGTCGCCGCCGCAATCGCCGGCTGGCCCGCTCCGGATTCCGGACAGGTCATGGAAATATTGAATCGAGATCAGGTGCTGGCTATCGAACCGCGTCTGATCGTCGCGCCCCATGGCGCGCAGTTCTGCCGCTGGTCCGCGCAAGTGGAAGTGGAGCAGATTCTCGCGGCGCTGGTCGCGGCCTGCCGGTTGGCCGGTGTGACCATCCGGGAGGGATGCCACGTCGATCAAATTGAGACGGCGAACGGCCGGGCGTGCGGCGCGCGAATGGGGGTGGATCGACTTGCGGCCGGAAAGGTTCTTTTGTGCGCCGGCGTGGGAACGCGCTTGCCGGGTTTATCGCACGCCGCCGAACATCCCATCGTTCCCGTCAAGGGTCAGGCGCTGCGGCTGCGCGCCGCGGGGGTCTTGATCGGCCACGTTGTCAAAAACGGTCCGATCTTTCTTGTTCCCTGGCCCGATGGCCGCATTCTGGTTGGTTCCACCACCGAACCCGAAGCCGGCTTCGATACCACCAACACCGCCGCCGGCGTGCAAACGCTTCTACACGGAGCCGTGGAAATATGTCCCGAACTTAAAACCGCCGTGCTGGAGCGCATCTGGGCCGGTTTACGTCCGGCCGGGCCGGGCAATCGGCCGCTGATGGGCCGCGTGGGCGGGGTGGAAAACCTTTTTATCTGCGCCGGACATTACAAAATCGGCATCGGCATGGCCCCGTTGGCGGCCGCGTTGATGGCGGATCTGATTCTCACCGGGAAAACGCCATACGACATCAGCGAATTTGCTCCGACCTGATAAGCTGACGCAAGAAAGTTGCTCACGCCGGCAGGCCTGTCTGCGCCCGGCCTGCCGCCCCATGCGGCTCGAGTTGACAAACCTCTGAAAAGTCGGAAAAATTGGCGCAATTGTTTGAATGGATGCTCCTTCCGAACGAAACACGCAATCCCCTTGGAGGCATCATGACCGGAATCAGCAAAACGAAAAATTGGCGTTTGGCGGCGGCGATCCCGCTTGCGATCGGGATTATGAATTCCGCCGCGGCGCCGGCGGTCGTACCATTCCATCCGCCATCATCCGGTAAGTGGTCGAAGGGTCCGGCCCGTTACGTGGACCCGTTCGTCGGTACGGGTAATACTCCCGGCGGCTCGGGCAATTTGTTTCCCGGTGCGGTCATGCCCTTCGGCATGGTGCAGTTAAGCCCCGATACGCAATCCCATGGCTACGGCTATTACTATGACCAGCCGGACATCCAGGGATTCAGCA
>JAJYDU010000052.1 GCA_021790475.1 Planctomycetota bacterium | reverse complement strand
GTGAAGGGCAAGTCGGTACGCGTCAATGGCCGGCCGGTTCCGATCGTGCGCCGCGGCGCGGTGCGGAGTTACGTGCAGCTTACCGGTCCCGGCCGCTACGCCATCCAGGGCCGGTGATGAACCGGCGGAAGCCGCATGTTTCCGCCTGCGATATAAATCGTCCTAGAAAAAAACACCATTATGGTATTACAGCGGGCGGTACGGAGAAAAAACAAAGAGGGGGAGAAACGGGCGGGTAATAAAGTATGTTGAATTTACAAGAATTGATCCGGGATGTGCCGGACTTTCCCAAACCGGGCATTATATTCAAGGACATCACGCCGCTGTTACGCGATCCGGCGGGGCTGGCGCTGTCGGTGGAGTTGCTGGCCAATCCCTTTCGCGGCCGGCGCATTGAACTGGTGGTGGGCGCGGAATCGCGGGGATTTATTTTTGGCACGGCCCTGGCCCAGGCGCTTTCCTGTGGTTTTGCTCCGATACGCAAACCCCAAAAACTTCCGGCGCCCAAGGCGTCGCTGGCCTATGACTTGGAGTACGGCCAGGACACGCTGGAAATCCATCGCGACGCTATAGTGCGCGGGCAGCGTTGCCTGATTGTGGACGACCTTTTGGCCACGGGCGGAACTATGGACGCATGTTGTCGGTTGGTGGAAATGCTTGGCGGCGACATTGTCGGGATCGCGGTGTTCATTGAACTGGGCTTTCTCCAGGGGCGTAAAAAATTCAAACAGTACGAAATGCACAGCGTCATACGCTATGATTGAAAAGGCAGGGGTGGCGCGTTCTTTTCATCCTGGCGGGCACGTGCACAGCAGGTTTCGGTCGCCGTAGGGATTGTCGATCCGGCGCACCGCCGGCCAGAATTTATGTTCTTCCAGATAAGCCAGCGGATACGCCGCCTGCCGCCGGCTGTAAGGATAAGGCCAGGAGTCGGCGGCGAGCATGGCCGCGGTATGCGGCGCGTTCTTGAGCGGATTATTCTTGCGGTCCGACAAACCCAGTTCGATTTCCCGGATTTCCCGGCGAATAGCGATCAGCGCGTCGCAGAATCGGTCCAGTTCCGCCTTGGGTTCGCTTTCCGTCGGTTCGATCATAAGCGTGCCCGGCTCCGGCCACGATACAGTCGGGGCATGAAATCCATAGTCCATGAGTCGTTTGGCGATATCGTCCACCTTCACGTCGGCGGAGGCTTCAAACTCGCGCGCGTCGACAATAAACTCGTGCGCGCAAAAAGCGCGGGGACCACGGAATAGAACGCGGTAGTGGTTCTCCAGACGTTTGGCCATGTAATTGGCGTTGAGAATGGCCAGTACGGTGGCGCGGCGAAGGCCGGCGGCGCCCATCAAGTTGATGTACGCCCAGGGGATTGTCAAAATCATTCCGCTGCCGTAGGGCGCCGCGGCTACCGGGCCGCCGGCGCGGGACGTTTCACCGCCGCCCAGGGGATGGCCCGGTAGAAAGGGGGCCAGGTGCGCGGCCGCGGCGATCGGTCCCATACCCGGTCCTCCGCCGCCGTGCGGGATGCAGAAGGTCTTGTGCAGGTTCAGATGGCACACATCGGCGCCGATATCCGCCGGCCGGCATAAGCCGACCAGGGCGTTCATGTTCGCCCCGTCCAGGTAGACCTGGCCGCCATTATCATGCACTATTTTGCATATATCTTTTATATTCTCTTCAAATACGCCGTGTGTGGATGGGTAGGTCGCCATCAGCGCGGCGAGCCGGTCGCGATACCCCTCGGCCTGGTGCTGCAAGTCCTCCCGGTCGATATTGCCTTGCGAATCGCAGGCGACCGGCCGCACCCGCAGGCCGGCAAGAGTCGCGCTGGCCGGGTTGGTTCCATGGGCGGAAACGGGTATCAGGCAGATATCGCGCTGCGGCTGATTACGCCGGCGATGGTAAGCGCGAATGGCCATGAGACCGGCGTATTCGCCCTGCGCGCCGGCGTTGGGCTGGAGGGATACGGCGGTTAAGCCGGTAATTTCACGTATGTATGTCTCGAGTTGATCCAGGATCAGGTTGTAGCCGGCCGCCTGGTCGGCGGGTGCGAACGGATGAATATCCGCCCATTGCGGCCAGCTGATAGGCGCCATCTCGGCGGCCGCGTTGAGCTTCATGGTGCACGATCCCAGTGGAATCATGGATGTCGTCAGCGACAAATCCCGCGTTTCGAGCCGGTGCAGATACCGCTGCATCTCGGTTTCACAGTGATGGCTGTTGAAAACCGGATGGGTAAGAAACGGGCTGGATCTCCGCAACGCCGGAGAATATTCCAACTGCGCTTCGCTCGCCGGCGTCTCCGGTGAAAAAGAAAGAGGGCGGTTCGGACAGGCGGCGCCGAGCAGTTCGTGAACTTCATTCAAGTCGGTCCGCTCGTCCAGCGAAAGACCGATGTCGCCATTGTCATACATTCGTAGATTGAATCCACGGCGCAAAGCTTCCGCGCGCAGTTTGCCGGCGGATAAATCCACCGGCGTCCGGAAGCGCAGCGTATCAAAAAAAACATCACAGCGAAGTTCGTAACCCAGCTCGCCCAAACCCGTCGCCAGAACCGTCGTCCAGGTATGAATCCGGCGGGCGATGGCGCGCAGGCCTTCCGGTCCGTGGTACACCGCGTGCATGGCTGCGACGATGGCCGGCAGCGCCTGGGCGGTGCAGATGTTGCTCGTCGCCTTTTCCCGCCGGATGTGCTGCTCGCGGGTTTGAATCGCCAGGCGCAGGGCCGGTTTGCCGGCGGCATCGCGCGAGACACCCACGATGCGCCCCGGCATTTTCCTGGCGAATTCGTTCTTTGCCGCCAGAAACGCCGCGTGCGGCCCGCCGAAACCGATCGGCAAGCCCAGTCGTTGGGCGCTGCCTACCGCGATGTCGGCGCCGAATTCCCCTGGAGGACGCAGCAGCGTCAGCGCCAGAAGATCAGTCGCCACCACCACCGGCGTGCCGGCGCGGTGGGCGGCTTGAATCAACGCATCGTAAGAACCGATATGCCCGTCGGTGGCGGGATATTGCAGCAGAATGCCGAAGAAATTTTCCCACGCCGCATCCGCTGCGGCGATCGGGCCGATCGCACAGTCGATATCCAGTCCCGCGGCGCGGGCGCGCACCACGGCGATGGTTTGGGGATGGCAATTCTCGGCGATGAAAAAACGGCGGCGCGCGCCATTGGAAATCGCCCGGCACATGCTCATCGCTTCCGCCGCCGCCGTGGCTTCATCCAGCAGCGAAGCGTTGGCCAGCGGCAGGGCGGTCAGATCCGAAACCATCGTCTGAAAATTCAAAAGAGCTTCCAGTCGCCCCTGGGCGATTTCCGCCTGATACGGTGTGTAAGGGGTATACCAGCCTGGATTTTCCAGAATGTTTCGCGCAATCACCGGCGCGGTGTAACAACCGTAATAACCCATGCCGATCAGCGACCGCACGGTTTTGTTTTGGGAAGCGAGCCGGCGCAGCTTTTCCAGCATCTGGTGCTCGTCCAGCGCCGCGGGAAGAGCCGGAGGATATTGGGCGAGGATCGCCGCGGGAATGGTTCGCTCCACGAGTTGATCAAGGGAAGCCAACCCCAGCAGAGAAAGCATTTGTTCAACATCATGTTCGGATGGTCCGATATGGCGGGCGGGGAACCGGCTTGTCGGAGCTGACGCCGGCTCTTCCCCGCCCCGGACGGTTTGCGGCGACGCGGATGCTGGCGCGGTGGAAAGTTTCATGTTCATAAAACGGAGAGAGCGGGATTCGAACCCGCGATACAGGTATAAGCCTGTATATCGGTTTAGCAAACCGACGCCTTCAGCCACTCGGCCATCTCTCCGAAGCGGTGCGCTCAAAATATCGGCGCGGGAAGCCAAAGTCAATGAATGGTCCGCTTCGCTTCGCCGGAGGGGCAAGCCGGGATGCACGCAATCAACCTGACCGGGCCAGATGTGTGTATGGGGGATATAAACACTTGTGCCCGGCGCCTTGGCGATCCCTTCATAAGCCGCGATACGCATGGACGGGCTGGCTGCTGTAGCCACCGAGATGAAAGCCCGCCAGAGGCAGCGGAAACGGTGTGACCGTTCCCGGTCCCATAGCCATCCCCATTCCGATCGGGACAGGTCGGAAAATTATCCTATCCGGACGGCGATTCGGGGTGATTGCGGCAATGCTCGATTTGCCCCACTGGATGAACCGGCGCGCTCGCATCGCACATGCCGGGACAACGGCAAGAGGCCAGGCTCCAGGCGTCGGGACTTTTAAGGTTCATATTCCAGAACGGCCAGGTGCGGCATTGCGTGGGCCGCACGGGATATATGGAGCATGTCGCCTTATCGCCGGCGCGGTGGAGAAAAATGCAGTCATGGTTGGTTTTTTCAATCAGGCTATAGTCATTTCCCACGCGCCGCACATGCCGGCGAGTAAAATCATCAATCGGCACTCCGAGAAAAGCGGCCATTCGCGTCATGTCGTCCCCGGTCAGCCAGACATAACCCGGAGCGCCGGAGCAACAGTTACCGCACTGCGTGCAGCGAAAATGTAATCCCGCGGTGTACCAGGGCGGCGGAGAGCCGTCTTGGATGGGCAATGAAATTGCATTCGGCATGGAACCATTCCTGAAAAAACGCGGTGCGAAGCGCCATCAACCCGTGTCCGCATAAAGATCGCCACGCCACATTCCAGTCTTGTTCTGTTCCGATCACCAGCGGGATGGCTCTCGGCATAAGATACAATCCGGCGGTGCGCGGTGCGAAGTGCTACCGCGTCAGATAAGACGACCTGCCCACCCCAAGCCACAAACGGATACTCGTCGTAAAATACCGGGTTCCGGCCGTGTTTTTGGCGTGGGGTAGAGGATGGCCGGTGATTTCAACCAATTCACCGGTGGCATAGCCTTTTAGCAGGCGCGTCGGCGTAAGGACGAATTTTCCCCCGTAAGTATCGGGAGTGGCGATGCGGGCATAACGGATTGTCCACTGGTTGGGGTGGGAAATGGACTCGCGCAGAACACCCAACACGATGGAATAATCAGGCGAATGCCAACCGGGGTCGCCGGGGGGGAAGTGGTAGCGATTGCCGCAACCGGTCAAGACCCACGCGGCGGCGACAAGTGGTATAAGCCGCCACCCATCATGGAGTATATTCGATATATTTCGCATCATGTTCATCAGCGTCAAACTCATCTTAGCCGGAGTCGCCCCTGTCGTCACCGCCGGCCGGAGGCAAAAGGCCCGGTATCGCGGCCACGATAAATTTTATTGGCAGAGCCTACGGGGAAATCTCGCCAACCCCGGCTCCGCGGGGTTGCCTCGCTGCGTCGATGGTATGTACGCTCAGGCTGTTGGCGACACCCGCAGCGCCCAGGGGAGCGCCCGCGACGATAATGACGCGATCGCCCGCCCGCGCCCAATCCAGGCGGCACAAAAGATCATCCACCATGGCGGGAAGATCGTCAAAGTGCTTCGGAATTTCGGCTTGCAACGGAGTAACGCCATAATAGAGCGACATTCGGCGAACGGCGGCGGCATCGGTGGAAAGGGCCACCACGGGAATGGGCAGTCGATTCTTGGAAAGGTAGCGGGCGGCTCCGCCGGCTTGCGACCATACCACCACCATACGGGCGTTGCTGTCTTTGGCGATGGCCAGAGCGCCGTGCGCAAGCGCCGCGGTGCGATGATAGTTCATCTGCAGAAGGCGGGGGGGAACGGCTTCGATTCCCTTGTTCACGATATACCGCTCGGTTTTATTGGCGATTCGTCGCAATATCCGCACCGCTTCGAGTGGAAATTTACCGACCGCTGTTTCGCCGGAAAGCATCAGAGCGTCGGCGCCGTCAAAAATGGCGTTGGCCACGTCGGAAACTTCCGCCCGCGTAGGAACGGCTTTTTCCACCATGGATTGCAGCATCTGGGTGGCGACGATCACAGGCTTACCGGCCTCGTGGGCGGCGGTCACGATATCTTTCTGAATCAACGGAACGGAAGTCAGTTCCATTTCCACGCCCATATCGCCGCGCGCCACCAGCACGGCGTCGGAGACTTCCAGGATGGCGGGGAGGTCTTCCACGGCCTGCGGCATTTCGATCTTGGCAACTAGGTGGATGTCGGATTGATGCTGATCCAAATAACGGCGGACGATCCGTATGTCTTCGCTGGTGCGTATGAACGACAACGCCAGATAATCCAGTTTGTGGGCGATGGCCCAGTCTATGTCACCCCAATCTTTCTCGGTAACGCTGGGAATGGAAAGCCGCGTATGCGGGAGATTGATTCCCTTGTTGGACAAAATAACGCCGCCGCGGGTGACCCGGCAACGCAAGGCGTCGGGTTGTTTGTCAATCACGACGGCGCGAATGAGGCCGTCATCGATCAGAACATCCTGCCCCACCTGTACGTCGTCAACCAGGCAGGAGTAATTGGAACTCACAATGCCGGTGTCGCCAATAAATGGTTCGCGCTGAATCGTGAAAACATTGCCGACACTGACCGGCACTCCGCCCGTCACAACCTCGCCCACGCGTATTTTCGGACCGCAGATGTCGCCCATGATGGCCAGGGGCGACTTGACGCAATGGGTGCGAACGAGTTCCAGAAAGTGTTGCCGCTGTTGCGGCGTGCCGTGTGAAAAGTTCAGCCGAACCACGGAAATACCCGCGTCGCCCAGGTGGGTAATCACCCGCGGGTCGGCGCAGGCCGGCCCCATGGTAATGACAATCTTGGTGCGTTGACGATCAATCATGGCAAGTCCTGTTGAACAAATAAACCGTAGCCCAACTTCTCAGGCCGGCGGGCGAAGCACGCCGATCGCCAGCTCCTGAAGCTGGCGCGGATCCACCGCACAGGGCGCTTGCGTCATCAGATCCCTTCCGCTTTGTGTTTTGGGGAAAGCGATCACATCGCGGATGCTCTGGCGATTGAGCATAAGCATCAGCAGGCGATCGAGTCCCAAAGCGATGCCGCCGTGCGGGGGGGCGCCGAAGCGCAGCGCATCCAGGAGGAATGCGAATTTTTTCTGCGCCTCCTGCGCACTGATTCCCAGGAGCGAAAATATCTCAAACTGTGTCTTCCGCTGATGGATACGAATTGATCCACCGCCGATTTCAACTCCGTTAAGCACGATGTCGTAAGCCTTGGCCCGGACTTTTTCGGGCTGGCCGGCGAGCCAGGGAATATCCTCGTCCAGCGGCGCGGTGAACGGATGGTGGCGGGCGATCAGTCTCGGCGCGCCGGGACCGGCGGCGTTGCGCTCGAAGCAGGGGAAATCCACAATCCAGACAAAGTCATGTCGATTCGGAGGAATCAAGTTAAGTAGCCGGGCCAGCAGTTGTCGCAGTTCCCCCAGCGTTCGCCAACAGACCTCCAGGGCGTCGGCCACGGCCAGAAGCAGATCGCCGTCGCCCGCGCCGGTCAGGCGCCGCAGTTCCTGTTGCCGGGCGGCGGAAAAAAACTTGGCGATGGGACCGCCCATGTTCGCAGCGCCGGCTTCGCCGCCGAGCTTGAGCCAGGCCAGCCCCTTGGCGCCGAGTTTTTTGGCCTCTTCAGTGAGTTGATCCAACTGTTTGCGGGTCATTGTTCCTCCGCCGGGCACGGCGATCATTTGCACGCGGTCGCCCTGCGCCAGGGCCTGCTTAAACACGGCAAAATCGCTTTGTGCGGCGATCGCGCCGACGTCGCAAAGTTCCATGGCAAAACGCGTATCGGGACGGTCAACGCCATAGCGATCCATCGCCTCCCGCCATGTCAGGCGGGGAAATGGCATGGGAAGCGTAACGCCGAGAACTTGTTTCCACAGCCGCGCCAACAACGCCGTCGTCAGACCCATGACATCATCGCGATCGACAAAACTCATTTCCAGGTCGAGCTGGGTAAATTCGGGCTGGCGGTCGGCTCGCAGGTCCTCGTCGCGGAAACAACGGGCAATCTGCATGTAACGATCCAGGCCGGCGACCATGAGTATCTGCTTGAAAAGCTGCGGACTCTGCGGCAGAGCGTAGAACTCGCCGGAATGCAGTCGCGCCGGCACAAGAAATTCGCGCGCTCCCTCCGGCGTGCTCTTATAAAGAATGGGCGTTTCAATTTCCAGAAAGCCATGTTCATCACAGAAATCGCGAATGATTTTGTACACGCGGTGCCGCAGAACCATGGCCTCGGTCATGTCGCGGCGGCGCAGGTCCACGTAACGGTATTTCAGACGCGTGTCCTCGCTGACCGATTCGTGCTGGACCGGCGAGAATGGCACGGGGTCGGCCTTGTTGACCAGCTCGACCTGGTCCGCGATTACCTCGATTTCGCCGGTGGGAATTTTCGGATTGACGGCGCCGGGACCACGCGCGGTTATCCGGCCTCGCACCAGGGCCACATCTTCGTTGCGCAACTGGCGGGCGACGGCATGGGCCTGGGTCTGTTCGGGATGAAATACCGCCTGGACGATGCCGTGGCGATCGCGCAAATCAATGAATACCACCCCGCCATGATCGCGGTAAGACTGAACCCACCCCGCCAGTACCACCGTGCGGTCGATATCCTTCTTGCCCAGTAAACCGCCATAATCGGTTCGTTTGAGAGACACAAGTTTCCTTTCTCATACGGCCCGGTTGCGTAACCGCGGTCGGGAAAATCATTTCCCCATTCCGGGCGGCGAAATAGAGCCGGTGCGCGACAGGCGGCGGGCGGCCCGACTCCCAGGTCGACGCGCCTCGCTCTGTGGTCCCCAGCTGAACTTTTCACTCCCCGGCGCGGCCGCGTCAGCGTCCGGCTATCCAATTCGCCACGAGCGGCAGGGCCGGCTCGCCCTGGAGCGAATAGGTTCCATAATCGGTCGGTTTGGCGCCGGGCTGCCATTGCCAGATCATTGCGCCCGCGAAAAGATTCCGCGGAATGTGCCGCCATTCGTCGATAAACGCGGCAAACGCGCGCCGCTGCACGGCGGGATTGATTTTTCCCGTGCCCACATAATCCCACGGTTTGGCCAGCGTGTTTTGCAGATTGTCCCACCCTATTTCGGTCAGTAAAACCGGTTTGTGCATGTAACGGGCAAAAGCCAGGATGCGGCTTTTGATCGATCGCCAGGAGCGTCGGATCCCGTCCACCGGCGTATGCGGATCGTTGGCCAGATCATAATAGGAATTCATACCGATGTAATTAAGCCACGGCCATATCCGCACGTTCAGATAATGATCCCAGTTGGCGCTGTAGGTAAGTTTTCCGTTATAAACTTTCCGCACCGTGCGGATCACGCGCCGCCAGCGGGAGCGGTATCGTTCCGTCGAAAGCAACTCGCTGCCAACGGAAAAGATTTGCACGTGGCAGCGCGCGCTCCAGCGGGCGCACCGCCGAATGTACCGACGATAATCCGCAAACCAGGCGTTCCAGTTCGGCGGGTGAATGACACCGCGCCATTCATCGCCGGTAGCGTGGTTAAGCAACACAATCGGCATCAGCATGGTACGGATGCCAAGCCGATGGGCGTAATCAAGAACCCGCACGATGTCTTTCGGTTTAAGTGAATATCGCCGGTCCATCGCCAAGTGCGATGATTTCACATCGTGCTGGCGGGCGTTGACGACAAAATTGATCCAATGGCAACCCATTTGGCGCAGTCGTTTGACTGACCGTTCATAGGCGGCTGTACCGTTGGGATCGGCGAGTTGAATGCAAAAACCGCGGATCGGCGGCAGCCCCCGGAGCCGCGAATGCGCATGTGGCGCTGCCCGTGTTTCGGACACGGTGCGCTGTGCGGCCGCCATGCCGGTCAGCAACGCCAGAGCTGGTAATATCAGCACGACAACGGCGATGAAGAACAAAAAGTATTGTCGTGCATGCACCTTGGAATTTACCCCTTTACCGGGAAAACCTTTATTCTCCGGTATTCTCCGGCAAGAGCACGGGCGTTGCAAACATGGGCGGCTTATTTGTGATAAATCAGCAGTAGAAGCAGGGCAATCAACGAGACCAGTCCCATGATAAAAGCGCTGTTAAGCATCCAGGTGTGCCGGTTGCGGGATTTTTCAATCCACTCCTGCATTTGCAGGGTGGAGGCGGCGTAACTATCGCGCACCTGCCGAAGGCACTCGACGGCGTTGCAGTTGGCGGTCTGAAGTCGATCGATCATCATGGAAAAACGATTGAACGATTCGACCAGCTGCCGGTCGATTTCATTTCCGGTTTCGATTTGTTCGCGAATACCGCGGAGCGTTTCGCCCTGCTCCTTACCGGAAGCGCCGATGCAATTCATGGCATCGGATAGCTTCCGCTGCTGCTCCGCATGCAGGGCCAGCCGATCGTTAATGACCTTGAGCATTTCCGCCTGCATTTTGCTGGCCTGAGGGAGAGTTTCGACGGCGTGCGGAAGCGTGCTTAAGCGGGAAAGCAACTCCTCCTGCCGGCGGGCTTGACCATCCAGCGCCGCCCGCAACGTCTGGACGGTTTCCAGCAGGGAATCATAACTCTGCTGGAGCCGGTAGGTATTCGGTTCCGGCATCATGCCGCCGGGTCCCACGCGGCGCAGTACCGCGGGGTCCGGCCCATCCGTGCCGGTGGCGGCCTGATAAGCCTCATAGTCGACAAAGGTCAGGTTTTTTCTGCGAAAGATACGGCGAAAACCAGCCCACATACCCATAACGGCGCCTCCTTGAAGATACTTTTATTATATTAACGCCGATCAGAGTGTTTAACTGCATCGGTTGCCGAAAAAATGTTTATTTACGGCAAATTTGTAGCGCCCATCAGATAACGGTCGCATTCGCGGGCAGCGCCGCGGCCTTCATGGATCGCCCATACAACCAGCGACTGACCGCGCCGGCAATCGCCGGCGGCGAATACGCCTTCGACCGATGTGGCGAATTTTCCATACTCGGCCTTGAAGTTGGTGCGCGGATCGGTCTGCAGACCGAGTTGATCCGCCAGCGTCTCTTCCGGTCCCAAAAAACCCAGCGCCAGCAAGATGAGATTGGCCGGCCACACTTTCTCCGTCCCCGGCGTTTCCCGGGGAGTAATTTTGCCGTTGTCCTTCGACCAAGCCACCTGGATGGTCCGCACCGCGCTCACCTGGCCGTCGGAATCCCCCAGAAATTCCTTGGTCATAATACAAAATTGTCGGGGATCATCGCCGAAACGGGCACGCACCTCTTCATGGCCGTAATCCACGCGGTAAATTCGCGGCCATTGCGGCCAGGGATTATCCGGCGCGCGGGTTGCCGGCGGCTGCGCCAATAGCTCGAAATTCACCAGACCACGGCAACCGTGGCGCATGGCGGTGCCGATGCAATCATTGCCCGTGTCGCCGCCGCCGATCACGATGACATTTTTATCCCGGGCGGAAATATGATAGCCGTCGGTCAGGACGCCGTCCCGGGCGTCGAGCAGATTTTTCGTGTTGGCGTGCAGGAACTCCATTGCGAAGTGGATACCCTTCAGCCGGCGACCCGCCACGGGCAGATCGCGTGGCTTGGCGGACCCGCAGGCGAGAATCATCGCGTCAAATTCATGAAGTAGCTTGTGTATATCAATATCTTTTCCAACGTGTGCGTTGACAACAAATTGAACGCCTTCCTGCTCCATCAGTTTAACGCGGCGTTCCACCACCAGCTTTTTGTCAAGCTTCATATTGGGAATGCCGTACATGAGCAACCCGCCGATGCGGTCCGCCCGCTCCCATACCGTGACCTGGTGGCCGGCCTGGTTGAGCTGGTCGGCGGCGGCCAGGCCGGCCGGTCCGGAACCGATAACCGCCACCTTCTTTCCGGTTCGATTCTTCGGCTCTCGCGGAATCACCCAGCCGTTTTCCCACGCACGATCAATAATCGCCTGTTCGATGTTCTTGATGGTCACCGGCGGTTCGTTAATGCCCAGCACGCACGATCCCTCACAGGGAGCCGGGCACACGCGACCGGTGAACTCGGGGAAATTATTGGTTTGCCGGAGCCGATGGAGCGCCGCCTTCCACTGATCTTTGTAGACCAGATCGTTCCATTCCGGAATGATGTTGTGAACCGGGCAGGCGCTCTGGCAGAAAGGTACGCCGCAATCCATGCATCGGGCGCCCTGCTGGCGAAGCCGGGCGTCGGGCAGATGCTCGTGGAATTCGTTCCAGTCCAGAACGCGCAGCTTGGCCGAGCGGTGGGGGGGAAGCTCCCGCGCATATTCCATGAAACCGGTGGGTTTACCCATGCCGCACCCCCTCTACGCCGGAGTGGCGGAGCCGAAGCGATTCGGCCTGCTGCTGGAGCGCCCGCCGGTAGTCAATCGGCATCACCTTGTGGAAATACCGCAGATTGTTTTCCCAGTCCTTCAAAATATTATCCGCAATCGTGCTGCCGGTATGCAAGCGGTGTTCTTGAATCATTTCCTTTAGCTCGACGATGTCATCCGGATCGACCAACTTCTCCAGTTCCACCATCGCCAGATTGCAACGCGTCAGGAACTGCTCCCGGGGGTCGTAGACATAGGCAATGCCGCCGGACATTCCCGCGGCGAAATTTCGGCCGGTCGGGCCGAGAATCGCCGCCCGTCCGCCGGTCATATATTCGCAGCCGTGATCGCCCACCGCTTCCACCACCGCCCGGACGCCGGAATTACGCACGCAGAATCGCTCGCCGGCCACCCCCCGGAAAAAGGCTTTTCCGCTGGTGGCGCCGTAGAGAGCCACATTGCCGATGATGATATTTTCTCCCGCCTGGAACACGCTGCGGCGGTCCGGGTAAACCGCAATGATCCCGCCGGAAAGGCCCTTGCCGATGTAATCGTTCGCGTCGCCTTCCAGTTCCAGGGTAACGCCCCGCGCCAGCCAGGCGCCGAAACTCTGCCCGGCGGATCCGCAAAATTTCAAGTGGATCGTGTCGTCCGGCAGGCCGGTCTCGCCATAACGTTTGGCGATCCGGTGGCTGAGCATGGCGCCGAGAGTACGGTTGGTATTATGGATCGGATATTCCAGTCGGATCGGCTTTCCATTTTCCAGTGCCTCTCTGGCGTCCGCAATGATGCGGTTGTCCAGCGCATGGGCCAGGCCGTGATCCTGTGATCGGGTGGCGTATACCTGCACATTTTCATGAAGCTTTCTGGCCGGTGAAAGAATCGGGGTAAGGTCCAGACCCCGGGCTTTGAAGTGACGAATCGCTTCCGCCAATTCCAGTCGATCCACCCGTCCGATCATTTCATTGAACGTGCGAAAACCCATATAAGCCATCAGTTCGCGGACTTCCTCGGCCAGAAGGAAGAAGAAGTTGATGACCGATTCCGGTTTGCCGGTAAATTTTTTCCGCAGAACCGGGTCCTGCGTGGCGATGCCCACCGGGCAGGTGTTCAGGTGGCATACCCGCATCATGATGCAGCCGAGCGTAACCAGCGGCGCCGTGGCGAAGCCGAATTCCTCCGCTCCGAGCAAAGCGCCGATCACTACGTCACGGCCCGTTTTCATCTGGCCGTCCGCCTGTACCACAATGCGGCTGCGCAGATCGTTGAGCACCAGGGTCTGGTGCGTTTCCGCCAGCCCCAGTTCCCACGGTGTACCGGCATGTTTGATGCTGGTCAGCGGCGAGGCGCCGGTTCCGCCGTCGTGGCCGGAAATCAGCACGTGATCGGCATGTGCCTTGGCTACGCCCGCGGCCACTGTTCCCACACCCATCTCTGAGACCAGTTTTACACTGATGCGGGCGTCGGGGTTGGCGTTTTTCAGGTCATGAATAAGCTGCGCCAGGTCTTCAATCGAGTAAATATCGTGGTGCGGCGGCGGGCTTATCAGCTGCACGCCCGGCGTGGAATGACGCAACTGGCCGATATAACGATCCACCTTGTGGCCCGGTAATTGACCGCCCTCTCCCGGCTTGGCGCCCTGGGCCATCTTAATCTGAAGTTCGGCGGCGTTGGTCAGATAATTGATCGTCACTCCGAAGCGGGCGCTGGCCACCTGCTTGATGGCCGAACGTCGCCAGTCGCCGTTGGGATCCCTCTCGAACCGCCGGGGATCTTCGCCTCCTTCGCCGGTGTTGGACTTGCCGCCGATGCGGTTCATGGCAATGGCCAGTGTTTCGTGGGCTTCGGTGGATATGGAACCCAGGCTCATCGCACCGGTGGCGAAGCGTTTGACGATTTCCGAGGCCGGTTCAACCTCCGCCAGAAAGAGCGGCTTATCCGCCGGCTTAAGCTTAAAAAGACCGCGAAGCGTGCACAGCCGCCCGTTTTGTTCATTGATCAGCCTGGCGTAATTAACATAAGCCTCCCGGCTATTGGTTCGGGCGGCATCCTGAAGGAAAGCGATCGTCTGGGGATTTAGCAAGTGCTCTTCGCCGCCCGTTCTCCAGGCGTATTGGCCTCCTTCCGGCAGTACCGGCAGCCGTACATCTGCGCCGCGAGGATAACCGATGGCGTGGCGGCGCAGCGCTTCGGCGGCTAAAACGGGAAAATCGACTCCCTCGATTTTGGAAGCCGTGCCCGCAAAGCAACGGTCGATCACGTTGTGGTGCAGACCGACGGCCTCAAAAATCTGGGCGCCTTTGTAGCTTTGCAGGGTGGAAATACCCATCTTGCTCATAACTTTGAGAATTCCCTTGCCCGCCGCCTTGCGATAATTCTTGGCGAGCTTTTCGTCATCCAGCGCCGGCTCTAGCAGACCTTCCCGGCGCAGGTTCCAGAGAATTTCAAATGCCAGGTAGGGATTGATCGCATCGGCGCCGTAGCCGATCAACAGGCTGTGATGGTGTACTTCGCGCGCTTCGCCGGTTTCCAGAATCAGTCCAATGCGCGTTCGCGTTTCCCGCCGCACCAGGTGGTGGTGCACGGCGCCGCAGGCCAGCAGAGCCGGCAGAGCGACGTGATTCTCATCCATTCGCCGGTCGCACAGCACTACCAGTGCGCAGCCGTCCGCAATGGCCTGGGAAGTCTCCCGGCAAATCCTCTCCAGCGCCTCCAACATGGCCGCGGCGCCGCCGGCGCGGTCAAAAAGCGTATCAATCACACGGCTTTTCCATCCACGATGATTGAGCGTCTTGAGCCGGGCCAGTTGTTCATTGGTCAGAATCGGATGGGGGATTAACAGCCGGTGGCAATGCGCGGGCGTTGCCTCCAGTAGATTTTTCTCCGGGCCGATGTAACTTTCCAGGCTCATCACGATTGATTCCTTGTCGGAATCCAGGGGAGGGTTGGTCACCTGGGCGAAGGCCTGCTTGAAATAATCGTAAACCAGCCGCGGCTGATCGCTCAGACACGCCAGGGCCGCGTCATTGCCCATGGAGCCGATAGCCTCCAGGCTGTTGACACCCATGGGTAGAATCAACTTATAGACATCCTCGGTGGTGTAACCGTGGCACTGCGCCCGCCGCAGCAGGGTTTCTCGGTCAAAACCGGGAATTTCCGGCGGCGCGGGTATCTCTTCCAGCGCCAGGCGCTGTTCCTGGAGCCACTGACCGTACGGGTGACCGCCGGCCAGTGTTGCTTTCAACTCTGAATCGTCGATGATCCGGCCCTGCTCAAAATCGACCAGAAACATACGCCCCGGCTGCAATCGCCCCTTGCGAACCACGCTCTCGGGCGGGATGTCCAGTACGCCCACTTCGCTGGCCATGATCACCAGGTCGTCTTTGGTCACATAATATCGGCTTGGCCGCAAACCATTGCGGTCCAGCACCGCGCCGATATAACGGCCGTCCGTGAATGCGACCGACGCCGGTCCATCCCACGGCTCCATGAGGCAGGAATGGTACTCGTAAAACGCCCGCCGACGGGGATCCATGGATTCATGGTTCTGCCACGCTTCGGGAATCATCATCATGATCGCGTGCGGAAGGCTGCGCCCCGTGTGCAGCAGCATCTCCAGGCAGTTGTCGAATTCTCCGGAATCAGACGTGTTCGGTTCAATCACCGGCTTGATCAGCCTGATCTGATCGCCGAAAAGAGGACTCTGAAACATCGCCTCCCGGGCGCTCATCCAGTTAATATTGCCACGGCGGGTGTTGATTTCGCCATTGTGAGCCATAAACCGCATGGGCTGGGCGCGATCCCATGACGGAAAGGTGTTGGTGCTGAAGCGTGAATGAACCAGCGCCAGGTGGCTTACATAATCCTGGTCCGTCAAGTCAGCCCGGAAATACCGCTTGACCTGGCTCGACGTGAGTTGCCCCTTGTAAATCAGCACTTTCGTGGACAGGCTGCATACGTAAAAATAATCGGCCTGATCCAGCTGGGAGTTGCGCACGCATGCGCTGACTTGCTTGCGCGCCATGTACAGTCGCCGCTCGAGCGATTCGGCGTCCATATCCGCCGGCCCCCGCACAAAAAGCATGCGCATCGCCGGCTCGGTTCGCCGGGCGGATGGGCCGATCATGCTGTTGTCCACGGGTACGTCGCGCCAGCCCAGCAACGTAAGCCCTCTGGCGGCAACCTCCTGCGCGAAAGCCTGTTCACACCACACCCGCTGCTCGTGATCCGAGGGAAGAAAAATGATCCCGGCGCCGTATCGGCCCGCCGGTGGTAGTTCAATCCCCGCATCGTGGCGGGCCGCCTTGGTCAGAAACGCGTGCGGAAGGCTGGTAAGAATGCCGGCCCCATCGCCGGTGTTGTCTTCGCAGCCGCAGGCGCCGCGATGCTCCAGGTGCTCCAGCATCGTGATCGCCTGGCTCACAATGTCATGACTTCGGCGCCCCTTGATGTGGGCAATGAACCCAACGCCGCAGCTATCGTGTTCATATTGGGGATCATACAACCCGCCGGAGGGAGATGGAGCGCGAGCGTTCATAGGTACTTCCCAAGCATCGGCTATTACGTATGAGGAAGCCGTAGTTTTACACACTCTCCTGAGTCGGCGGTCCGTAAATCCTGACAAGACCGCAAGCTTATTATTCTACTGCCGCCAGCCACCTCCTTCAAATAAAAACCACCGTTGAATTTTACCATCGGTGTGCCAATACTTTTTGGCAAGATCCGCCGGCAAGGAGTCTTGGAACGCCGGGATCGTGGGCAGCCATAGTATGTCGTCCCGATCCTCCCCGGCGCTCCCGCCTGCACCTGCCTATGCGTGCGCACAAACAAACAGGCCGAGAGCTATCCCGACACGTCGTAATCAATCTTGCATTGAATGCCGACTATTATGAGGTGGCGGGGATGGTCCCGATCTCCATTGAAATTGGTTACTCCCAGAAAAATTGCGATCCGCCGTCGAAATAGTTGCAACGCAGGCCGGACGGGCCTTCCCAGTGAACCGAGCCGTCGTTGTAGAGGATATTCGCCCCCCGCACGCCGTTTTGCCCTACATGGTTCGACAGCGGCACGATTCCCGGCGCGTTGATGTTATTGGGCTGGAACAGCCACGACAGCGGCGGCGGCTGCGCATTGCTCACCGTCACGTCGCTGCCCAATATGGACTCTGATATCCGGTTGCGATTGTTGATGGTGGTGAACGGATGCGCCGGATACACCAGCGAGGTATACGTCGAAACGCCCGTCCAGGGGTTGGTTACGTTAAGAGGACTCGTGTCGGTGATCCCGTGTTTGCCCGTCGGATTCGAAAACGTGCCTTGGGAAAATCCAAACCAGTAGTTGTAGCCAAGGAATATGCCCTGCAAAAACTCGTAGGGTTTGGTAAGGCTTTTTTGCCAGGGAGAAAGCGGCTGACCCCATTCGGCGGGATCATACAGCTTCTGCGGCGCCACCCATGACATGGGGAACGTTCGGGACTTTT
>JAJYDU010000051.1 GCA_021790475.1 Planctomycetota bacterium | reverse complement strand
GTGGAAGACAGGTACCGAGGAAGCCGGATGCAGGAAACCTGCCCGTCCGGTTTGATGAGGGGGGACTCAACTTACGCCACCACGGCTCGTCCGCGGCCAAGAGGTTGAGTCCTCTACTCTACCGGTTTGGCGCTTGGCGGGCGGGTGTTGCCGGATTATCATCCGGCGGCTGGAAGGGCGTAAGTGTGAAGACGGCGTGCCTCGTGGCCCTGGTATCTTCCTGCATACGTACTTATAGATAGAAAGGACCCCATGAGCGTACCCATTTCGCAGATGTGGACGGTTGCCCGCTACGTGCTGTGGCAAAAAATCCGCGGCCGTGCGCGCTATCCCCTGGTGCTGATGCTCGAGCCGCTGTTCCGCTGCAATTTAGCCTGCGCCGGCTGTGGAAAAATTCAGTATCCGGCGCACGTATTGAAAACGCAGTTGACGCCCGAAGAGTGCTTTGCGGCGGTTGAGGAGTGCGGGGCGCCGATGGTAAGCATTCCCGGCGGAGAACCGCTGCTGCATCCGCGGATACGGGAAATCGTGCAGGGGCTGGTACAACGCAGGAAATATGTTTATTTATGCACTAATGCGCTGCTTCTGGAGGAAAAGATTGACTTGTTCCGGCCGTCCAAATACCTGACGTTCAGCGTGCACATGGACGGCCAGCGCGCGCATCATGATTTTTCCGTATGCCGCGAAGGCGTTTATGATATTGCCGCTGCGGCAATACGCGAAGCGGTGCGGCGCGGTTTCCGCGTGACCACCAATACCACGCTTTTCGACGGAGCGGATCCCGCCGGCGTGCGGAAATTTTTCGATGAAATGATGGAGATGGGCGTGGAGGGCATGATGCTTTCTCCCGGCTACAGCTACGAGAAGGCGCCCGATCAGGAGCATTTTCTGGGCCGGGCCAGGACCCGCCGTCTTTTCGGCGCGATTCTGAGCAATCGGAAAAAATCCTGGCGGTTCAATCAAAGCCCCTTGTTTCTGGAGTTTCTCATGGGCCGGCGATCCTACGCCTGCACGCCCTGGGGCATGCCCACCTACAACATTTTCGGCTGGCAGAAACCATGCTACCTGCTTCAGGACGGCTATGCCCGGAGTTTTGCGCAACTGCTCGCCGCCACCCGCTGGGAGAATTACGGTACGGAGTCGGGCAATCCCCGTTGCGCCAATTGCATGGTGCACAGCGGTTACGAGGCCAGCGCGGTCCACGAGACCTTCAACTCCGTCCGGGGGCTTCTGGCCGTCATCAAGGCCGCATTTTTCAACGGTTCTTATGCCAACCAGGCGGCGCTGGAGGCGCTGGAGCCACCGCAAGGCCGATTCACGCCGCTGCATATCAGCGCGGGCAAAGAGCCATCTCCAACCACGCTTGCCCGCTCCGCCGCCCAGACGTACAGACCCGCGGATGCGGTCAAGCTCTGATGCTAATAATTGTTGGTCGCCTGTCCGCCGATCGACAGGCCGGTGGGTTCCCGGCCCGCTGTAGACAAAACGAAGGAGAACCCACCCATGTCGGAGCCGTCAGAGAATTTGCCGCCGCCGCGCGAAAATCTGGAAGGTTACGTCCCCTCTCTTGGCTCGGAGCGGGAACTTCGCGATGCGCTGGAGAAGGCGTTGTGCTATCGCGGCGATATCACCCTGCGGACCCGTGGGGGAACAATGGTCACGGGCTATCTGTTCGACCGCAGCGCCGAAAGCGCGGACCTGGGGCAATGCCATATCCGCGTGCTTACCAGCGCGGACTCCCGGCGGCTTTCCATCTGCTATAGCGATATTGTACATCTGGAATTCACCGGAAAAGACGCCGCCGCCGGAAAAAGCTTTCAAACCTGGCTGAAAAAATGCGAAGAAAAGAGAGCCGCCGGCGAAAAGAATGTCAGAATTGAACCGGAACCGCTGGTTTGAACGGTTCCCGGTCGCTCCGCGCTACGTCCAGCATGTGCATATCCAGCCGCCGGGATCCGTTGTAATGATCCACATGGGGTTCCGCCACCAGATCCACGCCCAGTCCGACCGGCAATGCCGGCTCCAGTTCGCCCATGCGAAATCCGACGGCGCGTATGCTTTGGCCGCCGAGGCGCAACTGCAACTGCAAATGGGCGCCGGAGACGCCCACGCGGCGCGGCGGGGCGGCGATGGTGGCGCCGGAAAGCAGGAATTTCGGTTGCGGGTTACCGTGTCCGAAAGGCGCCAGGCGCTCCATTTCCTCGAAGGCGTGTAAAACCAGATCGCTCTCTTCCAGAGCGCCATCGAGTTCAATGGCGGGAACAAAGGGAGCGGACGCCATGTGCCGGCCCGCAAATTCACTTAACCGCTGACGGAACAAGTCCAGATTGGCCAGCGGCAGGCGAACTCCGCCGGCGGCGGCATGACCGCCTCCGCTGATAAGCAAATCGCGGCACCGTTCGATAGCTTCATGCAAAGGAAATCCTTCCACGCTGCGGCCGGAACCGGTGGCGGTCTGCTGATCCTCGGTGGTGAAAATGAACGTGGGACGATAAAAGGCATCTACCATCCTTGCCGCCACAATGCCCAGAACGCCCCCGTGCCAGTGCGGTTCGCACAGCACAATGGCCGGTGGAATCGTTTCCATGGCGCGAACCGTCTCCAGGGCGTGCGCGGTTATTTTTCTTTCCGTTGCCTGGCGCCGGCTGTTGAGCTTTTCCAGGCAAGCGGCGATCTGACAGGCGCGGGTGGGGGAGTCGGTGGTTAAGAGATCGAAAGCTTCCCCGGCGTGTCCCATGCGCCCCGCGGCATTGAGGCGCGGGGCCAGGGAAAAGCCGACCGCCGCGCCATCGATCTTCCGGTTTTCCCAACCGGCGGCGCCAATCAGCGCCTGTACGCCGGCGAGCGCACAGCGCGGCAAGTGGGCCAGGCCGTAGCGGGCCCAAATACGGTTTTCTCCGGTCAGCGGCATAACGTCGGCAATGGTGGCCAGTGCGACCAGCGCGGTGAATTCAATGAGCAATTCCCGATAGACCGGGGTAAGGCGGGATGAACCGCATAATTGCCTGGCGATAGCCCAGGCGAGCTTGTAAGCGATGGCAGCGCCGCAGAGATTCCTGTTGCCGACGGCGCTTTCGGCCAGGGCGGGATGCACAATGGCGTCGGCCGGCGGAAGTTGCGCGCCAATTTCGTGATGATCGGTAATCACCACCTTCATGCCGCGGCGGCGCGCCTGTGCTGTCGGTTCCAGGGCGGTGATGCCGCAATCTACGGTCAGGAGCAGGCTGGTGGAGCGCGCGGCGATTTGTTCGACCGCTTCACACGATAGCCCGTACCCTTCCGCAAGGCGATGGGGAATGTAGATGTCGAAAGAGGCGCCGGCGGCCTGCAGGAGACGCCACAACATGGCCGTGCCGGTAATGCCGTCCACGTCATAATCGCCGAAGATGGTGATTTTTTCACGCTTGGATACGGCCTGGGCGACCAGACCGGCGGCCTGATCCATGCCCGGCAGAGTTTCCGGCGGCGCAAGGTTCCTGAATTCCGGATGGATAAACGCCCGCGCCTGCTCGGGATCGCGGATCGAGCGGTTCAGCAGCAGCCGGGCGATCAGCGGATGACAGCCCGTAGACCGGGCCAGGCATTCCACGGCGGCGTGGTCATGGGTGGTGGGCGGCGGATTCCATCGCCGTTTACGAAATCCCACCGCTTCCGTGCCATGATTCATGGATGTCGATCCTTCGGTGTCGCCGCCCGGCGTTCCGATCGCCGCGGGTTCCGTGCCAGTCGCGGCGATGCGTTGCGGCCGCATCCGCGCGTGGCTTTTAGCCGCCGGTGGCCGCACCGGCGCGTCCCGATGGCGCGGGATCAGGTTTCCATGGTAACCGCCATCCCGCCGCGTACAAAATGTACCGCGTTGCGAAAAAATTCCAGTCCGTCCGGAGAAGGCGCCCGGGGGCAGCGGCTCCAGAACGGATGCATAAGCGAATCGGTAAATCTTTCCGGGTGCGGCATCAGGCCCAGCACGCGTCCCGTGATGTCGCAGATGCCCGCCACCGCCGCGGCGCTGCCGTTGGGGTTGGCGGGGAACCCGGCGGCGGGAAGGCCATCTTCATTTATATATTGCAATACGATTTGATCATTGGAGCGCAAGGCTTCCAGCACCGCCGGCCGGCGCGCCAGGAATCGTCCTTCGCCGTGGGCGATCGGCAGATACAGAAACTTGCCCGCCGGTATCCATTTGCATATCTTCGATTGCGAAGCCAGCCGCACCCAGCGGTCTTCAAAACGGGCGTGGCTGTTCGGCGCCAGCGTGGCCGGAAAAAGATCGTCCGGAGAAAGTTGCGGCATGGGACCGGGCAGCAGCCCGGCCTTCACCAGCGCCTGAAATCCATTGCAGATTCCGATGATAAGCTTGCCGTCCCGGACCCACTGCCGCAGCGGATCGCGCAGATGGCGCAACAGTTGATTGGCCAGAATTTTGCCGCTGGCGATGTCATCGCCATACGAAAAACCGCCGGGAATGGCGAGAATCTGGTAATCCGCCAACTGCCCGGGGTTCGCCGCCAGACGGTTGATGTGCAGCGCCACAACCTGGGCGCCGGCTTTTTGAAAGGCCAGCGCCAGTTCCCGATCGCAGTTGGTTCCCGCGCTGCGCAGTACCAGTACGCGGACATTCGATGATTCCATGCCTGAGCCTCTCACGAAACCCGTCGCCATTATGCCCGTGCAGGCACTTTGGCCTCAAGTCAATAAGCCATGGGCAGTACCGTGCCGCGCGGGAGTCTTTGACCGTTAAGCCGCAGCAGCCGCACACGGACAATTCGCCAGTTTCCCGGGCGGGAATGATCCCGCCACGACAGACGCCAGGCCGTGGTGAGCGGCCCCATGTTCCTTGTTTGGGTCCAGACGACCAATTGTATTTGCGCCACACGCCCTTCCATTCGTATCTTGAGCAGTCGAATCAGGTTGCGGGTGATATGGGCCGCGGCCAGCCGGAGGCGAAGCTGCTGTTTCATCTGCCGGCGATTCCAGCCGTCAAAAAGAGTGTGTGGCGCCACAAAATGAACCATGCGCGCCACGTCGTTGCGGGTTGCCGCCCGCACAATGCTTGTGACGGCGTTGCGGAGACGTTCGCGCGGCGTTACCACGGCCCAGGCGGAGAACATCCAGAGAATGCTCAATGCAAAAACAATCGATCCAGCCAGACGCAACCGACGGTTTGGCTGAGTCATGCCGCGCCACCCGAGCGCGGCGCTCACTCCCAGGAGTGTCAGCCACAGCAGCCAGTGTGTTTCAAATATGGGGGTGAGAAAGGTGGGCATTCCGGCGGGAAAACGGATCAGAGCGATACCGCGGCCGCCGATCCGGATGATCCGTAATATGATGAGATTGTATGACATTCATGAGCCGCCGGAATAGACAACGATCGGCCCGCCGAATCGAATCGTGAACGCAGCCCAAACATGATCGGCGCCATCCGCGCACGGGATGGAATCTCCGGTTCGCCGGGGCGGGTTGCCGGTTTGGCCTCTACCTGCCGCCCGCGGACCCTTTCGTCGCGCCCTGTTGACCGGCCAGGTCGGCCTGATCGTGGAGGATGCGCCGGTTCACGGCCGGTAAGGTTCGGCCACTAAGTCCATCGTAGCGGGGATTGTAGTCGCTGTTCGCCTGCCTATGGCCGCACCCGCCAAGCAGACCGGAAATCAAAAGAGCTGACAGCATCAATCGTCGCTTCATGGCCAAGTCTCTGTCCTGAAAATGACCCCTCTGTACCGGGGTTGTGCCGCGGAAAGGCCCCATATCCAAGCGTTGTACGCCCCAAGTTTAAGCCTTGGGGCTATTTTCATCCTTTCCGGGCGCGACCACGCTTCCTGTTCCGCTTATGGTAACCGTTCACGGAAAAAAAATGTAGAGCCGATGCCCTCATCGGCTGTTGCCTGTGATCGGTTGCGGAACATCCCTTGTTTACTTTATTGTTGGCATGTCTGACAGGATGGCTGCCTGCGCGACGCCGCCGGCGGGCGATCCTGATAGCTGTCGGGATGATGCTTTTCCGCTGCGCCGCTTGCTTGGGAATACGGATGACCCGGGAACAACCGATCGAATCAGCGCCCACACAACGGCCGGACTGGATACGACGCCCCTGGTGCGTCGCCACGGCGGCGGGGTTGCTGATTTTAAGTTTCATCAGCAATCTGGTTTTTCTCTATAATCATTGCCCGTTCGATCTTTCCGAAGATGAAAGCCACTACTGGCAGTGGTCCCAGCGTCTGGCCTGGGGTTATTACTCCAAAGGGCCGGGTATTGCCGCGATCATTCATGCCGCGGTGGCGGTGGGACGCTGGTTCGGCCAGGCGCATGCGACCATGCCCGTGATTCGCACGCCGGCGGTGATCTTTTCTCTGGTCAGCGGCCTGACGAGCATGTTTTTTGTTCGCAGAATTTTCCGTGATGATCGCGCCGGTCTGATGGTGATTATCCTTTCCGCGGGTATGCCGGTATTCGCCGTCGGCAGCCTGATCATGACCATAGATTCGCCGATGTATTGCGCCTGGGCACTGGCGACGCTATGTTTGTGGCTGGCGGTCGAACCGCGGCCCGGCGCCGCCAACCGGGTGGTCCCACCCTCCGCGGGCAAGGCACGATGGTGGTGGCTGTACGCCGCGGGCGTGTGCACCGGCCTGGGTATTCTCTGTAAACCGGTGCTGCTTTTCCTGCCGCCATCTCTGGCCATTGCCGCTGGATTCAATCGCTGGTTGCGAAGTCGCCTGGCCACCTGGAACAGCCTGGGCGCTTTGCTGGTGGCGTTGCTCATGCAGGTTCCGACTTTACTCTGGAACGCCGCGCACCACTGGGTGATGTTCCGAACCATCGGAGGCGAAGGCGGATTGGGGGGAACGATTCATCTATGGAGTCGGATCCGGCAATTACCGGGTCATGTTCTGTTGTACATCGGCTCCCAGGCGGGCATCTGCGCCGGTATCCTTTTTGTTCTGCTGGTGCTGGCGATCGTGGACGGCATCCTCCGCTGCCGCCGCAACACGGATCCGGTCCAGGCGGCGCCCTGGTGTTTTCTACTGGCGATGACGCTGCCGATTTTCGCCTTCTATTTTCTGGTAAGTCTCTGGAACAAGGTGCAGCCGAATTGGCCCGCGGCCGGCTATTTCAGCGGCATGGCGTTGTTGGCGGGGATTGCGACGCAGCGCTGGAACGAACCGGCCCGCAACCGCTGGTATCGCCGTTGGGTGGTGGCCGCCGTGGCGGTGGGTTTTGTCCTGACCGTTTTCGCGGAAAATGTTCAGCGGCTTTATCCCCTGCTGGGCCGGCTGGAAATAAACTCCAGACATATTTCTCCCAAAAAATGGGATCCCGCTTTTCGCCTGCATGATCTCAAGCTGCGTGGCCGGGCGATCCAGAAAGTGCGCCTTTCCATGTGGTCCGGCCGCGGGCCATTGCCGTTGGTTATCGCCCGCCGGTGGGATACAGCCAGTTCCCTGGCATTTTATCTGCCGGGGCGCCCCTTTGTCTTCTGCATCCAATCCATGGTTGGCGGACCCGTAAACCAGTTTGATTTATGGCCCGGAATCGATCAGATCAATCCGAAAACCGGAAAGCTTCGCTATGCGGGTCGCGCCGCGGTGCTCACCGGAAATTTTCCGCCGGCGGCCTTTGCGAAAATCATTGTCCCGGCGTTCGCGCGGATCAGTCCCCTGGAAATTGTCCCGCTGTATTACGACGGCATTTACATTGAACATCTAAATGTATGGAAATGCTATGGATTCAAGGGTTTTCCCCGCGGTCAATTCAGGCGGTCTTATTGAACGGATCCTCATCCGCACCGGGCGGGTCGGAACTATTGAATCGGCGCATGATACATCCGTGCGGGTCTCGGCCGCCGCGCGTAAGGCGCGAAAAGCCCCCCCTGATTGATATATGCGAACGGCGCCCGACTCGCCAAGGCCTGGCCGGCTGTTTTATACGTCCGCCTGACCCGACCGAAACCACGATGGCTCGGTACGCACCCCTCATGTCCCAGGCGGACCTTCGATGGCTGATACAGGGTATCAGTCCCGCATTCCGGCGCGCCGGGGGAAATATCAGTTCCCTTCATCCAGGGTAATGGTGAACGGCGGAACCGTAAACTTCAGCGACCGGCGCAGACCCTTGGCGGTGCTGCTGAGGAAATAAATCACCTGCTTGCCGTGCCGCTTGTTGATGATCAGCCGGTTCATGCGCAACAGCCCCAGGTGGTGGCTGACCGTCGGCTGGGGAAGCTTGAGGTCCTTGCACAGACTGCCGACGGTACGCTCGCCTTCCGCCAGAAACAACACGATTTGCAGACGCGTCCTGTCCGACAAAAGACGGAATACCGTACACGCCGAGGAAAGAGCTTGTTCGTTAGTGATGGACTTGAAAGCCATAACGCCTCCGAAAAAAATAAAACAACCATAAGCCCGACCAGCCCGCCGCGGTCCAACCGCACCCATCCCGCCGGCCGGCGGGACAGACGGGCGATGGATGTGCCGGAACCTGTCCGGTTCGCATCCATCAACTTATATCATCCTCGATCATAGGAACATTGTTATAGTTGTCAACCATTCTTTTGTATCTTGTAGCGCTTGTCAAAGCCACGAGGATTGGGTACAAACACTTCCTTGGAATCCAGACGACCCTGGGCCGGCGGCGGGCGCCGCGCCGGCGATGGAATGTTCCACTTGCGGATGGGAAACGCGTGAATTTCTCCCTGGTCGACCGTTTGATCAGTCTTACGCCCGCTCAAGCAATCACCATGACCAAACATGTAAGCATGGCGGAAGAATATCTTGCGGATCATTTTCCCGGGTTTCCCGTTTTGCCGGGGGTCTTGATGCTGGAAGCCGCGGTCCAGGCCGCGGCATGGCTGGTGCGGGAATGGGAAAATTTTGCGCATAGTCTCATTGTGCTCCGGGAAGCGCGGCAGATACGCTATGGAGCGTTCGTTCAACCGGGCCAGGCGCTGACGATTCAGGCGGAGGTATTGCGGTTGGAGCCGGCCGGCAGCGAATTCAAAATCCGGGGCGGCGCCGGCGAGGCTATCGCCATCCAGGGCCGAATCGAACTGGCGCACCGCAACCTCTCCGAACATGATCCGACGTTGGCGGCTCTGGACAAAATGATGACTGACGCCGCGCTGGCCCGTTGGAAACAGCTGCGCGCGGCGCAACAATATGCGGTCTGAACCGACCTGCTTGCCGTAAAGAATGGATGCCGGGTTGCGTGTAAAATATCTGTTCGGGATTTTCCGCGGCCCATGGACAGGGGATTATTATGTTGCTGACGCAGGATGAAGTGTTTGCCAAAGTCCGTACCGTGCTGACCGGCGCTTTGGCGGTGGATGCCGACGAGGTCACGCCGCAAGCCCGTTTGAACGAGGACCTGGGGGCGGAATCGATTGATTATCTCGACATCACGTTTCAGTTGGAGAAGGCTTTCGGCATCAAGATTCCCCAGGCGGATCTTTCACCGGAGAGCGTTTTTTCCAATCCCGAATATGTGGTCAACGGGAAGGTAACACCCAAAGGTTTGGACGAGTTAAAACGCCGGATGCCCTTCGCCGATCTGACCGAATTTGAGAAGGATCCCGACATCAACAAGTTCCGCGACGTGTTTACCGTGGACACGCTGGTCCGCTATGTGATGAGCAAGCTCGGCGCCGCTTGAAAAGAGCGTTCCCTGCACCCGTGGCTGAAAAACACGCACGGCGTCGCGCCCCGGACAGACGGGCCGGCGGTTCATGCTTCGTGACTTTGCGTTAAAATATAAAATGAATGAGCTGGATGATCCGCGATCCCGTTGCGAAGCGCCAAAATCAGCGGCGCGGCCGCGTTACCGTTTCCCGCGCTGTCAAAGGCTTAAAGGCCGGGCGGCAATTGATGCCGTCTACCGGCGCGGGCGACGGCGCCATCATCATCCGCTGATGGCGTGCGTATTGCGACGCGATGAACCCGCTGCGCCGGGACCGGCGCGGCTGGCGGTTTCCATCGGCAAAAGCTGCGGACCGGCGGTACGGCGCAACGCCATCCGGCGGCGGATACGCGAGGCTTACCGCCTCATGCAGGATCGTATTCCACCCGGTCTGGATATTCTGATCGTGGTCCGCCCCCATCAGCGCCTGGCCATGCGGGAATATCAAATCCGCCTCGGTACGCTGCTGGGCGCGGGGCTGTAAGATATTCCTGTTACGCCGCATTTTCCTGACGGCCACGCGCGGATTTTTATGCGTTCCACAACTTCCATAAATTCCATGTTTCGACGCGGCTTGCAACAGGCGCTGACCGGCCTGATCCGGCTTTACCAGGTAACGCTCGCGCCATGGCTGGGCGGGCACTGCCGATACGAACCCACCTGCAGTGCCTACACCATTGAGGCCATCGCTCAATACGGCCCCTGGCGCGGAACCTGGCTGGGTGTCAAGCGAATTCTGCGTTGTCATCCCCTGGCCAAAGGTGGATATGATCCCGTGCCGCCGGCCCGGCAAGACGACCGACCGCGGGAGTAAAATTCGAGATTCCCCGTCTGTCTCCCTGGCGGGCGATCTACTTGCCAAGTGATGAACCGGCGATGAGAATATATTCTTAACGCCCGGTAGTAGTCCGGGCTTTTGGCTGGTTCGGGTTCAATTTGTGAAAGGAACTGACATGGCGGACACAAGCGTTTCCACGGAATCACTCGGTGGCGAGAAAAAGCAGGAACACAAAGGCCGCAAACTTCGGATGGCCTTCATCGGCTGCGGGGGTATCAGTGAAACTCAAATTCGCGCCTTGCAAACCATGCCGGAAGTCCAGATCCTGGCTGGTGTCGATACCGACCCCAACCGGCTGGAAACAATGAAAACCAAGTATGCGATCAACGGCCTTTACGCCGATTATCACAAAATGCTCAAGGAAATCCGGCCCGATGCGGTGTCGGTCTGCACTCCCAATGGCAGCCATGCGCCGGCCACCATTGCTTCCCTGCAGGCCGGGGCGCACGTAATCACCGAAAAGCCCATGGCCATGACCCCCCGCGAATGCCAGGCCATGATCGACGCGGCCAAAAAGGCCGGGCGCAAACTCGCCGTCGGCTTCCAGTACCGCTACCATCCCGCCACCGCGATGCTGTGCCGCGCCCGGGAGGAGGGAGAGTTCGGAAAGGTAATGTTCGTCAAATGCCAGGCGTTGCGCCGCCGCGGCATTCCGAATTGGGGCGTCTTCGGCCAGAAGCGCCTGCAGGGCGGCGGACCGATGATCGACATTGGCGTACACGTGATTGAAATGGCCCACTACGTGATGGGGTCGCCCCGGCCGGTTGCCGCCGCCGGAAAAACCTGGACTTATGTGGGCCACAAACCCAGCCAGGTCGTAAGCATGTGGCCCAATTGGGACTGGAAAACTTACACCGTGGAAGATCTGGCGGTGGGGCAGATTCGTTTCGAAAATGGGGCCATCATGCATATAGAAGCATCCTTCGCGGCGCACGTGGAACGCGACGTGTGGAATTTCACGCTCGTGGGCGAAAAGGGAGGCTGCACGTGGGATCCTCCGGCCATTTTCACCGACCGGGCCGGAACCATGGTGAATTCCGTGCCGGCGTACCTGCCAAACTGCGACTTTGCCGCCTTGTTCCGGTTGAAATTGCGAAATTTCGTCGACGGCTGCCTGTACGACAAGCCGCTGGAGGCCCCCGGCGAAGCGGGTATCGCGGTGCAGAAGATTATCGACGGGGTGTATCGGGCGTCCGCGGCGGACCGGGAAGTGGCGATCAAATAAGGCGGCTGTGGGAGATAGCCCCCTTTTGTTTCGGGATTGTGGTATCGTCAACGGTGGAGAATCTGGACGCGTGGAATGATTGGCGAGCCAATCTTGGCGAATGGAATTGTTGATGTGCCGGGGTTGCTGGCGTTCGTGCTCGACGCCCGCGGGCGAGTGGTGCGGGCCAACCACACGTTCACCGACTTGGCGGCCCTTCCCGCCGGTTCCCTGCCGGATAAAGACCTTCTGGATCGAATGTTGCCGCCCGAACAGCGGCACAAGGCGCTGGGCGAGATCGACGGTGAAAATGCGCGCTCGCGGGAAAGACGCTTCGACCTGGAAATTCTATCGCCCGACGGCCGCCGGCGTGTGTTTGCCTGCCATGCCGCGGCCGAGCCGAAGTCCCAATCCACCGGCGCGCGGGTGATCGTGACGGGAATTGACATCACGGAACGGGTGCGGCTGGAGGCGGCGTTGCGGAAAAGCACGGCCCAGGTCCGGGCCATTGTGGAAACGGCCGTGGACGCCATTATCACCATGGATGAGTCCGGCACGATCGAATTGTTTAATCCCGCCGCTGAACGAATCTTCGGCTGGACCGCCGGTGAAGCTTTGGGGCGCAAGATCGAGATTCTGATGCCGGAGTCCGCCCGCCGGGAGCATCAACGTTATGTGGATAATTATCTGCGGACGGGCCAGGCGCGGATCATCGGCATTGGACGGGAAGTGGTTGGTAAGCGCAAAGATGGCGATACCTTTCCGATGTACCTGGCGGTGGGGGAACAGAAAATCGAGGGCCGGCGCTATTTCACCGGCATTATCCGCGACCTGAGCGAACGCAAACGCATGGAAGCCCAGGTATTGGCCATCAGCGAACGCGAACAGCAGCGCATCGGTCAGGATCTCCATGACGGCCTGGGCCAGTTGCTTACCGGCGCGGCGTTGCTGGCCAAGGCGCTTGCCGGCCGGATTCAACAGGCGGCGCCGGCGCTGTTGCCCGAGATCGAACGGGTAACCAGCCTGCTCAACGAAGGCATAGCCCAGAGCCGGGAATTGGCCCGCGGTCTGCAACCGATCGGCGACTGTGCGGAACTGCCCACGGCGCTGCGGGAGCTGGGTTTTCGCACGGAAAAGCTGTTTTCCATCGCTTGTCCGGTTCGGGCCGATGCTCTGCCGGCAGGTACGAGCCTTTCCACCGCCATCCATCTTTACCGCATTGCGCAGGAGGCGGTGCACAACGCCGTTCGCCACGGTTGTGCTAAACATATCAAAATATGTTTGCGTACTCAGGACCACGGCCTCCAGCTCGCGGTGCGCGACAACGGCGCCGGTTTTTCGCAGGAGCGCAGCCGCGGAATGGGCCTGCACATCATGGACTACCGGGCCCGGGTGATCGGGGCGAAACTTCACGTGCACAGCGCCCGGGGGCGCGGAGCCACGGTGCTCTGCTCTCTGGGCCGGCCGGAAAATTCCGCGGAGGCCTCCGCCGATGAACAAGGCTAGCGCCCGCGCGAACCGCTTGGCCGGTTCCCGCCTTCGTATTTTGATCATTGACGATCATCCGATCGCCCGGCAGGGGCTGCGCCTGCTTATTGAGGGCGCCGAAGACATGAGTGTCTGCGGCGAAGCCGCCGACGCCGATTCCGCCCTGGACGCACTCGCGTCGCTCACGCCCGACCTGGCAATTGTGGATTTGTCGCTCCGCGGCAAATCCGGTCTGGAACTGATTAAGGACATCAGGAACCGCCATCGCGATCTGCCCATGCTGGTGCTTTCGATGCATGATGAAAACATGTATGCGGAACGGGCCTTGCGCGCCGGGGCGCGCGGCTACATCATGAAGCAGGAGGCGACGGATAAAATTCTGCTGGCCATCCGAAAAGTTATGGCTGGTGAAATATATGTTAGCGAGGCCATGACATCGCGGGCGCTGCGGCGGCTCGCCGCCGCCGCCGACCGGTCGCGCCGCTCGTCGCTGGAACTGTTGAGCGACCGGGAGCTGGAGGTTTTCCAGTTGATCGGGCAGGGCAAATCAACGCGGGAAATCGCCCGCCTTTTACACTTGAGCATCAAAACCATTGATGCGTATCGCGGGCACATCAAGAACAAACTCAATCTCTCCGGCAGAAATGAGGTGGTTCGGTTCGCCATTCAAATGACCATGGAGCAATCTTGAATGGCGTGGCAATTTTTCCGGGCAGCAGCCGAATTTCGCCAATCAGGGCTTAAACCGAACGCCGCCGCGCCGTCGCCAGGGAGTATAAGCGGCTGGGGACAGCCGCGCTCCCAGGGCTGCCCGGAAATAATGCTGCGCCCTTATTAAATCTTGAACCAGCCGCTGGCCCCCAGTTGACATGCCGGGGCATTGCCCTTATAAAAGCTGTATGTGGTCGGCGCGGACCTCTGGTGGCTAGCCGCCGCGGGCGCTTTGTGCTGACTTGCTTGAAAAAAGTGTCCGCCTGCGGATACGTTGTGCTGGACAAGGTGGATGCCGGTAATGGATGGCGCTGGAAAAATAATTTTCGGGGACGCTTGACATCCCCGTGTCGCCCCGCTATCTTAATCTTTATGGACCGGACCCGTTGGTGATGGGTCTTGATTGAAAGAAAGGAATCGTCCGCGGCACAGTGCCGTATTTCAAGGAGATGCGATTGCCAATCACGCCTGTGGTGGTAAGCATCGGTTGATACCCGCCTGATCGGATTCCCAGCCTTCCATGGGGCCGTCGGTGGAAGCCGATGACCCGCCTCGAAAACAAAATGCGGAAGTCAGCGCCCGCCCAGTGGTGGGAGGTAATTATTATCTCCCGAACCGGCTGGGCGAACGCCGGAATCCGAATATTGGATGAGCGAGTTCTTTGACAAGTGAAGATTGCGTGATGTGGTTCAAAATAACTCCACATCGAAGCTATAAACACGCGGCGGCGTCGTTACGGTCCGGACTCTTTCGAGAGTAACGGAACAAGATGATGTTGGGCCGCGTGGTCAAGAGCGCAAAAAGTGTGCGTCTACACATATTGTAGAAGCATCAACCAGAGTTGCTCAGGTGGCTTGGCTCTCCCGGTTCGCCGGGAATGGCTTGCAGATTTCCCGGTTCCGTTGGCATTGCGTCTGTGCAATATGTCGCAATGGTCGTATGCCGGCGGGAAGGGGAACGGTTTAAAGTCAAGGTGGTCAAGCTACCAAGGGTATACGGTGGATGACTTGGCGTGCAGAGGCGAAGAAGGTCGGTGTAGCCTCCGATATGCTCCGGGGAGCTGGCAAACAAGCTATGATCCGGAGATTACCGAATGGGGAAACCCAGTAACGGCCCGCTGAATGTATAGGCGGGTGCGAGCGAACGCAGGGAACTGAAACATCTAAGTACCTGCAGGAAAAGAAAGAGAAATCGATTCCGTCAGTAGCGGCGAGCGAACGCGGAATAGCCCAAACCGGGGGTAACCCCGGGGTTGCGGGCCTCAACGTGAGAGCCGAGCGGTTATCCGAATCGTCTGGAAAGGCGAGCCATAGCGGGTGATAGCCCTTTTAGGAGAAAACCGCAAAGCCTCTAGAGGTACCAGAGTAGCGCGAGACTCGTGAAATCTCGTGTGAAGCAGGGCGGACCACCGCCCAAGGCTAAATACTACTGCACGACCGATAGCGAACCAGTAGGGCGATTGAATGTTGAAAAGCACCGCTGTTAGCGGAGTCAAAAGCACCTGAACCCGTATACCTACAATCCGTGGAAGGGCGGATCTTCCCTCGCAAGGGGGAAGTGGCCTGACCGCGTACCTTTTGCATAATGGGCCGACGAGTTATCGTTCATGGCAAGCCTAAGGTCTTACGGACCGGAGGCGCAGGGAAACCGAGGCTGAACAGGCCGATTAAGTCGTGAGTGATAGACCCGAAACCACGTGATCTACCCATGGGCAGGTTGAATGAGGCTTAACCGCTTCAGGAGGACCGCTAGACGTGACCGTTGAAAAGGTCTGTCGTGACCTGTGGGGAGGAGTAAAAGTCTAATCAAACGTGGAGATATCTGGTACTCCTCGAAATACCTTTTGGGGTAGCCTCGTGTCATATCAAACCGGGGGTAGAGCTACTGAATGAAGCCAGGGGCCCGCAAGGCTGCCTGCTTCAATCAAACTCCGAATACCGGTGCGAGTTCCACGGGAGTAAGACCCGGGGGGATAACCTCCTGGGTCAAAAGGGAAACAACCCTGATCGCCGGCTAAGGTCCCAAAGGATGTCTTAGTTATAGAGGAAGTCTTATTTCCGTGACAGCCAGGATGTTGGCTTAGAAGCAGCCACCATTTAAAAAGTGCGTAAAAGCTTACTGGCCGAGAAATAGGGCGCCGTAAATGACCGGGAATAAGGCATCCACCGAAGCCGCGGGCTCCGAGCAATCGGAGCGGTAGAGGAGCGTTGCTGGCGGCGTTGAAGGTCGATCGGAAGAACGGCTGGAGCGCCAGCAAGTGCGTATGTCGGCATGAGTAACGATAAAGCAGGTGAAAATCCTGCTCGCCGTAAGTCTGAGGTTTCCTGGGGAAGGTAAATCCGCCCAGGGTTAGTCGGGACCTTAGCCAAGGCCGAAAGGCGTAGGCGATGGACAGCGGGTCAATATTCCCGCACCGTGCGTAAAGGTTGATGGCGCGTGACGCTGTTGCAGAGTCGGTCACCCGGTTAGACGTGGGTGTGCCGCAAGGCCGAGGCCGCTTGGATGCCGAAGCCGGCGAAGCAACAGCCGAGAAAAACCGCCGCCGGACGATACGTACGCCCGTACCACAAACTGACACAGGTAGACGAGGCGAATAGCCTCAGGCGCTCGAGACAACTCCCTTTAAGGAACTAGGCAATTTTCCCCCGTACGTTCGCAATAAGGGGTGCCCATCGCAAGATGGGCCGCAGAGAAAAGGGTCTGGGAACTGTTTATCAAAAACACAGGTCTGTGCTAAAGCGCAAGCTTACGTATACAGACTGACGCCTGCCCGCTGTCGGAAGGTCAAGGGAGCCGGTCAACCGCAAGGTGAAGCTGGCGACCGAAGCCCCGATAAAAGGCGGCCGTAACTATGACGGTCCTAAGGTTAACTTGAGCTAGCCTTAGTAAAATTTGGCTGTATGCTGGAAAGTCTGGGTATCCCACGCTACTGACCCCGGAGGCATGTATGATGTCCCAAGCCAGTGACAATGTGTCGGGTGCAGATAATCAGCAGGAAAGGCCAGAGACGATCGGATGGGTTGTTGGATTCGTGGATGGTGAAGGTTGCTTCTCCATCGCCATCCAACGCTGCCGGATGGTAAAACTGGGTTGGCAGGTATTTCCTGAGTTCGTGGTGACTCAGGGAGCCAAAAGCCTCGCCGCCCTGGAAACGCTGCAGCAATTCTTCGGCTGCGGTCGGATTCACATCAACCGCCGCTACGACAACCATAAAGAAAATCTTTGCCGGTATTGCGTGCGGGCGGTTGCGGATCTGCGAAACAGGATTGTTCCATTTTTTCGCGGGCATCCGTTGAAGACGGCCAAGCAACAGGACTTTCTGCTCTTCGCCCACGTGCTGGATCTCATGCGGGATCAAAAGCATCTAAGCTGGAGCGGATTGTTGGAGATTGCCGCCGTGGTTGAAAAAATCAACCGCCAAAAATATCCGATCTTTCTGGAATCCTCAGAGACTACACGCCAAACGCCTCCGGTTTAGGGAGGCGAAGATATAGTCCGAGCTGCATGGCGACATGCAGAGGATGGCGGAAACGACCATCCCGCCGCCCGGCCCTGGGGCCAGGCGGGCGCAACAACGACTGAGCGAAGTTCCTTGTCAGGTAAGTTCTGACGTGCATGAATGGCGTAATCACTGGACCAGTGTCTCAAAGGGAGACTCGGTGAAATTGGAGTTGTGGTGAAGATACCACAGTCCCGCGGCAAGACGGAAAGACCCCGTGAACCTTTACTGTAGCCTGATA